>NZ_JALJRE010000004.1:0-478663 GCF_024519855.1 Bradyrhizobium sp. Bra78 | reverse complement strand
GTGTCCAGGCTCTCGCTGGTCTCCGTCAGAAACTCCCGCAACAGATCATCCATGAAAACAGGCCTTCATACAGGGAGGGCGCGCACGAGACGTGATGCGCCAATTCGGAATGGGGCCAGCTTCACCGCAAAGCGTTTAATAATGGTTGAGTATGTGCAAAAGAACGGAACCAACAAAGAGATAAGGCGCTCCGGACAAGCCGAAGCGCCTCGTAAAGATTCGATTAATCCTTGCGGATGACGCCGCCCGTTTACGAAGCCGTAATGATGATGGCTTCGCCCTCCAGCTTGAGCGTCACGATGAGCCCGCAGGCCTGCGCCAGCAGCCGGGTGTAATAAGGCTGGATCGCGTGCGCGTCCGCGGCAGGGCCGCGCTCGCCGCTCAGGAGCTCGGAAATGTTCTGCGGCAGGCGCGCATTATGCCCGGTCGCGGTGATGCGGAAGCTCATCGTCTCGCCCTCGCCGATCGGATCGATCGTCAGCATGCCGCCGCGCGGGATCGTGTGCTGGGAAACAACCAGCATGTTGAGCAGCAGCTTGACGCGATTCTTCGGCAGCAGAAGCCGCGGCAGATTCCAGGTGATCGAGCACTTGCCGTCCTCGATGTGGCCGCGCGCCATGGTCTGGGCGTCGCCGAGATCGATCTGGGCTCCGGAAGAGCCGGCGGCACCGAACGCAAGCCGGCAGAACTGGAGGCGGGCGGACGCGGTCTTGGCGCTCTTGCGGATCAGGTCGAGCGCGAACTCGCGATCGTCGGGCTTGGGATCGTCGTCGAGCACTTCGAGCCCGTTGACGATGGCGCCGACAGGGCTGATGAGATCGTGACAAACCCGCGAGCACAGCAGCGCTGCGAGTTCGAGCATATCGGGAGCAGTAGCGGTACCGGGTGACGAGGCGTCAGACATAAAGGTTTCCTGGTATTGCACGGCACGGACGCGGCGAATCACGCATGCTTGGCGATGCCGCGGGTTCTAACATTCGCAAGCCCGCGGCAGCTAGCTTGCGATAGGGTCGAGGCGGCCCTAAAGCCGCCGGCGAATCAGTCGAGGGAACGGAATTGCCGATGAATGAGGCATGCAGGTGAAGCGGATCATCGACGGGGCGGCCGCATCCGGCCTGATGGAGCCGCTGACCACGCTGGTGGTGAGGGCGGGCGAAGCGATCCTCAGCGTCAACCGCGCGACGATGCGGGTCGAAGGCAAGCAGGACGGCTCGCCGGTGACCGAGGCCGATCTTGCCGCCGACCGCATCATCGCCGAGGGCCTGGCGCAGCTTGCGGGCGACGTGCCGACGCTGTCGGAGGAGCGGACCCAGCTCGCCTCGCCGCCGTTCCAGGGCAGCTTCTTCCTGATCGACCCGCTCGACGGCACCAAGGAGTTCGTCGCCGGTCGCGACGAGTTCACCGTCAACCTTGCCCTGGTAACGTCAGGTGTGCCGCTGCTGGGCATCGTGTCCGCGCCCGCGCTCGGGCTGCTCTGGCGCGGCATCGTCGGCCGTGGTGCCGAGCGTGTGAGCTTTGAGGGCACGACCATCGGCGCTGCCGTGCCGATCCATACCCGCAAATTGCCGGCACAGGGCGAGCCCTGGATCGCGACGGTGAGCCGCTCGCACGGCGATCCCAAAAGCGAGGCATTCATCGATAACAGGCCCAATGCCGTCAGACGGACGGCCGGCTCGGCCGTGAAATTCGGCCGGATCGCGGAAGGCAGTGCCGACATCTATCCCCGCTTCGGGCCGACCTGTGAATGGGACGTCGGGGCCGGCTGCGCGGTCGTGACCGCGGCCGGCGGCCGGGTGACCGACGGCAGGGGCGGCGAGCTCCGCTTCGGTGAGCGGCACGATGGCGGCTTCATCATCCCGGAGTTCATCGCCTGGGGCGACTCGCAGGCGGCAAAACTCCGAGCAGGCCTCTGAGGTTGTAAAACCGCTACTGACCGAGCTGGTCCTGGATTGCGGGCCAGCGCTTGCCCACCTCGTAGAGGAAGCGTTCCGGATCGGCGGCGAAGGCGTCGCGATTGGCTTCCCGGCTGAACAGATAGAGCCGCTGAGCTGAGATCACGTAGAAGCGGGGATTGGCGGCGATGGCAACGCCCCGGGCGATGTCGGCCGGATCGTAGCCGCCGAACTGCGGCCCGTAGATTTCGGGATGGGCCAGGAACTCGGCCCGGTTGCCCTCGTTGCGGAAGCGCCAGACCGCGCCCCAGAGATTCGCCTCGAACTCGGCCGTCCCTTGCACGGCCGCGCCGTCGACGAAATAGGCCACGGGGTCGAAGCCCTCGATGGCCACGCCGCTGAAACGATTGACGACGATCCGCTCGGTGGTGGCGGCCTGTGCCGACATTCCGCAAGAGGCGATCCAAATGCCCGCCAGAAGGCAGACCAGGCGCCCGATCAAGGCAATTCCGGGGCGCAATGGGCTATCTTCCTGCCGTTGTGCCGTCATAGTTGCTGCGGATAACATCCGAGTCGAGGGGACATCCGGCGCAACCTAGAGCCGCGCCTGTTGGCGTCAGGTTAAGGAAGCGATCGGATTCGATACCAGGGGTTCTTTTATGACTTTCGCATCACGCCTTGCTGCGCTCGCGCTTGCCGCGATGGTCGGCTGGATCGTGCCGGCCTCCGCCCAGCAGGCGCCGCCGCCCGATCTGCCGCCGCCGCAGCGGACCCCGACGCCCGGCACCTATGGGCCGGACGAGCTCGTCACCGCCGGCCACCGCTTCTTCGGCAACGTCTCGCGCGGCCTCGCCTCGATCATCGAGAAGGCGGTCAGCCAATGGGGCCTGCCCAACGGCTACATCCTGGGTGAGGAAGGGTCCGGTGCCTTCGTCGCCGGCCTGCGCTACGGCGAAGGCACGCTCTACACCAAGAACGCCGGCGACCTGCGCGTCTACTGGCAGGGCCCCTCGCTCGGCTTCGACTGGGGCGGCGACGGCGCGCGCACGATGACGCTGGTCTACAACCTGCCCGCCACCAACGCGATCTACCAGCGCTTCGCCGGCCTCGACGGCTCGGCCTACATCATCGGCGGCTTCGGCATGACGGCGCTCACCGCCAACAACATCGTGCTGGTGCCGATCCGCTCGGGACTCGGCCTGCGGCTGGGAGCCAATATCGGCTATTTGAAATTCACCCCGCGCGCGACCTGGAACCCGTTCTAGCGTCCCCGCTTTCCCCTCAGGCGACGGATCAAGGTTAACGACGTGTCGGGGCTGGCTTTTTGCCGGCCCCGCATGCAATGTCGTTGGTAAATTTTTCCTTAGCTTTGGAGTTCTGGCCCATGGTCGAACCGATCATGTACCTGGCGATCGGTTTCCTGCTCTCGATGCTGTGCGGGCTTGCCATCGTGCCGCTGGTGCACAACCGCGCGGTACGCCTGACCACGCGCCGGCTCGAGGCCGCCACGCCGCTGTCGATGGCCGAGATCCAGGCCGACAAGGACCAGCTCCGCGCCGAATTCGCCATGTCGGCGCGGCGGCTCGAGATGAGCGTCGACCAGCTCAAGAACAAGACCACGAGCCAGCTCGCCGAACTCGGCAAGAAGAGCGACGCCATCAACCGCATGAAGATCGAGCTCGGCGAGAAGAACGCCACGATCTTCGCACTCGAGGCGCGCGAGAAGGCGGTGAAGGAGCAGCTGCGCGCCACCGAAGAGGAATTCAACGCCAAGACCGCATCCTTGCGCGAGGCCGAGATTGCGCTGAGCGACAAGCAGGGCGAGCTGGCAAAGATCAATTCCGAACTGTCCGACCGCTCGATGATGGCGGAGAGCCGCCAGGTCGAGCTGTTGGCTGTACGCGCGCAGATCGAAGAGCTGAAGAACCGCGTCGGCGATGCCGAGAAGGAATTTGCCACGACGCAGGCCCGGCTGACGCAGGAGCGCACCGAATCCGAGACCGCCTCGCGCGAGCTCGGCGACGCGCGCGGCCGCGTCGAGAATCTGAGCCAGCGCGTCACCGAGCTCGATCGCCAGCTCATGCTGCAGGTGAAGGAAGCCGAGATGCTGTCGGGCCGCGTCAGCGATCTCGAAGGCCGCCTCGCCACCCAGGGCAAGTTGCTTGCCGAGCGCGACTACGAGAACAACCAGCTCCGCCAGGCCAACGAGGGCAACGAGCGCACCGTCAAGGAGCTGCGCGTCGAGATCGCAGCCCTGAGCGGCGGCAAGTCGTCGGCCGCCATGGAGCAGATCCGCGCGGAAAAGACCGCGCTGGAGGAGCAACTGCGCAGCGCGCGCGACGAGCGGGCAAAACTCCAGCGCGACCTCAACGCGATCCAGCAGCAGGCGGAAAGCTCCTGGGCGACCGAGCGGATGGAGAACGCGCTGCTGCGCGAGCGCATCAACGACATCGCCGCCGAGGTGGCCAAGCTCGCGATGCAGCTCGAAGGCCCGAACTCGCCGATCGAGGCCCTGCTCGCGGCCGAGGCCGGCCAGCCCCCGAGACCGGCGCCGCGCCCGGCCAACGACGCTGCGACCAACGGCGCGGCCGCAGGCACCCTGCCCGAAGGCGGCGGAACGCTCGCCGAGCGCATCCGCGCACTCCAGGCCCACGCCTCCCGCGCCCGCCAGCAGGGCGCGTAAACGGCCCCAAAGCGGTCCCGTCGCCGGATTGCGTGAACTCCGGAAGGTTTTCGGGCCGCGGGGCGCCTGGAAACTTGACACCTTTGGCCCGCACTTCTAAATCGCGGGCTCCAATGCGCCGGCCGGCCGAAAGTCCGGCCGCCTGCATGATGGTCCCGGGCGCATAGCTCAGCGGGAGAGCGTTCCCTTCACACGGGAGAGGTCCAAGGTTCGATCCCTTGTGCGCCCACCATTCATCCCACCCCCCGCCAGCCTTCCTGAACCATCCCGTTGCGGACAAAGATCGACGCCTCGCGGCGGTCGAGACCCGTCCCGTCAAAATTGTCGAAAACAACCCCATGCACAGTAGCCGAGGCGAGCGGAAACAATAAGTTACGCTTTTCCGAATTCGATTTGACGCGTCGGGCAAGACAGGGGCCAGGATGGCATCATCCCCGGGCGTGGTGGCTCTCGCGAATGGAACCAGGCGATTCGACGAAAAGCCCGGCACGAGACCGGGCTGATCGCTAATATATTCCGAAGACGCTAATCGAGCAGCGAAGCAGGTTTAGGGCGCGCTGTCTGTATCTATTCGCGAGAATGCGGTGTTCGGCCACGCCTGAGGCAAGTCAGGTCATCACGGTCGAGGGAGGTGACCATGCCCGACGGCGTGAGGCGGGAAGCTGCGCAAGGGCCTCAATTTCATTGATGGACCCTTCCGGATGCCGCTCAGGCCGCCTCTCCCAAGACGTGGATTTCCGCGCAATCAGGACATTGCTTGCAGCAGGGCCGCGATCTTGATCGTCGCAAAGTTGGAATAGGTGTCGGAGACGGCGTAGGGCAAAATAATCTGATCATGATGCCGCATCGCCCCACAGGTATAGACCACGTTGGGAACGTAGCCCTCGCGCTCGGACGGCTCCGGATGCAGCAAAGGTTCGCTCGCACGACCCAGCACCCTGGATGGGTCCTTCTTGTCGAGCAGGGCGGCGCCGATTGAATATTTTCGAACGGGGCCGACACCGTGCGTGAGCAACAGCCAGCCTTCATCGAGCTCGATCGGCGAACCGCAGTTTCCGATCTGCACGAACTCCCACGGAAACCGCGGCTTCAGGATGGCTTGACCGCCGTCCCATTGGTGCAGATCGTCCGAATAGATCAAGTAAAGGTTCTCGTTGTCCTGCCGCGCGATCATCGCGTATTTGCCGTCAATCTTGCGCGGGAACAGCGCCATGCCCTTGTTGTGGGCGGCGGTCCCCTGCAGCGGCGTCATTCGAAATGACAGGAAGTCGCGCGTTTCGATCAACTCCGACCGTATCGCTCTGCCCGTATACGCGGTGAACGTCGCGTAATACGTCTTGCGATCCTCATCGCTGAATTGGACGAAGCGGGCGTCTTCGATGCCTTGGGACTGTGACTCCGTAACCGGAAAAATCACCCGTTCGCTGATGTCCTGTTCTTCCTTGAACGTAATTTCAACCGTTTCGCCTGACGGCCCGGGTACGCGGCTCCCGATGCGGGGACTGGAGGCCAGTCGCGCGGTCGGATCGACCGCCAGGCTGCCATCGGCTGCGATCGTGCCGGTGCGAAATGTCAGCGAGGATACGTGCCCCTCGCCGACGGCCCGGAGACTGAGAACGAAGCGCAAGCCGCCTTTCGGCGCGCCCGACTGGTCGGGATGCGGCACGATGCTGGGATTGAACAGGGCGGACGCCTCGAACGAATATTCGTTGAGGAAATAGGCTCCGATCAACTGGCGCTGGACGCTCGAAAAAGCGCCGTGAGCCGCCAGCGCCCGTTCCATCTCCTCGGCGCGGAATTCGAACGTCTCCAGCAGGTTGCGATGCCGGCCCTGAAAGTTCGCCAAGACGTCCGCCAACAGGCTGGCGGTGACTTCGGGGTCAAGGGCCAAAACGCGTTCGACGATGTGGTTGGCGCGCGTCTTGTCGGTCGGGTTGAGATCGCGCGGCTCAGTTGCCGGCTTGAACGGCCGAACGATCACGCGCGTAGGGTCGGGGCGCAGATGGAGCGCTTGCCGATGCAGGAAACTGGCTTGCGACAAGATGTCCTCGGATCTTTGGAGAGGTCAACCGAACTCAGACGCCGATGACGCGAAGCGCCGCCGACGGCGTCACGCTGACATTGACGCGCGCAAGCTGACGAATATCCGCAAGACTGAGCAGGTAAGACACGACGGATTCGCCGCCGCGGTTTTCGTTGGCACGGTCGGGATGCAATCCATCCCGGCAACTGCCGGTCTCGGGATCCACGAGCGCGATCGACAAATCGTTCCGGCCAAGAAACCAGGCGAAAACGTTGGTTGCGATCGCTTTCCATTCGGCATGACCTTCCGCGCGCCAGGCGGTCAGGCAGGCTGCGATCGTCGCCGCGGCCTCCACCGGCTGCTGGTCGAACGGGCGAGGCGCCCGGCGCAACTCACCGAAGCCGTCGGTGCCGATGGGGCGAAAATGCCCGGTGGAAGCCGTTTGCTGCGTCATCAGCCAACGCAAGGATCGCAATCCGGCGGCGAGGTAATCCCGTGCTTCCGTAGCCATCCCCGTGAGGATCAGGGCTTGCGACAGACGCGCGTTGTCGTACGCCAGGCCTTCCTCGAACCACGTCCAGTCCGGCGTCTCGACCGACGCGAGACTCGCCATCAACCTGTCGGCCAGAGCAAGCCGGATTGCGCGGGCGCGCGCATCATCGCGAACAGCGGCGCAATAGCCGTCCAGACCCAGCAGGGTGAAGGCCAACGCGCGGGGCGAACCAAAGGTCTCGACGACAGGCAGTGCCTCGGCAAACAAGCCGGCGGCCCATCGGCGTCGCGACGGGCTTGCGTCCCTGCGTGCGCACTCACCCAGTGCCCACAATGTTCGCCCATGGCTGTCCTCGGAGCCACGGTCTTCGAGCCAGCTTCGATTGAAACCCATGAAATTGCGAAACCGTCTGGTGTCGGGATTCCACGCATGCTGAACGAACGCGGCGAAACGGGCCGTCAACACTTCGGACAGGCGCGTTTCGCCGGGATTGTTGAGGGCGCACGCCAGCAGCAAGGCACGGGCATTGTCATCCACGCAATAGCCGTGATCCCGGTTCGGCACCGAATGCACGGCGTGCTGGAACAGACCGGTGTCGTCGCACATCGAGAGAAAATGATCCAGTTGCATATCAGATGCCGCCGGACTGTGGGCGACCGCGACCGGCCCGGTACGCGCCACCACCTTGAGCCAGTCTCCATGACGTGCATTTTCGAACGCGACCATGTAACGCTCGGCCGTGCGCTCCCACGTCATCGATCGGCTGATGGCGTAGGCGCGCTCGCGCATCGCCTGCCGGCGAGGGGCATTGGTGAGCAATTGCGCGATTTCCTTGCCGACTGCGACCGCGTTGCCGAAGGGAACGATCACGCCACGGCCGTCATCCAGCAACTCGAGCGCATGCCAATACGGAGTCGAAACGACCGGCTTGCCCAATCCGAAGCTGTAGGCGAGCGTCCCCGACGTCATCTGCGCTTCGTTGAGATAGGGCGTAACGTAGACGTCGCTCATGGAAATGAATTCCAGCAACGTCGCCTGATCGACGAATTGGTCGAGGAATACGACGTGGTCGTCGATGCCAAGCTCGCGCACGCGCGTCATCAGACTCTCGCGATAGGCCTCGCCCTGGTCGCGCACCAGATTGGGATGCGTCGCGCCGAGCACGACATAGACCGCGTCCGGGCGACGTTCCAGGATCAGAGGCATCGCGTCGATCATGACCTCGATGCCCTTGCTGGGGGACAGCAGCCCGAAGGTCAGGATGACGGAACGCCCGCTGAATCCGAGCTTGGCCTTGGCCGCGTCGGGCTCGACAAACGGAAAATCGGGAATGCCGTGGGCAATCACCTCGATCTTGTCGTCCGGCACGCGATAGACGCTGCGCAACATCTCGCGTCCCTTGTTCGCCATCACGATGATCCTGGAAGACGCCTCGACGAGGCGCTCCATGACCGCACGCTGCGCGGCGGTCGGCTTGGCCAGCACCGTGTGCAGCGTCGTGACGACAGGCATGCTGAGGCCCGAAAGCAGCTCCAGGATGTGAGCGCCGGCCTCACCGCCGAAGATCCCGAATTCATGTTGCAGGCAAACGACGTCGAATCGGCCCGCATTCAGGAATGCCGCGGCACGGACATAGTCTTCGATGGCGTCATCCTTGATCTGCAGGGCGACGGAAGCGGGATAATCGTAGGCCTGTCCGTGGTCGTTCATTGTAACGATGCTGACCTCCAGGTCCGGCCGCGAATTCGAAATCGCCCTTTCCAGATCGGTCGTGAACGTCGCGATGCCACAACGGCGAGGGAGCGAATTGCCGATGACTGCGATGCGCCGAAGCGGGCTCACGTTCGCGCCTCGGCGAGGCCTGCGAATTGCGGAACTGAATGCGCGACCGGACGGGCATGCTTGCCGGGCTGGTCGAGACTCTGCAACAGCAAATCGACCGGGCGGCTGGCGGGATACGCGATCAGCGCGCTCAATCCATTGTCGCCAACCTCGATGCTGTTGCGGCCGCCACCGATGAAGATGGCTTCCCCGACGGATGCCGGGGCCAGACCGACTGCGGCGTGGCCCTCGAGAATGAGCATCCAGGTCTCCGGTTCGGCAAGCAGCGCCCAGCTCGAACCTCCGGGAAGTTCAATGCGTTCGAGAACGAAATGCTTGCTCGCGACGAGAAGCGTCCGGTTGGCGGTAACGGCCGCCGAATTGCCAAGCGTTCGAAGCGGCCACGGATGGGCAACGGCGACGGCGTTGTCCTCGTGCAATTCACGCTGCCGACCATAGTCGAACAGGCGGAATGTCGTGTCGCTGCGTTGCTGAATTTCCGCGAGCACGATGCCGGCTCCGATGGCGTGGATGGTGCCGGCCGGGATGTAGATGACATCACCTGCGGCAACCGATCGCCAGTGAACGAGTTCGGCGATCGAGCCGTCCTGGATCGATGCACGCAACTGCTGCGCCGTTACCTGATGTTTCAATCCAGCGCCGATCTGCGCGTCGGGCTGGGCCGAGAGGATGTACCATGCCTCGCTCTTGCCGTTCGGCATCCCCATTGCGCGCGCGAACGTGTCATCTGGATGAACCTGGATGGATAACGGTTGACTGGTGAACAGCAGCTTGAGCAGCAAGGCGGGGGTGGGTGCGCTCTCGTCGGATCGCTCGAACCACAGCTCGCCGACGGCACCACCAGACCCGTCAATATTGCTCCAGGGTTTGAGATCGCCGACGCCCCAGGGCTTGTGGACGACCCGCACGCTGGCATGTTCGGTAGGCATAGGTGATCCTGACCCGTGACGCACACGTCGGGGCGACGTGCCGTTGACCGATTTCGTCAATAGGATTTGGCGTGGCTAAGGCGTCGCGAATCCGGGCAGCGCCCAAGGCGTCGGATGCTGAGCTCCTCAGCTGGCTACTCCGGCACGCGATTACAACCTCCCGGAGGGCGCTTTACTCGCTCCACTTCGCAACAGCAGCGTTCGTCTCATTTGCTCCACGACGTGCCGCCAGCGTATCCAGGGGCCAAGTCGTACCTGGCTTCCGCAATGTCTCAGTCGATGATGGATGTCGGAGTGCTGGATTTCGGTCCCCAGGAAGGACGAGGCCCAGTCCATGCCGGGAGCGAATCCCATTCGGCCCATCGCATACGGCGCTCCTCATCTCCCACCCTGACAAAGACGAAAGCCGCGTCATCACTTCCCGTTTTCGATCCAGCGAACACGGCCGGCATTCCATACGCATTCCTGATCGTTGCTTTGTTGGCCATTGCGACCTCCTGGCGGGTTTGTTGCGCGGTCCGGACCGCAGAAGGGCCGACGTTAAAAGATAAACGCGGCCGCGATGAGCAGCACGAAAACGACCAGCAGCAGCGTCGGAGGCACGCCCCACTCACGCAAATCGAATTTGGCTGGATTTGACACCTGACCGCCTCCTTAGCTTGGGCGGGAGCGCAACGCTCTCAGTCACCGATAGACTGCCAGGGGCGCGCGGTGATGCCTCAGGTATAACCACTTCTGGCCGAATAGCGAGAAATTTGCAGACTTATTCCCAAATCCGCCAGGATGGGGCCTGCTGCGGTCTCGCCATCAAGAGGAACCATCCGCGAGTACGGCGCTCTGCTCGCTTGTTCAGGCTTCATGCGGCCCGAGCCGGCCGCAAGGCTGCGTAGAGGCCGACGAGGGTCCCGATGGCGACCAGCGCTGCCGCCAGCAGCACCTGCAATTCCCCATCGTCGGTCGTGCCGATGGACGACACGAGTCTGGTCACGACGACGAACAGAATGCCCACGGAGGCCGCTGCGCCCACGCTGAGATAGGCGAGCTCTCGCGTCAGGTTCCGGCCGAGAAGTCCGAGTGCCGTGAAATACATCGCGCAAGCGTTGGGATGAACGAACAAGGCGACGCGCGCGTAAGGACCGTAGGCGTCGAGAAGCGACTCACACCGGTTCAGTGCCGCCTTTGAGGCAACCCGCTGCAACAACGGTCTGAAAAAACGAGCCTGTCCGTAACTCAAGACGGCGCCCACGATGATGGCGAGCCACGCCACGACGAAAACGGAGACATCCGCGGGCTTCGGATTGAGCGCCACGGACATCAGGATGAGCGCGGTTCCGGGGAAATAGCCGAAATACGGGAAGACGGACTCCAGGAGCACGCAGACGAATATGAATACCGGAAACCACGGTGAACCGGTCGCATCCTGGACGATGGCGTTCAAGTCGAAGAGATCAGTCCTGTACAGGACGAGGTACATGCACATGGCCAACCCGGCCAGCGCATAAAACGGCAACGCTCCCGACAAAAACCGTCTCATCCAACCATCGGGCTTTGTTGCGCGGACACGGCGGAGACCATCGATATCAGGACGAGACAATTGAAACGCATGGCCCATGGTTTAGGCGAATGAGATCGCCCCTGTCGATAGCAATCCTCGCCTCGCCCTGCGCGCCCCTCATGCGATCGACAGAATCTCGATCTCCTGCGTGCCCGCCCCAACGACGTCTCCGACCGCCTTCCCCATCAGCGACTTCGCGACCGGCGCGACGAACGAGATCGAGCCTGCCTTGGGGTCGGCTTCGTCCTCGCCGACGATGCGATAGGTCTGCACGCGGCCGTCAGGGCGGCTGAAGGTCACCGTGCTGCCGAAGGCGACGATATCGGTCGAGGCCGGATGAGGAACGACCTGCGCCGTGCGCAGCCGTTCGGTGAGATAGCGGGCGTCACGCAACGGCACCGCCGACTGCCGGCGCTTCTCGTTGACGTCCTCGATGGCTTGCGCGGCTTCATAGGCCTCGCGCGCTTCGTCGAGCTGTCTCTGCAACGCCTGCAAGCCTGCTTCCGTCACGAGGTTGGGATGCGGCGAGATCGGGCGATCCGGCAGCAGCGTCTCTGCCGCGGTTTCGGCGCTCTCTTCCTTGGTAAAGGCGACGCTCAATGCAAAATCCTGTCGAACTGTTTTGGACGATTTGCCGAATTATATCTCAAGTTCGACGAAACGGCGCAGCTTGAAGACGAGGTCCGGCATGGCCTGGCGGAACCGCGTCGCATTCTGGAACGTCGTCGAGAACGGCGCGAAGGTGATCATCGCGTTCCAGTGCCGGTAGCCGTAGACCGTGACTGAGGCGCCGGTCGCCGGAAAATCCTCCAGTTTGCGCAGCTCGCCGAGCACGAGATCGGCAATCGCTTCCGCAGGCAGCAATTGCCTGCCGTCCGGCGTCGTGGCGATCTTCACCGGCGGCTCGACCGGCTTTGTGACTGCCGGCACGGTTTCGGCCGCTTTCTCGGGCTTGATCTCGGCCTTGTTCTCGGGCCTGTTCTCGGCCTTGGCCGGCGCAGCATCGGGGGTGGGCGGCTCGACCAGCTCAAACCCGTTCGTCGGCGCGGTCGGGGGAACCTCGGTGAGCGGCGGCGGTACGATACCGTCTGCTGCGCGCCTGTTGCCTCCCAGGATGCTGCTGATCATGGCCACAAGGCCAGCATCCTTCACGTCGTCACTCATTGCTCCCCCCGGGCTTTGGCCTAATCTAGCACCGCTCTCGCAGACCGCCACCGGGGATGTGGGGCCGGAATCGGCAGGGCCAAGATCCCATTCCAGGGCCGTCCTTCGAGGACATCGGCGGCGCAAAGGCTGATCGCCTCGCGCCGCCGCGCGATCGTCACTGCTTATCGAACGGAATGTATTGCTGATACTGCTTGGGCACCGAACTGCGGTAGCGCGCGGGCACGGTGCCGCTGTCGACCGAATGATCGATCTCCTGCTGCCGCGTCATCTTCTTCTTCGCGGACTTCTTCGACGCGCTCTTCTTGGAATCGCTCGGCTGGCTGGAGCTGTCGGTGGCTGCGCCGGGCGCCGTCGTCGTCGCTGCCGGCGCAGTCGTTGTCGCCGCAGGCGCCGCGGTGCCGGCGGCAGCAGGCGCGCCCTGGGCCAACGCGAGCGGTGTTTGCGTGAGAAGCGCCAGCGCTGCTGTCGCAGCCAGCAAGTATGACCTATGCATCAGAACCTCCAAAATACCTGATCGGAATGTGGCAAGCGTAGTTCTCCCGGGGAGACGCATGCAAGTCTGCTCACGATAGGCCGGAACCCCATCGCAAACTGTGGCCGAGATCACATAGCCGGCCGCTCGCTGCGGCACGATGTGCCTCGTCGCGAACGCAAGGCATTCCATCGCTCGCGGCCCTGCTCGCCGTAGCATCCCCGGCCGCGCAGGCGCATCCTTCGAACGATCGATATCATCGCCTGCGCTGTACGTTCGCGCAGCAGCGCAACGACCGACGACGTCGCGGCGTGCGCGCACGACGCGCGCGTCGCTACAATCTCGACGTGAAGACGATCCGTCTCGCCGACGATCCCGCGAATTGACACTGCGCGAAGCCGCTTGCGTCTTTCGATGACGAGAATGTTATCCGCCATCGTTCCGGGAAGAATTTGCAAAGCGCAGCCGCAGCTTGTCCATCGCGCTTGCTCCCGGAACAGCATCGATGCCGCGCAACGTGTGAAGTGGCGGCTTGTGGCGTCCAAACGCCTGATCTAGCCTGACATGCATATTATGTTGAAAACAACTTTAGCTTTATTTGTTCCACCGTGACTTTTCAGGGAGGTGTTTCAATGACCAGCCGCCACGCAGTTGTTCCGCGCGGTCTGAACGCAACGCGTTCGTCGCTTTCGCAAGGCCGCTTCGGACGCATGTTCCGCAAGCTCGCACCGGCCAAATTCGGCCCGAACGATTCCGACAATGTCGCGAACCTGTCGGCGCTGGCCGACAAGATGGTCGCCGACTTCGACGGACCGAAGGACGGGCCGGATGCGGAAGAGAGCGGCATTCCCGCGCTCTACACCTATTTCGGCCAGTTCATCGACCACGACATCACCTTCGATCCGGTCAGCTCGTTGACCAAGCTGCAGGACCCCGACGGGCTCGTCGACTTCCGCACGCCGTCGCTCGACCTGGACAATCTCTACGGCCGTGGCCCGAACGATCAGCCCTACATGTATGACGGTATCAAGTTCCGCCTCGGCGAGAAGGTCACCGGCGCGGGCGTACCGGATGCCAGCGACCTGCCGCGCTTCAAGGGCCGCGCGCTGATCGGCGATCCCCGCAACGACGAGAACAGCATCGTCTCGCAGTTCCAGGCCTTGATGCTGCGCTTTCACAACCGCATGGTCGACGACAATGACAGCCTGTCGTTCGAAGACGTGCAGAAGCGCGTCAGATTCCACTATCAATACGTGGTGCTGAACGACTTCCTGCCGCGCATCGTCCACGCCAGCGTGCTTGACCAGCTGAAGACCGCAGGTCACTACGACCGCAGCAAGCTCGCCCACTACCATTGGAAGACCTATCCGTTCATGCCGGTCGAGTTCTCGGTCGCGGCCTACCGGCTCGGGCACTCCATGATCCGTCCCGGCTACCGGATGAACGACGCGGCCAACATGCTGCTGCAGATCTTCCCCGATCCCAACAATCCCGACCACAACGCACTGACCGGCTTCCGTTCCATGGGACCGGGACGCGCCATGGACTGGGGCCGCTTCATCGATCTGGACACGCGCCCCTACGGCGTCGAGGACGACGACACCAATCCCGACAACAAGAGACGGCTTCAGTTCGCCTATCGCATCGATACCTCGCTGGTCGATCCACTGCGCAAGCTGCCGCCGGAGGTCGCCTCCAATCCGTCGTCACTGGCGCTGCGCAATCTCGAGCGCGGCTGGCGGCTCGGACTGCCGTCGGGCCAGGCCGTCGCCAGGGCGATGAACCTGACGCCGCTGACCGACGATCAGATCATCATCGGCAAGGCCGTCGACGAGCCGGGACCGGGCGATCCGCAAGTCAAGATCGCGAACATCGCGAACGGCGTGTTTGCCGACAACTGCCCGCTCTGGACCTACATCCTGGCCGAGGCGCGCAACTTCCACACCGATGTGATGGTCCCGGCGACCGGCGCGCCGGCGACGGGAGTCAGGACGCCGCAACTCGGGCCGGTCGGCGGCCGCATCGTCGCCGAAGTCTTCCTGGGCATGATGTTCGGTGACAATTCCTCCGTGCTGTCGCAGGACCCGAACTGGACGCCGGTGACCGGCTCCGGCTTCGCGCTGAAGGACCTCGTCGCCTACGCGCTCGGCCAGGGCGATCCCCTGCACTGAGCTTGCAACGGACGATGATGCAAAGGCCGCTCGTGTCGTGCGAGCGGCCCTTTGTCATCGCGCGCGACGGGGAGAGGCGACCGTGCTGCTAGAGCATGATCCGGAAAAGTGCGAAGCGGTCTTCCGAAAAGATCTTGCCCAAACAAGAACCTAAAGCGCGATGACGATTCATCCCAACCTCAACGCGCTTTAGCGCGCATCGAGTCAGCCAAAGATTAGCCAGCTCACGGGCGTGGCCTCATAAACTCGTCGAGTCCGGATTGCTCTCAGAAGGCGACATTGAGACCGACATGCCAACAGTTCGGCCTTGGCCAAAGGCGGAAGTGAATACGTTTTCCTGCCGCCACACTCGATCTTCCAATGTGCGATATCGGTTATCGCTGTAGCGCCCGGCAAATTGCAATGATCTCCTGCGGTTCAGGCCGGTTGCGATAGTCTGCATCGACATGCGCGTAGACAATATGCCCGGATCGATCAATCACGAATGTACCAGGTACGGGAAGTATCCACTTGCCGTCGGCATTTCGCTTCTCAAGATCGATGTTCGAGCCTTTCAATATGCTTTTTGCGGCATCATCCATTTCGAAGGTAAGACCGAATTGTTCGGCTATCTTCCCACCCTGATCGATCAGGACCGGAAATATCGAGCCGGCGGAAGTGGTATTGTCAGAAAAAACCGGGACGGCCTCCGGAGACACCGCTATCAAGGCTGCGTTGGCTTCGGACAACAGCGATTGAACTCCAAGCAGCCCACGGAGGTAGACATTGCAGTATCCGCACCAAGTGCCGCGGTAAAAGACCATAACCAGAGAAGAGTACTTGTTCTGGGCAAGATGCTCGGCCAGACTCCATGTTCCGCCCTCAGCCATCGGCATCGAAAAGTCCGGTGCTTTGTCGCCAACGCCGACGGCTTTGGTTCTCACGCGCAAAGCCTGAATGGCAGGATCTATCTGGCCCCCGAACAGGATGTTCGCTTGTTCGACACCTCGCCGTGCGATCAGATTTTCGCTGAACAGGGCAAGGGAAGCTGCGAGAGGGACGGTGGGCCGATTGTGAGCACTTTCATTGCTCATGTTTCACTCCATGGCAATTTGGGGCGACTTCCGCTTTGACCTCGACATCTGACGCTTACGAGATCGCGCCTCAATGCGCGGCCGCAAGGCCGATCTCTTCCAGCCGCGTTGCGAACCAGCGCGACAGCGGCTGATCGAGGAGGCCGCTGACATAGACCTCCGACATCGTCACATTGTGCGCGTCCAGCACCAGCAGCACGCCGATCCAATAGGCGAACCAGACATGCGCGTCGGTCAGCGCCATCAGCTTGTGCTGGTCGTGATCGAGCGCGGTGTGGTTGCTCGCCTTGCGGATCTCCACGGTGAGCAGATTGTTCGGGATCTCGCGCTGATGCACGACGACGTCGGGATAGATCGACTTGCCCAGATGATCGTCGGTCGAGATGATGGTGCCGTGCGGCAGGTGCAGCGTGCGCTCGCCGAGCCGGTCGTAGTTGCAGTCGACCGCCCAGCCGGCGAACTGCTTCTCCAGATGCACGGCGAAGCGGTGCGTGATCGCCCGCTCGCCAAGGTCCTTCTCGAACAGGAAACCCTCGTTGGCGTAGAAGTCCCGGAGCGCCGCGATCACCTTGTTCAGCTCGGTCTGCATCTTGCCCCCCGGCCCTCGGCGCTCCTGATGCTGTGCCCTACATCTGGACTTCGATCAGCCGCGGTCCGGGCTCGGCGACAGCCTCGGCCAGCGCCTTGTTGAATTCGTCCGCGCTGGTGACGGCGCGGCCGGGCACGCCCATGCCCTTGGCCAGCGCCACGAAATCCAGCGTCGGACGGTCGAGCCGCAGCATGTCGTTGGCGCGCTGGCCGGGCTCGCCGGCGCCGACATTGTCGAACTCGCCGCGCAGGATCTGGTAGATGCGGTTGGCGAACACGATGGTGACGATGTTGAGGTTCTCTCTCGCCTGCGTCCACAGCGACTGGATCGTGTACATCGCGCTGCCGTCGCCGACCATGGTGATCACCTTGCGGTCCGGGCAAGCGATCGCGGCGCCGATCGAGAGCGGCGTCGAGAAGCCGATCGAGCCGCCCATGTTCTGGAGCCAGTCGTGCGGGGCGGCGGCCGCCGTCGGCGGGAAGAAGGCCCGGCCGGTGGTGAGGGATTCGTCGACCATGATCGCGTTCTCGGGGATCGCGTAGGCGATCGCCTGCGCGATCGAGGCGTGGGTCAGCGCGCCGGTCGGCTTGACCAGATCGGCCAGGGCCTGCGGCTTGACGTCCTTCGCACTGGCCTTCACAGCGCCCGCGAGCGCTTCGAGCGCGGCGACCGAATTCTCGCCCCAGGAGGTCATGCGGTGCACGTCGCAACCCTCGGGCCTGAGCACGCTCGGCTTGTTCGGATAGGCGAAGAACGCCACGGGGTCGTCGGACTCGACCAGCACGATGTGACGGAATTTCGCCAGCATCGGAATTGCGTTCTCGATCACGTAGTGAATGCGGTCGATCGAATAGCGGCCGCGGCCGCGCGCCATCTTCGGGCGGAAGGTCGGGCCCATCACGGTGCAGCCGGTCTTGTTCGCGATGCGCTCGGCCAGCGCTAGGCCCTGCTCGGAGAGCGCGCTGCCGGTCATCAGCAGCAGCGTGCCCTCGCCGTCGCCATGCAGGATCTTCGCGGCCTGCTCGACCGCCTGCGGCGAATAGCTCGCGCGCTGCTGCTCGGCCGGAACCTCGGCGATGCCGTCGGCCTCGTTCCAGGCGGTGTCGGCGGGCAGGATCAGGGTCGCGATCTGCGGCGGTGCGCTTCTGGCGGCGGCGATCGCCGCGGCGCCGTCAGCGGCGATCGATTTGGAGTCCGGCGAGGTGCGGACCCAGGACGACATCGGCCGGGCGAGGCCCTCGATGTCGGAGGTCAGCGGCGCGTTGTAGCCGATATGGTAGATCGCATGCTGGCCGACGATGTTGACGATGCCGGAATTCGCCTTCTTGGCGTTGTGCAGATTGGCAAGGCCGTTGGCGAGGCCGGGACCGAGATGCAACAGGGTCGAGGCCGGCGTGCCCTTCATCCGGAAATAGCCGTCGGCAGCGCCCGTCACCACGCCTTCGAACAGCCCGAGCACGCAGCGCATGCCCGGGACGCGGTCGAGCGCTGCGACAAAATGCATCTCGGAGGTACCCGGGTTGGTGAAGCAGACGTCCACCCCGCCCTTGACCATCGTCCGCACCAGGCTTTCCGCACCGTTCATCCGTCAGCTCCCGCAACCGGCAATGTCCAATTATCCGTCCGATCAATCATTGTTCGCTGGTTCCGTCAAAGCAATAGGCGGCATCGCGGCCCAGCCCCGCGCGACGATGCGCAGGTTTGGCTAATGCTTTCCGACCAATCGGCGTGGTTGCCGATTTGGTAACGCCGATCGCCGAGGATGACGTCCCTCACGGCGCCGTGGCTTGCGAAATGCCCGCAAATATGGCCTGTGGCTTTCGTTGAATCGATTTTTTGCTGGGGGAAACAATGATCCGGTTTTTTGCCGCGCCGATTGCCGCCATCGCATTGCTGTCGGCCACATTGGGCGGCGCCTCTGCGGCCGGAATGTTCGACTTCACGGGTACCAGTTCCACCGGGTATCTCGGCGGCGGCGGCGGCGTGAGCCCGATCCCCCGGACCACCGTCATGTACAACGGCAATTATGCCCCCGGCACCGTCGTGGTGAACACGGCCGAGCGGCGGCTGTATCTGGTGCTCCAGAACGGCCAGGCGCTGCGCTACGGCATCGGCGTCGGCCGCGACGGCTTCCGCTGGGGCGGGGTGCACAGGATCACGGCCAAGAAGGAATGGCCGGACTGGACGCCGCCGTCGCAGATGCTGGCCCGCCGGCCCGACCTGCCGCGCCACATGAAGGGCGGCATCGAGAACCCGCTCGGCGCGCGCGCGATGTATCTGGGCTCGACGCTGTACCGCATCCACGGCTCCAACGAGCCGGAGACGATCGGCCAGGCGGTGTCCTCGGGCTGCTTCCGCATGACCAATGACGACGTCAGCGACCTCTACAGCCGCGTCTCGGTCGGCACCCCCGTGGTCGTGCTGAACAACTAGCCGGGCAGCGAACGGCCGCAATCCGACGGGTTGGGTGAATATGCGGTCTTGTGCGTCGCTTCCGAATACGGCAGCGTCGCATGGCAATGAGCGCACTGGTCCCGCCTTCGTCCGGCTTTCGCATCGCCCTGCTGGCGCTCGCCACCTTCGGGTTCGCCCCTGACACTACCATCGCCGTCGCGGGCGAATTGCCCGCGATCGCCTCGCGCCAGCGCGCCGAGAAGAAGAATTTTACCGACGGCGAGATCGTCGAAGGCTTCCTGAAAACGGCGTTCGGCGCCGAGTATCATCTCGCCGGCCGCGTCGACCGCATCCGCAAGTTCGACGGGCCGGTGCGCGTGTTCGCCGAGAGCGACCGCGCCGACCGCAAGACCCAGCTCGCCAAAGTCGTGGCCGACATCGGCACCCGCGTGCAGCATCTCGACATCGCCATGACCGACTCCAGCGAGGCGGCGAACGTGCGCGTGAAGCTCGTGCGCGACCGCGATCTGTTCCGCACCATCTCGAGTTTCTACGGCGCGGAGAAGGCCCGCGAGATCCGCACCTCGCTCGATCCGCAATGCCTGTCCGGCTTTCGCAAGAACGAGCATTTCGAGATCGAGCATTCCGACGTCATCCTCACCGTCGACAACGGCGATTTCACCTTCCTCGACTGCGCCTATGAGGAGCTGCTGCAATCGCTTGGGCCGATCAACGACACCGCGAGCGTGCCGTGGACGATGTTCAACGACAACGTCTCGATGGGCTATTTCGACGTCTACGACCAATACATCCTCAATCTGCTCTACGATCCCCGCATCAAGGCCGGCATGACCGTGGCCGAGGTCAAGGCGGCGCTGCCCGGCGTGCTCACCGACGTGCGCATCTGGGTGAAGCGCGTGAACGACCTGAAGGAGTGAGGCTCTGCCCCTCCCCTGGGGGCTTCACACCTTCGTCGCCTTCGTCATCAGGAACTGCTGGCGCATGACGTTGTTGCCGGCGTCGAAATATTCCGAGATCAGCGCCTCGAACCCGGCGCGGAAGCTCTTGAGCTTGTCCGGCTCGTCCTTGTACTGGCCGATCAGCTTGATCAAAGGTCCGATGGTCGTTTCCATGGTGCGGCGAAAATGCTGCGGACTGAGTGCGGACGGCGTCATCATGTCCATCTCGAAGCGGAGATCCGCCACCTTGCCCGCGAGGCGCTCGGTGACGATCTTCGGATCGCCCCACAGCACCGGCGATGCAACGCCCTCGGGCGGCGGCAAATGGCGGCCGATCAGCGCGAACATCCGTCCGACGTAGAGATGCGGCGGCCAGGTGGAGAAGGCGATGGTGCCGCCCGGCTTCAGCACGCGCAGCATCTCGGCAATGGTGACGTCGGGGCGCGGCGCGAACATGTGGCCGAACTGGCTCAGCACCACATCGAACTCATTGTCCCCGTAAGGCAGGCTCTCGGCGTCGCCGTCGGCGAAGTCGACATCGAGCTTCGCCAATTGCGCGTGCTCGCGGGCGCGCTCGATCAAAACCGGCGACAGATCGAGACCCCTGACTTTTGCGCCGCGGCGCGCCGCCGTGATCGCGACGACACCGGTGCCGCATCCGACATCGAGCAGCCTTTGGCCGGCGGCAACGCCGGCAAAACCAACGAGCTTGGCGGCACTCGGCGTCGTGAACACCTCCATCGGCGTAAACAGCGACCAGGCCTCCTTCTGGACTGCCTTGAAACCTGCAAACGGATCCTGCTCGGTCACGGAACTCTCCTTTGTGCTCGAGGTCGATCTTCATGAGGCTCGCAAGGGTCGCCGAAGGTTCAACGCACGCGCAAGGGCCGTCCAAGGGCGGTCGCGCCGGCCTATTGAACGAGATCGGCGACGGTGGTTGCCGCCTTGAGGCCGGTGCCGGTCAGGACTGCGACCGTGGTCTCGTTCGCCTTGATGGCACCGTTGGCGGAGAGTTTTTCCAGCGCCGCGGCCGCGCTGGCGCTGGTCGGTTCGGCAAACAGGCCTTGGCGGGCAAGACGCCGCAGGGCGGCGACGATCTCGTCCTCGGTGAGCGCGACGGTGCCGCCGCCGCTCTCGCGCAAGGCGCCGATGATCTCGCGCAGGCGCAGCGGATGCTTGATCGCGGTGCCTTCGGCAATGGTCTTGCTCACCTCGCGCGCGACGGGCGTATCGACGCCGGCCCGAAAGCTCGCGTCGATCGGCGAGCAGTTTTGCGGCTGCGCCGCGAACAGGCGCGGCAGCCTTGCGATCTGGCCGGCCTTGAGCAGCTCGCGGAAGCCGAAGGCGCAGCCGAGCAGGCTGCTGCCGGCGCCGACGGGGACGATGACATTGTCGGGCGCGCGAAAACCGAGGTCTTCCCAGATCTCGTAGGCGAGCGACTTGGTGCCTTCGAGGAAGAACGGCTGCCAGTTGTGGCTGGCGTAAAAAGTCTGGCTCGACTGGCGGATGGCCTCGGCCTCAGACTCCTCGCGCGGGCCCTCGACGAGCTGCACCGCGGCGCCATAGGCACGCACCTGCGCAATCTTCGCCGGCGAGGTCGACGCCGGTGCAAGGATTTTCACGCGCATGCCCCCGGCGGCACCTAGCCCGGCCATCGACGAGCCGCCATTGCCGGAAGAGTCTTCAAGGATGGCGTCGACGCCGATCTGCCGCAGGAAGGACAGCATCACCGCCGAGCCGCGGTCCTTGAAGCTGCCGGTCGGATTGAACCATTCGAGCTTGAAGAACGGTCGCAGCTCGCCCCAGTTCTGCTGAACCAGCGGCGTGCAGCCTTCGCCGAGCGTGATCGGCTGCGCGATCGCGACCGGCAGCGCTGCCCGGTAGCGCCAGAGTGAACGCGTGCGGGGCTCGATGTCCTCGCGCGACAGCCCTGCCCCCGGCGTCACCAGCAGCGGCGTACGCTGGTCCGAGCACCAGCGCGGCTGGTCCAGCGGATAAAGCTGTCCGTTGCGGGGATCGATATAGCTGGCGGCGGGCATGGCGGTCTCCAGGGCAAGGGCGTTCTGTGCGACTGGACTGATGACATGTTTTGTCCAGAAACTCGACGGCCGCCGCGGAGACCAGGCACCGCCCCTTGAAAATACAAAAATAACAATTATTTCAGTATCTTACACTAATCGCGACGGCGCGCGGGCAAGGCTCGCCGGCGTGAGGTTGCGGCGCACGGAAGAGCCCCGCCGGCGCGCTGATGACGGGAATTTGGCGGCGAACGGCCCTACCCCGCACAGCACGATTAACTTGTCTGTCGTGGCTGGCCGCTACAATATGTTGGATTGAGCTTGCGTCGCCGGCGTTCCGGCAGCGCAACAGAGCCAGGCCCGTCCGAGCGGCGGGCCGTTGGCTTTTTGGGAGCCTGGACATGAGCCGCGCGAACCGTACCGACCACATCCGCCTGACCTCCCATCCGGAGCCGGGCCGGAAGGCCGCCTTTCCGATCCACTGGGGCGCCGCCGACGCGCGCGCCCGCGGGCCGATCATCGGCACGGTGTCGCGCGCTGGGGATCGCAACGTGATCGGCAGCCATGGCGGCTCCTATGCGATGTACCGGGCGCTCGCCGTCTCCGCCGGCGCGCTCGATCCGATCCGGCGCCCCGACCTCACCAACACGTTCCCCGCGGCGACCATCGGACCGTTCGAGCAATGGCGCGATCCTGCAAAGATCGTCGCGCTCGATCCCTGGGGTCATCTGGTCGCCGAGAATTTCGGCAAGGAGATCGCCGAGGGCTCCGACATCCGGCCGAGCATCGCGGTGACGCGCGCGCGGCTCGACCTGCCGGAGATCCGCGAGGCGCTGGCCGCAAAACGGCTGCGCGCCGACGGCGAAGTCGTGCATGCCAATGGCAGCGTGTCGGTGGTGAAGATCGCGATCGATCCGGTCTGGTATTTGCCCGGCCTTGCCGAGCGCTTCGCGACCAACGAGACCGAGCTGCGGCGCACGCTGTTCGAGCAGACCGCCGGCATGTTCCCCGAGCTGGTGACCCGGCCGGACATGAAGGTGTTCCTGCCGCCGATCGGCGGCACCACGGTCTACATGTTCGGCGACGTGACCAAGCTGCCGGACCATCGCACCAAGATCACCTGCCGCGTGCATGACGAGTGCAACGGCTCCGACGTGTTCGGCTCCGACATCTGCACCTGCCGCCCCTACCTCATCCACGGCATCGAGGAATCCGCGCGCGGCGCGCAGGAGGGCGGGCTCGGGCTCGTCATCTACAACCGCAAGGAAGGCCGCGCGCTCGGCGAGGTCACGAAATTCCTGGTCTACAACGCCCGCAAGCGCCAGGAGGATGGCGATGCGGCCGCCGCCTATTTCGAGCGCACCGAATGCGTCGCCGGCGTCCAGGACGCACGCTTCCAGCAATTGATGCCGGATACGATCCACTGGCTCGGCCTGAAGCGCATCGACCGCTTCCTGTCCATGAGCGACATGAAGCACGACGCGCTGACCTCGCAGGGCATCGACATCGTCGAGCGCGTACCGATCCCGCCGGAGCTGATTCCGGCCGACGCCTATGTCGAGATCGCCGCGAAGAAGGCCGCCGGCTACTACTCGACCGACATCGCGCCGGAGAAGGACGTCAACGGCGTGGTCGGACGGTCGCTGGAAAAATATTGATCGCGTGATGGCGGACGCTTTGGAACGGCAGGCCCGCTCGCTGCTCAGCGCAGAAGCAGTGCGCACGCGGGCCGGAGAGATGCTCGAGATCGGCCTGAACGGCGGGCTCACGCATTTCACCATCGATCTCGATCGCATGGACGGCGTTGCGGAGGCCGTGCTCGCGGTCACGCGCAAGGCCTATCCGACGCTCGATATTCCCTTCCATGCGCGCTGGCGCCACTTCGTGCTCGGCGGCGTCGACCGCTGGGCGCGGCTCGCCGACGCCACGTCGTGGCCGGATCGCGCGGCGCGCGCGCGCGCCGAGTTCGACCTTGCCATCGTCAGCGTCCTGCTTGATGCCGGCGCGGGAGCGGCGTGGCGATACCGTGACGCCGTGACGGGGCAAGATATCGGCCGATCCGAGGGACTTGCGATCGCCAGCCTCGACATGTTCGCAAGCGGACTGTTTTCCGGCGATGCGCGCGCACCGTTCAGGGCCGACGCGGATTTGCTCGCAAAGCTGCCCCTCGCCGCGCTCACCTCCGCTTTTCAGGTGAGCGATGCCAATCCGCTGCTCGGCCTCGAAGGACGCACCGATCTGTTGCGGCGTCTGGGCCGGCTCGTATCCGAACGTGCCGATGTTTTCGGCCTGCGCGATACGCCGCGGCCGGGCGGCCTGTTCGATCACATCGCGGCACAGGCAGTGGGCGGCGCCATCGCCGCGCCCGCGATCCTGTCGGCGGTGCTGAACCAGCTTGGGCCGATCTGGCCGTCGCGCCTCGAACTTGCAGGAATTCCGCTCGGCGATTGCTGGCGCCATCCGGCGATCAAGGCCAACGACGCAACGGCGGGCCTCGTGCCCCTGCACAAGCTGTCGCAATGGCTGAGCTATTCGTTGATCGAACCGCTGCAGCGCGCCGGGCTCGAGGTCACCGACATCGACGGCCTGACCGGGCTTGCCGAATACCGCAATGGCGGCCTGTTCGTCGACCACGAGGTGCTGCGCCTGCGCGATCCCAATGACGCCGAGCGGGCGCATGCGGTGGATTCCCTCCTCGTCGTGGAATGGCGCGCGCTGACCTTGGCGTTGCTGGACCGTTTGGCGGAGCGCGTCCGCGCAAAGCTCGGTCGCACGCCCGAGTCCCTGCCACTCGCCAGCATTCTGGAAGGCGGCACCTGGGCCGCAGGCCGCGCCATTGCCTTTTCGCGTCGTCCCGATGGCGCGCCGCCGCTCAAGGTGATCAGCGACGGCACGGTTTTCTGACCCTCTCCTTGTGGGAGAGGGTGCCTCGCGTAGCGGGGGTTGCTTCCGCGGGAGTCTCTCTCACTGAAGCTCGCGGAAGGTACCCCTCATCCGGCGCTTCGCGCCATCTTCTCCCACAAGGGGAGAAGGAAGAAAGGCATCCGATCATGGAAGGCGTCACGATCGTCGATCATCCGCTGGTGCAGCACAAGCTGACGCTGGTGCGGGACAAATCCATCTCGACAAAGTCGTTCCGCGAGCTGATCAAGGAGATCGGCATGCTCTTGTGCTACGAGGTGACGCGCGATTTGCCGCTCGCCGATACCGTCATCGAGACGCCGCTGGCGACGATGCACTCGGCCAAGATCGCCGGCAAGAAGCTCGTGTTCGTGCCGATGCTGCGCGCCGGCACAACTTTCGTCGACGGCATGATGGATCTGGTGCCGACCGCGCGCGTCGCGCATATCGGGCTCTATCGCGAGCCGCACAGTTTTGCGGCGGTCGAGTATTTCTTCAAATCGCCGTCCGATCTCAGCGAGCGGCTGGCGATCGTGGTGACGCCGGTGGTTGCGACCGCCAACACGGCGGTGGCCGCGATCGACCGGCTGAAGGAGCGCGGCGCCAAGGACATTCGGCTGGCCTGCCTGATCGCAGCGCCGGAAGGGCTCGAACGGCTGCGCGGTTTGCATCCGGACGTGCCGATCTGGACGGCGGCGGTGGATGAAGGCCTCGACGAGAATGGTTTTATTATCCCCGGCCTCGGTGATGCCGGCGACCGCGCTTACGGGACGCGGTAACGCTGAAGCTCAGATCTTCCCGCTGCCGCAAATCCCCTTCAGCGCCTGCCACTCCTTATCCGTCAGCAGCGGCGGGCCGCTTGGAGGGCGATCCTCCCTGGTCATGCGTGCGAGGCGGTCCTCGGTCAGCGGATGGCTCGCCAGGATCGAGGTGAGGCCGCCGCCTTCCTTGCCGGTGATGCGGAACATCAGCTCGGCCGCCGGCTTCGGTGAGCGCCCGAGCTTGTGCATGATCTCGATCGCGAACGTGTCGGCAGCGGCTTCCGCCTCGCGCGAATAGGAGGCTTCGACCACGCTGCGCGAGGCGAAGATCACGGCGCTCGAACCGGTGACGTCGCCGAACAGCAGGCCGATCAGGAACGAGGTGCCGCCGTTGTAGATCAGGCCGCGCATGTTGTCGTAATGCTTGAGATGGCCGAGCTCGTGGGCGAGGATGCCGGCGATCTCGTCGGGGTTCTCCGCCTTGTCGAGCAGGCCCCTCAGCACGTAGACCTTGCCGCCGGGCAGCGCGAACGCGTTCGGCACGGAAGTCGGCAGCACGCCCGCCGTCACGGAATCGTCGTCGAGACCGGCGGCATCGCGCAGGCGGTTGACGAGCTTGACGAAGGCGGCCTTGCCTGAGGGGTCTTCGCATACGTTGCGCCCGAAGATGGTCTTCACCTGGACTTCCGACGCATCGCCGATGCGCCGCTCGATCGGTTTCGGCACCAGCGGCGCGAGACGGTCGGCGGCGAGCGGCACGCCGAACAGCACGACACAGACGATGGAAACGGCGGCCGCCACCGACCAGCCGACGATTTTTACCACGCCACGACGCGAGGTCTGGTGCTCGTCGAGATGCATGCAGCGGACGGTGACGTCGGCGGCCAGCGCGGCATCGCGGATTTCGAGGCGCGCCAGGGACGGCGCGGACGTGCAGGCAAGACGCAAGATTCCGGCCGGACTGTCGGCGCGGCGAATGTCAGCATAGGCCCAGCTCACGGGCGCCCCGCCCTCCTCGGCAATCTCGAGCGCTTGACCGAGCGCCAGCGTCACCTGCCGCCTGCGGCTCGACACGCCGTCGAAGAAGATCGTCGGCCTTGCGGACTGCGCCGGGATCTCGGTGGACACCTCACTCACAGCTCAGAATCCCGCGACATCGAGCCCATCGGCAAAGCCTTCGCCGAGCGCGCTGGCGAGTTCACCGCTGCCACGCACGTCCGCCGCAGCGCCGATGTTGTGCACCTCGACGGTCTCCAGCACCTTGGCCCAGAGATCGCGCTGGAGATAGACCCGCATGACGATGTTGAGGGCAAGGGCCAGCGCGAAGTAGCCGATCACCATCATCACCAGCATCGGGATGCTCTTGGCGGCATTGTCGGGCCCGAAGGCCTGCTCGGCCGGAACGCCGCTGAGCGTGACGACGAGCATGGTCGCGCCGCCGAGATAGGCGCCGAAAATGGCCGAGAGCAGCGTCCACCAGCCGATCACTTTCCAGTACAGGCCGTAGAAGGCATCGTGCGGCAACTTCGAGGACAGGCTGACGCCGCCGATGCGGATGCCGTCGAGCCACCAGCGCCATTCGCGCGCCTTGAACTCGGCATAAAAGAACGGGGCGAGCGGGAAGATCACAATTGCGATCGGGCTGAGCAGCCACAGCCACCAGCCGCGCTTGAAGAAGGTCCAGCCGTCGGCGGCGAAATCGCCGCGCAAATCGCCGTAATGGGTGTGCCGCATCTTGTAGCGTTCGAGCGAGGCCTCGCGCCAGGGCAGCGCCAGGCCGAGCGTCAGGAACACCAGCAGGCCCCACAGCATGGCACGGAACGAATAGGCCCAGCCGGAGCCGTCCATCCAGAACCGCACGCCGCGCCAGACCGTGCGCGTCAGCCGATAGCGCCGCGCGCGAAAGATCGCGAACTGACCGAAGGCGTAGAAGCTGATGAACAGCGGCGTCGAGGCAAAGCCCTGCCACCGCTCGAACTCGATACCGACGAGGAAATAGGCGAGATAGATCGGCACCAGGATTGCCAGCGCGAACAGGAAGCCGATCAACAGCTCCTTGCCGCGGCCGGTATATTCGGCGGCGTCGCCGTCGATCGACGTGTCCGTCCACAAATGACGACGGATGTCGGTGACGAGCCAGAACCGGTAGAAGCCGAACGTGACCAGCTCCAGCATGGCACCCTTGGTGACCATTTTGCGGAACGCGGAGCGGTCACCGGTGAAGTCGACCCGCGTGGGCGGCAGCGGCGGGGGTAAGGGTTCGGAACCGATGGGGGCCCATTGCATGTCGTTCACGGCGGCAACCTCGGGATGTCGGCCTGGTGCGATCAAACTATAGATCAGAGATTGGTCGATCCCCAAGGCGGGCGGGTTCGATTCACCTCGATTCCAGTCGGTTTTCGCACGTCTCCGCAGCCGAGGGCGTGCGGGAGATCACGTTGACACATCGGCGTGACGGCCGATCAACCCTCTCGCAAAGGTTGGATGTGGCAAAACTCTCCCTTGCTCCGGCGCGGACAACCGGCTGTAATTGCAAATCAAATACCGCAGCGCAGAATTCAACGAGAACGCGCGGTTCATGTCAGGGAGAGCGGTCATGCATGGGACCATCGAGAACGCGGCGAAGCTCGACGCGTTACGCGCGCGCGCCACGTCATTGCCGCTGGAGCAGTTCGATCCGGGCGATCCCGAGCTGTTCAGGACGGATACGTTCTGGCCCTATTTCGACCGCCTGCGCCGGGAAGATCCCGTGCACTATTGCAAGGATTCGATGTTCGGGCCGTACTGGTCGGTGACGCGCTACAACGACATCATGGAGATCGAGACCAACCATTCGGTGTTCTCCTCGGCCTCCTCGCTCGGCGGCATCACCATCCGCGACATCGATCCGGATCTGCGCCGCGAGAGCTTCATCTCGATGGACCCGCCGCGCCACGCCGCCCAGCGCAAAACCGTGGCGCCGATGTTCACGCCGACGCATCTGGACAATCTCGCGCTCAGCATCCGCGAGCGCTCGGCCGAGTGCCTCGACAATCTGCCGCGTGGCGAAGTGTTCGACTGGGTCGACCGCGTCTCGATCGAACTGACCACGCAGATGCTTGCGGTGCTGTTCGACTTTCCCTGGGAGGATCGCCGCAAACTGACGCGCTGGTCGGACATCGCCACCACGATTCCCGGGCCCGACGGCCTCGTCGCCACCGAGGACGAGCGGCAGGCCGAACTGACCGAATGCGCGGGCTATTTCGCGCGCCTGTGGAAGGAGCGCATCGCGCAGCCGCCGAAGAGCGATCTGCTCTCGATGATGGCGCATGGAGCCGCGACACGCGACATGGACGCGAAGAACTTCCTCGGCAATCTCGTCCTTTTGATCGTCGGCGGCAACGACACCACCCGCAATACCATGTCGGGCTCGATCTACGCACTGAGCCAGCATCCTGAGCAATATCGCAAGCTGCGCGAGAATCCCGGCCTGCTCGACAGCTTCGTGCCGGAGGTGATCCGCTGGCAGACGCCGCTGGCGCACATGCGCCGCACCGCACTCGCCGACTTCGAGTTCCGCGGCAAGCAGATCAAGAAAGGTGACAAGGTCGTGATGTGGTACGTCTCGGGCAACCGCGACGCCGAGGCGATCGAAAAGCCCTACGATTTCATCATTGACCGCGCCCGGCCGCGCACGCATCTGTCCTTCGGCTTCGGCATCCACCGCTGCGTCGGCTTGCGGCTTGCCGAACTCCAGCTCAAGATTATCTGGGAGGAGATCCTGAAGCGATTCGACCATATCGACGTGGTCGGCGAACCCAAGCGGGTCTATTCGAGTTTCGTGAAGGGTTTGGAAACGCTGCCGGTGAAGATTACAGCGTGAGTTCGAGCTATAACCCACGAGGATACTGCCCCCTCTCCCGCTCGCGGGAGAGGGTTGGGGAAAGGGTATCTCCGCAACGGGACAATCCCCTGGAGGAGAAAGCCCTCACCCGGCGCTGCGCCTTAGCCGAGCCTTCGCCTTGGCGTTCTTGAGATGTCGGCCGCCGGAGGCGGCCTGTGCCTCTCCCGCAAGCGGGAGAGGTTGGAAACAAACACTGGAGCTACCAACATGAACATCCAGACTCCGGTCAAGACCGACAAGGCCGAACGCATGCGCAAGGCCCGCGAGGAGGCCTATGCGACGCCGCTGTCGCACTTCCATCCCGGCGCGCCCCGGCTGTTCCAGGACGACACCTTGTGGCCGTGGTTCGAGCGGCTGCGCAAGGAAGAGCCGGTGCACTACTGCACCAACGCGCCGATCGAGCCGTACTGGTCGGTGGTGAAGTACAACGACATCATGCATGTCGACACCAACCACGCCCTGTTCTCCTCCGATTCAACGCTCGGCGGCATCGGGATCCGCGACGTGCCGGAAGGTTATGACTGGCCGAGCTTCATCGCCATGGACCAGCCGCGTCATTCGTCGCAGCGCAAGACGGTGTCGCCGATGTTCACGCCGACCCATCTGGACGAACTGGCAAAACTGATCCGCCAGCGCTCGCAGACCGTGCTCGACAATCTGCCGCGCAACGAGACCTTCAATTTCGTCGAGCGCGTCTCGATCGAGCTGACGACGCAGATGCTGGCTACCCTGTTCGACTTCCCCTGGGAAGAACGGCGCAAGCTGACGCGCTGGTCGGATGTCGCGACCGCGCTGCCCAAGAGCGGCATCGTCGCATCCGCCGAGGAGCGCCGCCGCGAGATGGACGAGTGCTACGCGTACATGTCCAAGCTGTGGAACGAACGCGTCAACTCCGCGCCGCGCAACGACCTATTGTCGCTGATGGCGCACAACGACGCCACGCGCTTCATGGACCCCGACAACCTCATGGGCAACATCATCCTGCTCATCGTCGGCGGCAACGACACCACGCGCAACACCATGACCGGCTCGGTGCTGGCGCTGAGCGAGAACCCGGACCAATACGACAAGCTCCGCGCCAACCCGGAACTGATCGATTCCATGGTGCCCGAGGTGATCCGCTGGCAGACCCCGCTCGCGCATATGCGGCGCACCGCGCTTGCCGATACCGAGATCGGCGGCAAGCACATCAAGAAAGGCGACCGCGTCGTGATGTGGTACGTCTCCGGCAACCGCGACGAGGAGATGTTCGAGAAGCCGAACGACTTCATCATCGACCGCCCGCGGCCGCGCACCCATCTCTCCTTCGGCTTCGGCATCCACCGCTGTGTCGGCATGCGCCTCGCCGAGCTGCAGCTCAAGATCGTCTGGGAGGAGATGCTGAAGCGCTTCGACCGCATCGAGGTGGTGGGCGAGCCGAAGCGGATCTATTCGAGCTTCATCAAGGGGTACGAGTCGCTGCCGGTGCGGATTCCGGGGTAGACCCTAGCCTCCGTCATTGCGAACGCAGCGAAGCAATCCAGAATCCCTCCGCGGAAACAGTCTGGATCGCTTCGCAGCGCTCGCAATGACGAGTTGTGGATGCATATGCGCGTCACGGCCGCGCAGGCGAGCGCGGCGGCCACCTCCAGCTATAAAATTTCGGCATGACAGCTCGCGCCAGATGCGAAGGCACGATGGCGCGCGGCTGTTCTACGACAAGCGCGCATCTAACTCAACTTGATGTCCCACACGCCGTCCTTGCGGCAGGCGGCGACCTCCTCGCGCAGGAGGGCGGTGACGGCAAGCGAGGCCGTCGAGACCGGGCGGTCGATTGGAGAAGCGAATATGAGCTCGCGCGTCATCGGCTTGGATACGACAGCGGTTTCCAGTCGCCCGTCGGCGACCTCGCCGTGGACCGACGAGGGCGGCAGCAGCGCGAAGCCGAGGCCTTCCTCGACAAGGCTGGTCAGCACACGGAACGAATCCGCCTCGAGCTGGACGTTGAGCTTGATCTTGCGCTGGGCCGCCGCATGCTCGATCAGCGCGCGGAGACCGTGGGAATGACTGGGCAGCACCAGCCGCTGCCGCAGCAGCCAGCCGATCTCGACGTTCTTCCTGCGCGCAAGGCCGCAGCCGCGCGGGCCGACCGCAACGATGTTGTCGCGGCCGAGGCTTTCCACATTGAGATGCAGATCGGCGGAGCGGCCATAGAGGATGGCGAGGTCCATCTCGCCGCGATGCAGCCATTCGACGAGATGGCCACTGTAGCTCTCGACGATGCGCAGCGAGATGCCGGGAAACTTCTCGACGCAGCGCCGCGCGAAACGCGCCGACAGCACGCAGCTCACGGTCGGAACCAGGCCGAGCACGACCTGACCGGACAGCGGCCCCTTGGCCGACTGGATGTCGTCGCGGATCTGGTCGATCTGCCGCACGATGCCGGCGGTGCGCGCCAGCAAGAGACGGCCCGCCTCCGTCAGCACCATGCCGCGACCGTTGCGCGTGAACAATTCGGTGCGCAGCTCGTGTTCCAGCAGCTTGATCTGCCGGCTCAGCGCCGGCTGCGCCACGCGCAACGTGTCGGACGCCTTGGAGAGGCTGCCGAGCTCCGCCACGCAACTGAAGGTCCTGAGCTGACGGAAATCCATGCTTGCCAATCCTGGAAGGCTACTCCATACGCTATAGCAAATGAGCATAGGGGGATGGCGTTGTTTTCACAACGCCAGAGGATTGGCCGGCGTTATCTTAACCGCCGCACCCAACGGGAAACGCCATGAGTGAAGATCACCAGACCGAAGATCACGCCGACATCCGCGAAGCCGTCGCAAAGCTCTGCGCGCAGTTTCCCGGCGAATACTGGCGCAAGCTCGATCGCGAGATGGCCTACCCCAAGGCCTTCGTCGATGCGCTGACAGAGGCCGGTTACCTCTCGGTGCTGATCCCCGAGGAATATGGCGGCGCGGGCCTGAAGCTGTCCGCGGCCGCGGCGATCCTCGAAGAGATCCAGCGCGCCGGCTGCAACGGCGGCGGCTGCCACGCCCAGATGTACACCATGGGCACGGTGCTGCGGCATGGCAATGACGAGCAGAAGGCCAAATATCTGCCGAAGGTCGCGAGCGGCGAATTGCGGCTGCAGGCGTTCGGCGTCACCGAGCCGACCAGCGGCACCGACACTACCTCGCTGAAGACCTTTGCGCGCAAGGACGGCAATGCCGGCTACATCGTCAACGGCCAGAAGATCTGGACCAGCCGTGCCGAGCATTCCGACCTGATGCTGCTGCTGGCGCGCACCACGCCGAAGGACGAGGTCAAGAAGCGCACCGATGGGCTCTCCGTGTTCATCGTCGACATGCGCGAGGCCAAGAACAGGGGCCTCGAGATCCGCCCGATCCGCACGATGATGAACCACGCCACCACCGAAGTGTTCTTCACCGACATGAAGGTGCCGGCGGAGAATCTGATCGGCGAGGAAGGCAAGGGCTTTCGCTACATCCTCTCCGGCATGAATGCCGAGCGCATCCTGATCGCGGCCGAATGCGTCGGCGATGCAAAGTGGTTCATCGCGAAGGCCACGAACTACGCCAAGGAGCGCAGCGTTTTCGGCCGGCCGATCGGCCAGAACCAGGGCATCCAGTTCCCGATCGCCAAGGCCTACGCCGCGATGCGCGCAGCCGAATTGATGGTGAAGGAAGCCACGCGCAAGTACGAGGCCGGGCTCGACTGCGGCGCGGAAGCCAACATGGCGAAAATGCTCGCGGCCGATGCGTCCTGGGAAGCGGCCAATGCCTGCGTCCAGACCCATGGCGGTTTCGGTTTCGCCGAGGAATACGACGTCGAGCGCAAATTCCGCGAGACGCGGCTCTACCAGGTGGCGCCGATCTCGACCAACCTCGTGCTCTCCTTCATCGCCGAGCACGTGCTCGGCATGCCCCGCTCGTACTGAGGCAGCAATCATGGGCGCATTGGACGGGATTAGGGTGATCGCGGTCGAGCAGGCGGTGGCAGCGCCGTTCTGCTCGTCGCGGCTGGCGGATGCCGGCGCGGAGGTGATCAAGATCGAACGGCCGGAGGGCGATTTCGCCCGCGGTTACGATGCCGCGGCCAAAGGCCAGAGCAGCTATTTCGTCTGGCTCAACCGCGGCAAGCAGTCAGCGGTGGTCGATCTTGCCATCAAGGAAGGTTGCGCCGAGCTGGAGAAGCTGATCGCCAGCGCCGACGTGCTGATCCAGAACCTCAAGCCGGGCTCGATGGACAAGCTCGGCTTCTCGCGCGAGCGGCTGCTGAAGGACTATCCAAAGCTGATTTCCTGCACCATCACCGGCTATGGCGACGAGGGTCCCTACGCGCACCGCAAGGCCTATGATCTCTTGATCCAGGCCGAGAGCGGCCTTGCCTCGATCACCGGCAATCCCGACGGCGCCTCGCGCGTCGGCATGTCGATCGTCGACGTCGCGACCGGCGCCACCGCGCATGCAGCGATCCTGGAGGCGCTGATCGGCCGGGGCCGCACCGGCAAGGGTGCCGACATCCGCATCTCCATGTTCGACGTGATGGCCGACTGGTGCACCGTGCCGCTGCTGAATTCCGAAGCCGGCAATCCGCCCAAGCGCATGGGCCTGCGCCACCCCTCGATCGCGCCCTACGGCGTGTTCACCTCGAAGGACGGCAAGGACATTCTGATCTCCATCCAGAGCGAGCGCGAGTGGAAGACGCTGTGCGCCAAGGTGCTGGATCAACCTGATCTTCCCGCCGATCCCCGCGTCGCCAACATGGTCGAGCGCGTGCGCAACCGCGATTTCACCGACAAGACTGTCGCGGATAGTTTTGGCAAGATGACGCGCGACGAGCTGCTCAAGCGGCTGTCGGACGCCGACATCGCCTTTGCCGAGGTCAATACCATGGCCGACCTCACCACCCATCCGCATCTGCGCCGCATCGAGGTCGACACGCCGAACGGCCGCGTCAGCTACCCCGCGCCGGCGCCGATCATCGTCGGCGAGACGCGCGCCTACGGCGCTGTGCCAGCGATCGGCGAACGGCCACAATTCAAGACATAACAGAGCGAGGCGTCATGACCGAGCAGCTCGACATCGATCATCTCAGGCAATGGATCGGCCGCAGCACGGAGGCCACCGACGTCGTCACCGCGCAGCTCGTCAAGGGTCTTCGGGCGACACTTTTCCAGGACGTGGGCGAGCCCAAGTCCGGCGATGCCGCGCCGTTCACGGTGCATTGGTGCCTGGCGCAGCCGGTGTTTCCGATGTCGATGCTCGGGCCCGACGGGCATCCGACCCGCGGCGGCTTCCTGCCGCCGGTGCCGCTGCCGCGCCGGATGTGGGCCGGCGGCGAGATCGAATTTTTGCAGCCCTTGCGCGTCGGCGATGAATCGACCCGGACTTCGCGCATTGCCGACGTGACGGTAAAGACCGGATCGACCGGCACGCTGTGCTTCGTCGCGGTCGAGCACAGCATCTCCTCGCCGCGCGGCATTGCCATCCGCGAACGCCAGGACATCGTCTATCGCGAGATGACGACGACGCCGACCGCGCCGGTAAAGGCTCCGCCTCCGCCGCCGAAGGCGCAGCATCGCGAGACCCATGTCTCCGATCCCGTGCTGCTGTTTCGGTATTCCGCGCTGACCTTCAACGGCCATCGCATCCATTACGACCGCGACTACGTCACCAAGGTCGAGGGCTATCCGGGCCTGATCTTCCACGGCCCGTTGCAGGCCGCGTTGATCATCGAGATGGCGGCAAAGCTGCGCGGCGGCAGAGCGCCGAAGAAGTTTTCGTATCGCGGTCTGCAGCCGCTGTTCGAGGGTTCGGAGTTTTCGATCAACGCCAATGAGACCGAGGCGGGCATGGAGCTTTGGACCGCGAATGCCGAGGGGCAGCCGACGATGAAGGGCACGGCGGTGTGGTAGGTCGCTGCTGTTTCCTCCTCGTCATTGCGAGCGCAGCGAAGCAATCCAGAGTCCCTCCGCGGAGATAGTCTGGATTGCTTCGTCGCAAGGGCTCCTCGCAATGACGGTGGGTCTACGAGCGTCGGTAATCAACAGGGACGGAAACCATGGCAAAGAACGGCAAGAGCGGCAGCAAATCCGTCACCGTCAAGCAGGCCACGCTCGACCTGCTGCGGTCGTTCGGCATCAAAAAAGTGTTCGGCAATCCCGGCTCGACCGAGCTGCCGTTCCTGAGCGACTGGCCCGACGACATCGACTACGTGCTGGCGCTGCAGGAAGCCTCCGCCGTCGGCATGGCCGATGGCTACTCGCAGGCGACGCGCAATGCCGGTTTCGTCAATCTGCATTCGGCGGCCGGCGTCGGCAACGCGCTCGGCAACATCTACACCGCGCATCGCAACCAGACACCGCTCGTCATCACCGCGGGCCAGCAGGCGCGTTCGATCCTCCCCTTGCAGGCGTTCCTCTATGCCGAGCGCGCGTCGGAGTTTCCGCGGCCATATGTGAAGTACAGCGTCGAGCCGGCGCGGCCCGAGGACGTGCCGGCCGCGATCGCGCGCGCCTATTACACCGCGATGCAGCCGCCCTGCGGGCCGACCTTCGTGTCGATCCCGATCGACGACTGGGCGCATGCGACGGCTCCGGTCGAGGCGCGCAAGGTCAGCCGCGAGATCGGGCCCGAGCCTGATGCGATGAAGGCGCTGGTCACAGCGCTCGGTTCGGCAAAGCACCCCGCGCTCGTGGTCGGCCCCGGCGTCGATCGCGCGGGCGCTGTCGACCTCATGGTGCGCGTGGCCGAGAAGGCGAAGGCGAGCGTCTGGGTCAGCCCGTTCTCGGCGCGCTGCTCGTTCCCCGAGCGCCATCCGCAGTTCGCGGGCTTCCTGCACGCTTCGCCCGCACAGCTCTCCGATGCGCTGCGCGAGCACGATCTCGTCGTCGTCATCGGCGCGCCGGTGTTCACCTTCCACGTCGAGGGCCACGCCGCGATCTTCGATGGCGGCGCGACGATCTTCCAGATCACCGATGACCCCGATGCCGCCGCGGTCACACCGTTCGGCACCAGCATCATCGCCACGATGAAGCCGGCGCTAAGCCTGCTGCTCGACCTCCTGCCGGAGAGCAAACGTGTGGCGCCGAAAGGCCGCACGCTGCCGCCGGCGCCGCAAGCCGGCGAGCCGCTGCCGGTGGAGTTCTTGTTGCACGCGCTGTCGCAGGCGATGCCGGACGGCAGCTCGCTGGTGGAGGAAGTGCCCTCGCACCGGCCGGCGATGCAAAAATTCATGCCGATGCGCGGCCAGGACAGTTTCTACACCATGTCGAGCGGCGGCCTCGGCTACTCCCTGCCCGCCGCGGTCGGCATGGCGCTCGGCAAGCCGAAGAGCCGCACCGTGTGCCTGATCGGCGACGGCTCGGCGATGTATTCGATCCAGGCGCTGTGGACCGCCGCGCAGCGAAAACTGCCGCTCACCGTCGTCGTCATCAACAATTCCGGCTACGGCGCGATGCGCTCGTTCAGCCAGGTGATGCAGGTGCGCAACGTGCCGGGACTGGAGCTGCCGGGCATCGATTTCGTCCGGCTCGCCGAAGGCATGGGCTGCGATGCGGTGCGGGTGACGAAGGCCGCGGAGCTCGGCGAAGCGCTCAAGCGCGGGATGGCATTCGCCGGCACGAGCCTCGTCGAGGTGATCGTGGATTCAGCAGTTCCGGTGTTGTACGGACAGAAGCATTAGGGCGCTACGACGCCAGAAAGCCCCCATCCGCCGCGAGCACGTGCCCGACCACGTAGGATGACGCGTCGGACGACAGCCACACCACGGCTTCCGCAACTTCCTCCGGGCTCCCCATCCGCCGCAGCGGCAGGCCTGCACTGACGGTTGCTATGTCGCCGACGCCGGCGCGCAGCATCATGTCGGTGACGACGCGGCCGGGGGCGATGGCGTTGATGCGGATGCCGCGCGAGGCGTTCTCCATCGCCGCCGAGCGCGTCAGCGAGATCGCGGCCGCCTTCGAGGCCGAATAGAGCGAGAATCCCGGGTTGGGATTGCGCACGCCGCTGACGGAGGCGTTGACCACGATGCTGCCACGCCCCTGCGCCAGCATCGCCGGCAATTGATAGCGCAGGCACAGGAACAGCGCGCGGACATTGGTGTCGAACACGCTGTCGTAGATGTCCATGCCCTGCTCTTCCAGCGGCGCGCGGCGCTCCTGGAAGCCCGCATTGTTGAAAGCGATGTCGAGCCGTCCGCAACGTTCGACGGCGGTGCGCACAAGGCGCGCAACATCGTCCTCCTGCGTGATGTCGGTCTTGACCGGGACGGCGTCCGCACCGAGCTCGCGGCACGCCGCGGCGGCGGCCTCGATCTCGGCCTCGCGCCTGCCCGCAATGACCACGGCCTCCGCACCTTCCGACGCCATCCGCAAGGCCGTGGCGCGGCCAATGCCGCTGCCGCCGCCCGTCACGAGGCAGACCTTGCCCCGCATCCGCATCCCCGCCGGCAAAGTTCCGCTCATGGTCCGCTCCAAAACGCTTGCGCGCGGCGCTCTCCGCATATAGTTGTATGATACAACTATATGCGGAGAGTCAAGCATGGCCGAGCTTGCGCTGATCGACGACATCCGTGCCGCCTCGCGCCTGATGGTGCGCGAGCTCGGCTTCATGGATGCGACGGTGGCGGCATCGGACTATCCGCCGTCGGCCGTGCACACCATCCTGGAGATCGGCATCCGGGGCCCGATGACATCGGGTGCGCTCGGCGATTTCCTGCGGCTGGAGAAATCCAGCGTCAGCCGTCTGGTGCGCAAGCTGATCGATTGCGGTGAGCTCAGGGAGACGGCCGATGAGACCGATGCGCGCAGCAAGTTGTTGTCGCTGACGGCGAAGGGCCGCCGCACGCTGGAGGCGCTGCACGCCTTCGGTCGCCAGCAGGTGAGTGGGGCGCTGGCGGCGTTGACGGTCACGGAGCAGCGCACGGTGCGTGAGGGCATGATGCTCTATGCGCAGGCGTTGCGTCAGAGCCGCGCGGAGAACGAGGCGCAATCGGCGGCGTAACCACCGGTGTCGTCCCGGCGAAGGCCAGGCGAAGGCCGGGACGACGGCGAGTGTTTGGCGCGAAGCTTCCCTACGTCCCGAACTCGTCCCGCATCTTGGCCTGGATCTTGGCCATGCCGCCGATCCAGCGGTCGTAGTTCTCGGTCTTCTTGCGCATGTAGCCGAGCACCTGGGGGTGCGGCAGGATCAGGAACGTTTCCTGCTCGAGGCCGGCGAGCACATCCTTGGCGACCTGCTCGGGCGTGAGATCGCCGTCGCCGGATTGCGGGCCCTTCGGGATCCCGCGCAGCATGTTGGTGTCGACGCCCTGCGGGCAGAGGATCGAGACCTTGATGTTGTCGGCCTTGTGCGAGATCGCGAGGTTTTCGGCGAAGCCCACCGCGGCATGCTTGGTGGTGGAATAAGCGGGGCTGCCGACCTGCGACAACAGGCCCGCGGCCGAGATGGTGTTGAGGAAATAGCCGCCGCCGCGCGCCTTCATGCGCGGGATCAGATGCCGCGCTGCATAGACATGCGCCATGACGTGGATCGCCCAGCTGCGCTGCCACGGCTCGTCGGAGGCGCCCCCGGCGTTGACCGACATCGGGTCGAAGCCGCCGCCGATTCCGGCATTGGAGCAGAACAACTCGATCGGGCCGAACTGCCGTTCGGTTTCCTCGATGACATGGGCGATCTCTTTTTCCTGCGCGACGTCGCATCTGAAGGCCGCGCCATCCACAGTGGCAGCAACGGCCCTTGCGTTGGCGGCATCCATGTCGGCGACGACGACCTTCGCCGCGCCCGCGTCGTGAAACGCTTCGCACAGCGCCTTGCCGATGCCGTTGGCGCCGCCCGTGACGACCACGACCTTGCCGGTCACCTGCATGCGACGTCTCCTCTTGTCTTGTTTTGTCTTTTACCGCGGCTTGTACGGTTTCTTGGATCCTGCTCAGCTCAACACGAGGTCGAGCACCGCGGTATAATGGCACGCCGCGCCGGCCAAGACAAAGCCGTGCCAGATCGCATTCTGGAAGCGCAACCGCCGCCAGGCGTGGAAGATCACGCCAAAGCTATAGAGCAGGCCACCGGCAAGGATGAAATCCAGAACCAGCGCAGGTAGCGCCTTGACCACGGAATCATAGAGCATCACGCCGCTCCAACCCATTGCAAGGTAGATGCCGACCGCGCCGCGGTCGAACCGGCCGGGATAGCGAAGCTTCAGCACGATGCCGAGGATCGCGACGCACCAGACACAGACGAGCAGCACCAGCGCGAACACGCTGTCCTTCAGCTCCAGGATGAACGGCGTGTAGGTCGAGGCAATGAGCAGATAAATCGCGGAATGGTCGAACCGCCGCAGCAGCCATTTGACCGGCGAGACCGGCCAGAGATTATAGGTCGCCGACAGCACCAGCATCGAGAGCAGGCCGGCGACGTAGATCGAGACGCCGACGATGTCGGTGGCGTCGGCATAGACCACCGCGAGCACCACCAGGACGGTCGCGGCGACGATGCCGGCGAGGACGCCGACCGCATGGATGATTCCATCGGCGATCAGTTCGGCGCGGTCGTAATTCCAGCCGAACGCATCGGCGGCGGCGTGGACGGAATTGGATGCGAGTTGTTTCAGCTGGAAGACGGTCATGGCAATCCGCAAGGTGAGACGATGCTCTCTTGTATGGGTGTTTCGGGACCGGCGCGTCGTTCAATCGATTGATTTGCCGACAAAGGCGGTGGAAGTATGAAGCTTGATTTTCTCCACGCAATTGCCACTTCTGTGAACAGTCTCACATTTTCACCCGCCCGAGATCCCCTACCGTTCATATGGCATTCAGTTTCCAGGATATGGTCGAAGAAGCGCGCCTGTCGGCGAGGGCGCTGATCGACTATGGCGAGCATTTGTTCAACCCGACGGTGCGGCTCGGGGTCACCGGCCTGTCCCGCGCCGGCAAGACGGTGTTCATCACTGCGCTGATCCATGGCCTCACCCGCGGCGGCAGGTTTCCGGTATTCGAGGCCTATTCATCCGGCCGGATCGCGCGGGCGCATCTGGCGCCGCAGCCGGACGATGCGGTGCCGCGCTTTGCCTATGAGAACCATTTGCGCGCGCTGATCGAGGAACGGCTCTGGCCGATCTCGACCGTCGATATCAGCGAGCTCCGCCTCGTCATCGACTACCAGCGCCACAACGGCGCCGACCGCACACTCACGCTCGACATCGTCGACTATCCCGGCGAATGGCTGCTCGACCTGCCGCTGCTCCAGAAGAGTTTTGAGCAATGGTCGGCTGAAAGCCTCGCACTGTCGCGCGAGGCGCCGCGCGCGCATCTGGCCACGGAATGGCACGCGCATCTCGCAACGCTCAAGCCCGAGGCGCGCGAGGACGAGCTGGCGACGCTGACGGCGGCGAAGCTCTTCAGGGGCTATCTGCAAGCCTGCCGCGACGAGCGCTTTGCGATGAGCCTGCTGCCGCCCGGCCGCTTCCTGATGCCCGGCAATCTCGCCGACACGCCGGCGCTGACCTTTGCGCCGCTCGACGTGCCCGCAGGCAGGCAGGCGCCCGAGGGATCGCTGTGGGCGATGATGGTGCGCCGCTACGAGGCCTACAAGGACGTCGTGGTGCGGCCGTTCTTCCGCGACCATTTCGCCAGGCTCGATCGTCAGATCGTGCTGGCCGATGCGCTCGCCGCGTTCAACTCCGGCCCCGAGGCGCTGCACGATCTCGAAGCCGCCCTTGCCGGCATTCTCGATTGTTTCCGCATTGGCCGCAGCACCTTCCTGACCAGCCTGTTCCGGCCGCGCATCGACCGCATCCTGTTCGCGGCGACCAAGGCGGATCATCTGCACCATTCCAGTCACGACCGGCTCGAGGCCGTGCTGCGCCGCGCGGTGACCCGCGCCGTTGCGCGTGCGGAAAATACCGGCGCGGAGATCGACGTGGTGGCGCTTGCCGCCGTTCGCGCCACGCGCGAGGCGCAGGTCGCGAATGGCCGCGACAAATTGCCGTCGATCCTGGGAACGCCGGCCGCAGGCGAAAGCGCCGGGGGCGAGTTCTTTGACGGCAACACCGAGGTCGCGACCTTTCCGGGCGACCTGCCTCTGGATCCCGAGCAGCTCTTCAACGGCACGGAGTCGTTCCGCGGTCTGGCGACTGAGGCCGCCGGGAAAAGCGATTTCCGCTTCCTGCGCTTCCGTCCGCCCAAGCTCGAGCGCGAGGGCAATGAACAGCCGGCGCTGCCACACATCCGCCTCGACCGTGCCTTGCAGTTCCTGATCGGAGACAAGCTGTCATGAACGACCGATCCCAGCCGCGGCGGCCGGCGACGTTCCGGCTCGATGATCCCGGCGTCGTCGTCACCGAAGCCGACGAGACCAGCCGGCTGAGCCGCGGCACGATCCAGATCACGCCGGAGCACGATCCACTGGCGCTGCCGGTGCCGATCGCACCGGCGCTCCCGGCGCGGCGCGGCTTTCCCTGGGGCGCATTGTTCTGGTCGGGCGTCGCCGGGCTGACGTTGCTCGGCGTCGGGCTCGGAATCGTGCATCTGATCGAGGATCTGTTTGCGCGCAGCGAAAGCCTCGGTTTTGTCGGCCTGGCGTTCGCGCTCGTCACCGCGCTGGCGCTCGCGGTGGTGATCGGGCGCGAGGCGTTCGGCCTGGCGCGGCTCGCGACGATCGAGAAGCTGCATCAGCGCGCGGCCGCGGTGCTTGCCAGCGACGACCGCAAGGAGAGCCGCGTCATCGTGCAGGACCTGCTCGCGCTCGCGCACCAGAATCCGCAGCTCGCCCGCGCCCGCGCCACGCTGGAGAGCCACGCCGGCGAGATCATCGACGGCGCCGACATGATCCGCCTCGCCGAGCGCGAACTGATGTCGCCGCTGGACGCGGAGGCGCGGCGGCTGGTGTCGTCAGCCGCGCAAAAAGTCTCGATCGTCACCGCGGTTTCGCCGCGTGCGCTGATCGACGTGATGTTCGTGTTCGTGGCCTCGTTGCGGCTGATCCGCCAGCTTGCTTATCTCTATGGCGGCCGCCCCGGCGCGCTCGGCATGATCCGCCTGCTCCGCCACGTCATCGCCCATCTTGCCATCACCGGCGGCATGGCCGCGAGCGACAGCCTGGTGCAGCAGATGCTCGGCCACGGTATCGCGGCGAAGCTGTCGCAGCGGCTGGGCGAAGGCGTGCTCAACGGCCTGTTGACGGCACGGCTGGGCCTCGCCGCGATCGACGTGACGCGGCCGCTGCCGTTCGCGGCACTGCCGCCGCCGAAACTGTCGGACCTCGCGACGGATTTGTTGCGGAAGAAAGAAGACGAGGAGTAGCACGCCGCTCATACTTACCTTCCCCTGGAGGGTAAGAGACGCCGTGCTAACCGAGCGTACGCCTCTCGAATTCCCCCGCCAGCACGCGCCACAGGAACAGCGGCGAGTCCTTCGGCGGCGACAGCTCCGGGGTCCAGCCGGTGAGCTTTTCTATCACATAGTTATCCGCCAGAACGCCGCGCCAGCGGCGCTCGACCCGGCCGAGCGGCTCGCGCCTGGCGGGGATATTCTCCCACAGCGATGAGCGGTTGTCTGGCTCGCGCCCGACATAGATACCGTCGTGGCCTTTGATCCGGTCCATGCCGGGATCGCGGAAATCCTGGAAGCGGCCGCGCTCGTTGATCTCAACGACGGGCACACGGCCCCGGAACAGCCAACGCATCATGGCGTAGGTGCGATAGTCCGTGGTGGCGATCCAGGTTGCGCCGGTCTCATCGAGTGCGGCCTGTGCGCGCGCTGCAACCTGCTCGTAGCCCGCCTCGGCGCCGATCGGATCGATCTTGCCGAGGAGATTCCAGGGCGCCGCGACATAATAGAGAAACACGATGACGACGAAGGCGATGCCCGAGACGACCGCCGTTTTGAGCCAGAAGTGGCTCGACCGAATCAACCGCGCCGACCAGTTTTCGCGTGGCAGCATCACGAGGTTGACCGCAGTGGCGGCGAACCCGACCGGCCATATGAACATCGGCCAGGTGTCGCCGACCCGGAGCGTCAGCGACTTGAAGAGGAAGTAGAGGAACGGCACCAGCACTGCAGTCGACAGCAGGATCGCGGCCGGCTCGCGCGTGCGATAGCCGCGCCATGCCGTCAGCACCAGCCCTGACAGCACCACCGGCAACATGACGAAACCGACCAGGCCGAATTGCAGGCCGATGTAATCGCCGACGGTGCGGAGCGAGATGCCGTAATTGGCGGTGGCGCGTACGCCCTGGAAGCGGAACGAGGCCCAATCGTGCTGCACGTTCCAGATCAGGACGGGCGAGAACATTGCGATTGCGATCACGACCGCGAGATATGGATAGGGGCTGCGCAGCCAGCGCCAGCGCCAATCCGGCACCAGCAGGAAGGCGGCAACCGCCGGCGCGAACATGATCATTGTGAATTTCGACAGCATCGCCAGCCCGGCGAACAGGCCGGCCGCGAGCCACCAGCGTCCGTCGCCGCCCTGTGCCAGCCGCACCAGGGACCACATCATCGCCACCGCGAACGGGATCATGGCGACATCGGGCGCGACCTTGGCCATCAGCAGGCCGTAGTAAAGCGCGGCCTCCGGCATCAACACCGCGAACATGACGGCGCGCGCATCATGGGTGAGACGGCGGACGATGTCGGCGAGCAGGAGCTGCGTCACCAGCATTGCGACGATGCCACCGAGGCGAACACCGAGCGCGGTGTCACCGAAGATCGCGGTCCCAAAGCGGATGAACCACGCGATCATGGGAGGATGATCGAGGAAGCTCAGCGCCGTCTCCTTCGACCAGGTCCAGTAATAGGCTTCGTCGGTGCGCAGCTCGATCGCGGAGGCATAGACGATCCGCAGCAGCGTCATCGCGGCGATGATCGCCGCGGCCATGACGAGGAGCCGGCGCGCGGCGCCGTGGGAGGGCACGGTGATGTCAGGACCTGTCGTCACGGCCGCGCTTTTCGCCAACCTGGGAGGGGGAGTCAATGTTGGGCGGCGAATCGGCCTATTCCGCCGTCGTCCCGGACAAGCGAAGCGCCGATCCCGGACCACAATGGAGTATTTGGCGACCTACCGCGCATGTGATCGGGCCAGCTGTCCGCCGGTGGAATTAAACGCTACGCTGGCTGTTCTCCTTGGTGAACTGATACAAGCGAATCATGGCCAAAGCTCTCGCACAGATGTCCGAACTCGTCCGCGCGACCAGCTTGCGGCAGGTGCGGCTGGTCTGCGGCGTCGTCCTGTTCGCCTATGTGGTCAGCCATCTCCTCAACCATGCGCTCGGCAACATCTCGGTCGATGCCATGGAGGTCGGGGTCTACTACCACGTCCTGTTCTGGCAGTTCCTGCCGGTCGCAATCATCTTCTATGCGGCCGCGCTCATCCATATGGGGCTCGGCGTCTACGCGCTGTATCAGCGCCGGCAGTTCCGCTGGCGGACGATCGAGCCGCTCCAGCTCGTGCTGGGGCTCAGCATCCCCGCCCTCGTCATGGCGCATGTGATCGGCGTGCGGCTCGGCCAGACGCTGTACGGACACCAGAAGCTCTATCCGCAGGAGCTCTACCTGTTCTTCGTCGCGTCGAACCGCATCTGGACCATGACGATCCTGCTGATCATTGCCTGGGTCCACGGCTGCATCGGCATTTATTTCTGGCTCCGCCTCAAGCCGTTCTTCACGCGTGCCGCGCCCTATCTGCTCGCGGCCGCGGTGCTGATCCCGACGCTGGCGCTGCTCGGCGTCTATCAGGGCGGCCGCAGCGTCGCGATCGAAGCCGACGACGGGGAATGGCGCACGCATAATCTCACCAGCCGCCAGGTCGGCACGACCGCCGAAGCCAACACGCTCGACCGCATCACCGGCGGCCTCACCATCGGCTATGTCGGCCTGCTCGGACTGGCGCTGGCCGCGCGCGGCGTGCGCGCCTGGCGCGAGCGGCGCGGCGGCATGATCGCGCTGTCCTACGGCAACGGCAAGACGGTGCGGGTCCCCAAGGGCCTCTCCGTGCTGGAAGCGAGCCTGCGCCACAATGTGCCGCATGCCAGCGTCTGCGGCGGCCGCGCCCGCTGCTCGACCTGCCGCATCCGCGTCATCGGCGATCATGGCGTCCTGCCGGAGCCGTCGCAGCGCGAGGCCTTCGTGCTCACCCGTGTCGGCACCACCGATCCGTCGATCAGGCTGGCCTGCCAGCTGCGGCCGACGTCGGACCTCTCCTTCTTCCAGCTCTTCACGGCGCATACGCTGTCGGCGAATGCGCAAGCCTCGACGCCGGCTCGGATCGGTCAGGAGCGCTATCTCGTCAGCCTGTTCGTGGACATGCGCGGCTCGACGCAGCTGGCCGAGAAGCGGCTGCCGTTCGACACCGTCTTCATCGTCAACCGCTTCCTCGGCGCGGTCTCGCAGGCCGTGATCGAGAATGGCGGCCAGCCGAACCAGTTCGTCGGCGACGGCATGCTGGCGCTGTTCGGGCTGTCAACCGATCCGCAGACCGCCTGCCGGCAGGCGCTGAAGGCCGCCGCCGGGATCGCGGCCCATGTCGACGAGCTCAACGAGCTCCTGAGCCACGATTTGCGCCAGCCGATCCGCTTCGGCATCGGCATCCACGGCGGCGAGGTGATCATCGGCGACATCGGCTATCGCGATCACATCGTCTTCACGGCGCTGGGCGATGCCGTCAACGTCGCCGCCCGCCTCCAGGACATGACCAAGACGCTGGCCTGCGAAGCCGTCATCTCGGAGGAGGTCCGCCGCACCGCGGGCGTTGCCGACGATTCGCTGCCGCAGCAGGAGGTCGCGATCCGCGGCCGCGACGAGCCGATGGCCGTGCGCGTCGTCGCGGACGTGAGAGGGCTGACGGCACTGGTCGACGGAAGCGAGCGGGTCGCAGCGTAAGTCAGCCACGAATGCGGTGCACTCCCTCTCCCGCAAGCAGGAGAGAGCTGGGGAGAGGGTATCTCCGCCACGGGACACTCCCCTAGCAGAGAAAACCCTCACCCGGCGCTACGCGCCGACCTCTCCCGCAAGCGGGAGAGGTGCACCAAACTCGCGGCAGGACTCGATTCGGCCAACTCGGGCCGTCGCTTCGTAACACCGGCTTGCTGCAACGCAGCGGCATGGGCCTGCTGCGAAAGCACGAATTGACTTCATCCGAGTCGTCGCGACAGATGAGCGCGTGTTCGCGGTGATGACCGCGATCCAACGAAAAGCTCCGGGAGGAGACCAGAATGTTCGATCGACGCGACCTGCTCAAAGGAGCGGGCCTTGCCGCCATGGCGGCCACATTGAATTCCACCAAGGCGCTGGCACTCGACACCGTCACGCTGCCGTTTGCCAATGGCGAGCGGCCGCTGGTGAAATATCCGCAGAAGCGGCCGATGATCGGCCTGACCAGCCGGCCGCCACAGCTCGAGACGCCGTTCGCTGTGTTCAACGACGGCCCGATCACGCCGAACAACGCGTTCTTCGTCCGCTACCATCTCTCCGACCTGCCCTACAATCTCGACCCCGACAAGTTCACGCTTGAGGTCAAGGGCAAGGTCGACAAGCCGCTCAAGCTGTCGCTGAAGGATATCAGGAAGATGAAGGCGACCGAGATCGTCGCCGTCAACCAGTGCTCCGGCAACAGCCGCGGCCTCTTTGAGCCGCGCGTCGCCGGCGGCCAGCTCGCCAACGGCGCGATGGGCAATGCGCGCTGGCGCGGCGTGCCGCTCAAGGCCGTGCTGGAGATGGCGGGCGTGCAGAGCGGCGCCAGGCAAGTCACCTTCAACGGCATGGACGGCCCGGCCAGCGACAAGACGCCCGACTTCGTCAAGGCGCTCGACCTCGATCACGCCACCGACGGCGAAGTGATGCTGGCGTATGGGATGAACGGCGAGGACCTGCCGTTCCTGAACGGCTTTCCGCTGCGCCTGATCGTGCCGGGCTATTACGGCACCTACTGGGTCAAGCACCTCAGCGAGATCACCGTCGTCGACAATGTCTTTGACGGCTTCTGGATGAAGTCGGCCTATCGCATTCCCGATACCCCGAACAATGCGATCGAGCCGGGCACGACGCCGAAGGCGACGATCCCGATCAACCGCTTCACCATCCGCTCCTTCATCACCAGCGTGCCCGACGGCGCCAAGCTGAAGGCGGGGCGCACCACGCTGCGCGGCATCGCCTTCGACGGCGGCAAGGGCATCAAGGAGGTCCAGGTCTCCACCGACGGCGGCAAGACCTGGACCAGCGCCAGGCTCGGCAAGGATCTCGGCAAATACTCATTCCGTGAATGGAAGCTGGCGGTGAAGCTCGCCGCCGGCTCCTATGATCTCAAGGTCCGTGCCACCGGCAATGGCGGCGAGACCCAGCCGGACACGCCACGCTGGAACCCGGCGGGTTATCTGCGCAACGTCGTCGAAAACGTCCGCGTCAGCGTGGCCTGAAGGGAGAATGATCATGCAGCGCACCGTTCTCCTCGCGATCTCACTCGCCCTCGCGGCCGGCATCGGCGCCGTGACCGCGGCGCCCGTCAACTACCAGCTCCCGAACGAGGTCGCCGCCTTCAAGCCCGGCCCCAACCTCGAGATCGTGCAGGGCAATTGCAGCGCCTGCCATTCGGCCGACTACATCAACACGCAGCCGCCGATGAAGGACAAGAAAGCTTTTTGGCAGGCCGAGGTGACCAAGATGATCAAGGTCTACGGCGCGCCGATCGACGATGCCGATGTCGGCAAGATCGTCGATTATCTAGCCGCGACTTATTGACAGACAGCGGGACGCGTGCGGGCCGACTGACCTCGAAACGGGCAAAACCGGGTAAAAACGCCGCGAAGTTGAGCGGAATTCCGCGAAATGCCGATGTGGTTTGATCTATGAAGCCCGCCACATTCCGCGTATCTTATTAGGACCGAACCGGCCGGTTGGCGGGGACTGGCGGTTCGAGATCTCGGAGGAAGACCCGCGGAGAAGACGTGATGGCTAAAGGTACGGTCAAGTGGTTCAACCCGACGAAGGGTTATGGATTTATCCAGCCTGCGTCGGGCGGCAAGGATGTGTTCGTGCATATCTCGGCAGTGCAGAAGGCCGGCCTGTCCTCGCTCAACGAAGGACAGACGGTGGAATACGAAGAGATCGCAAACCGGGGCAAGACCTCCGCAGAGAACCTCAAAGTATAAGCCCGCCAGCCTTTGCTGCCTCCCGGATCTGTCCGGGAGTGGGCCAAAAAAATTTTAGAAGACGGTCAGTGCATTCGACGACAGGCGTTGCGATTGCACACGGAGAGCTGTTTTTCTGCAAGGACCGCCCATCCAGCGCCTCGGCAATGACAATCGCGACGGCATTTCGTCAGTCTACCGGCAACGGTGCGTCGCGCTTGATCTCTTCCATCACCGCATAGGTTCGCGTCTCGCGCACGCCCGGCATCGACAGCAGGGTCTCGCCGAGGAAACGCCGATACGCGGTCATGTCGGCCAGTCGCGCCTTCACAAGATAGTCGAAGCCGCCGGCAACCATGTGACACTCCAGCACTTCAGGCGCGAGCTTCACCGCACGCGCAAAACGCTCGAAATTGTCGGGCGTGGTCTTGTCGAGCAGCACCTCGACGAACACCAGCAGCCCGAGGCCGAGCCGGTGCGGATTGAGCCGCGCGCCGTAGCCTTCGACAAACCCCTCGCGCTGCAATCGCTTCAGCCGCTCGCCGATCGAGGTCGGGGACAGGCCGATGCGCTCGGCGAGCTCGACATTGGCGATTCGCCCATCCTGCTGCAAAATCGAGAGGATTCTCCGGTCCGTTCGATCGAGTTCCATACTTTATCCGGTCAAAACATTTGTAGCCTTCATTTTCTAAGGCAAATCGACTAATTTGTCTATCGAACTACGGTAACGCCGGCTTTATCCTGGATTTCAGCCACAGGACACGCCATGCCGAACATCCAGCCTCCGTTTTCCGCTCCATACGCGCCCGATGATGCCGAGATCGCCGCACGCCTCTTGCCGGGGTCGCATCTCAGCCCGCCGCAGGAGGCGCGGATCGACCGCTCCGCGACGCGGCTGATCGAGGCGATCCGCAAGCGCGACGACCGGTTCGGCGGGGTCGAGGACATGCTGCGGGAATTCGCGCTCTCGACCAAGGAGGGGCTCGCCCTGATGGTGCTGGCCGAGGCACTGCTTCGCGTGCCGGACGCGCGCACCGCCGACCAGTTCATCGAGGACAAGCTCGGCGAGGGCGACTTCATCCACCACGAGACCAGGTCGACGGCCTTCCTGGTCAACGCCTCGGCATGGGCACTGGGCCTGTCGGCGCGGGTGATTCAGCCCGGCGAGACGCCCGACGGCACCATCGGCCGTCTGGTGAAGCGGCTCGGCGCGCCGGCGGTGCGCACCGCGACGCGTCAGGCGATGCGGCTGATGGGCAATCATTTCGTGCTGGGTGAGACCATCGAGCAGGCGCTGGAGCGAGGTAGGCCGCGATCCGGCCAGAAGACGCGCTACTCCTTCGACATGCTCGGCGAAGGCGCGCGCACGGCGGCGGACGCAACGCGCCATTTCGATGCCTATGCGAGCGCGATCGAGACGATCGGCAAGGCGGCGGGCAGCCATCCCCTGCCCGACCGGCCCGGCATATCCGTAAAACTCTCGGCGCTGCATCCGCGCTTCGAGGCAATCACCCACGCGCGCGTGATGGCCGAGCTGGTGCCGCAGCTGCTCGATCTGGCGCAGCGCGCCAAGGCCCATGATCTGAACTTCACCGTCGATGCCGAGGAAGCCGACAGACTAGAGCTGTCGCTCGACGTGATCGCGGCGACGCTCGCCGATCCTTCGCTTGCCGGCTGGGACGGATTTGGCCTCGCCATCCAGGCCTATCAGAAGCGCGCAAGCGCGGTGATCGACTATGTCGATGCGCTCGCCCGCGCGCACGATCGCAAGCTGATGGTGCGGCTGGTCAAGGGCGCCTATTGGGACACCGAGATCAAGCGCGCGCAGGAGCGCGGGCTCGACGGCTATCCCGTGTTCACGCGCAAGGCGATGACGGATCTGAACTATGTTGCCTGTGCCGCGAAGCTGCTTTCCTTGCGGCCACGCATCTTCCCGCAATTCGCGACCCACAACGCGCTGACGGTCGCGACCGTGCTGGAGCTTGCCGGCAACAACGGCGGCTTCGAATTCCAGCGCCTGCACGGCATGGGCGAAGCGCTCTACGAGCAGCTCGCCAAGGATCACCCCGACATCGCCTACCGCACCTACGCGCCCGTGGGCAGCCATCGCGACCTGCTCGCCTATCTGGTGCGCCGGCTTTTGGAGAATGGCGCCAATTCATCTTTCGTGGCGCAGGCCGCCGATTATCGCGTGCCTGTCCCGGCGTTGTTGCAGCGTCCGGCGGATGCCATTGTCCGGCCGCAAGCGGCGGCGCATCCCAGGATTCCGCTCCCTGGCGACCTGTTCGCACCGGAGCGGCGGAATTCACGGGGCGTCGAGTTCGGCGCGCGCGCCGCACTCGACCAACTGCTTGCTGACGTCAAGGCCGAGACGGCCGACCTCGCGCCGATCGGCGATGCAACGGCGGATCGGGCCAATGCGGCAGTGGCCGCAGCGCGCGCGGGCTTTGCCAGCTGGAGCCGGACGCCCGCCGGAACACGTGCGGCGGCCCTGGAGCAGGCCGCGCATCTGCTGGAGAGCCGCAGCGCTCGTTTCATCGCGATGCTGCAGCGCGAGGGCGGCAAGACGCTCGACGATGCGCTGTCGGAGCTGCGCGAGGCCGCCGACTTCTGCCGCTACTATGCCGCGCAGGGCCGTAAACTGTTCGGCAGCGAGACGGCGATGCCCGGCCCGACCGGCGAGAGCAACGTGCTCACCATGCGCGGCCGCGGCGTCTTCGTCGCGATCTCGCCGTGGAATTTTCCGCTGGCGATCTTTCTCGGCCAGGTCACGGCGGCGTTGATGGCCGGCAACAGCGTGGTGGCAAAACCCGCCGAGCAGACGCCGCGCATCGCGCTTGAGGCGGTAGCCCTGCTGCACGCGGCCGGCATCCCCGCTGGCGCGCTGCATCTCGTCACCGGCGACGGCCGCATTGGCAGCGTGCTGACCGCGCATCCCGATATCGCCGGAATCGTCTTCACCGGCTCGACCGAGGTCGCCCGCCTGATCAACCGCACGCTGGCCGCCAAGGATGGGCCGATCGTGCCGCTGATCGCGGAGACCGGCGGCATCAACGCCATGATCGCGGATGCCACCGCGCTGCCCGAGCAGGTCGCCGACGACGTCGTGACCTCCGCCTTCCGTTCCGCCGGCCAGCGCTGCTCGGCGCTGCGGCTACTGTTCGTGCAGGAGGACGTCGCCGACCGCATGATCGAGATGATCGCTGGCGCGGCGCGCGAGTTGAAGCTCGGCGATCCCTCTGACGTCGCAACCCATATCGGCCCGGTGATCGACGCCGAGGCCAAGCAGAGGCTGGATGCGCACATCGCGCGCATGAAGACCGCGGCGCGGCTGCACTTCGCAGGCGCGGCGCCAGAGGGCTGCTTCGTCGCGCCGCACATCTTCGAGCTCAAGGACGCAGGCCAGCTGACGGAAGAGGTGTTCGGCCCGATCCTCCACGTCGTGCGCTACCGCGCCGAGAACCTCGAACGCGTCTTGCAAGCCATCGCCCGCAGCGGCTACGGCCTCACGCTCGGCATCCATTCGCGCATCGACGACACCATCGAGGCCATCATCGACCGCGTCCAGATCGGCAACATCTACGTCAACCGCAACATGATCGGTGCCGTGGTCGGCGTCCAGCCGTTCGGCGGCAACGGCCTCTCCGGAACCGGCCCCAAGGCAGGCGGCCCACATTACCTCGCGCGCTTTGCGACCGAGCAGACGGTAACCATCAACACCGCCGCGGCCGGCGGCAATGCTGCCCTGCTCGCAGGCGAGGCGTGAGGCAAGCAAGGAGCGTTGCATCCCGCCGAAACATCGGTCTAATGCTGCCGATGGCCTGCCCGCACCAATTCCAGCGCGCGGGAAACGACAAGAGCGAGGGAGCAACGCCGCGATGGAAAAAGGCATTTTTGCAGGCCTGAAGGTTCTGGATTGCGCGAGCTTCATCGCAGCGCCCGCGGCCGCGACCGTGCTGTCGGATTTCGGCGCCGATGTCGTCAAGATCGAGCCGCCCGGCGCCGGCGACCCGTACCGCAATCTACCCAACATTCCGGGCTATCCGAGCAGTGAGCACAATTTCGCCTGGCTGCTTGAAGCCCGCAACAAGAAGAGCATCGCGCTCGACCTCGCAAAGCCGGAGGCGCAGGCCGTGCTCTACAAGCTGGTGGAAGAGGCCGACGTCTTCATCACCAACATGCCGCCGCCGGTGCGCGCCAAGCTCGGCATCACCTATGACCACCTCGCCCATCTCAACGACCGGCTGATCTACGCCTCTTTCACCGGCTATGGCGAGAAGGGCGAAGAGGCCAACAAGCCCGGCTTCGACAGCAATGCCTATTGGGCGCGTTCGGGGCTGATGGACCTCGTCCGCGCCGACACCGACACCACGCCGGCCCGCTCCGTCGCCGGCATGGGCGACCATCCCTGCGCCATGGCGTTCTACGGCGCCATCGTCACCGCGCTGTATCAGCGCGAGAAGACCGGCAAGGGCTCGCATGTCGCCTCCAATCTGATGGCGAACGGCGTGTGGGCGGCGAGCGTGCTGGCGCAGGCCAAGCTCTGCGGCGCCAAATTCGCCGAGCGACGGCCGCGCGAGCGCGCGCTGAACGCTGTCGCCAACCACTATCAGTGCAAGGACGGCCGCTGGCTTATCCTGTCGCTGCTCAGCGAGGAGAAGCAGTTTCCGACGCTGGCCAAATGCCTGGGCCGCGAAGATCTAATCACCGATCCGCGTTTCGCCACCAAGCCTGACCGCCACGCCCGCTCTGTCGAGCTGATCAAGATCTTCGACGAGACCTTCGCCACAAAGGATCTCGCCGAATGGCGCAGGATCCTCGACGGCAACGGTCTGGTGTTCGGCATCGTCGGCATTCTGGACGACATCCCCAACGACAAGCAGATGCTCGACAACGAGGTGCTGGTGCCGTTCGAGAACGACACCATGCTCACGATCTCCAGTCCGATCTGGATCGACGGCGCCAGGAAGGTGCAACCGCGCAAGCCGCCCGGCGTCGGCGAGCACAGTGACGAGATTTTGCGTGGCGCGGGATACGACGAGGCCGCGATCAAGCAGCTGCGGGGCTCGGGGGCGGTGGGGTAAGCTCGCCCCACAAACACGGTCATTGCGAGCGCAGCGAAGCAATCCAGAATCCCACCGCGGATGCATTGCTGGATTGCTTCGCTGCGCTCGCAATGACGGCGTTAAAACATCTCGGTATAACAATCGGCAGAGCCCCGACGTCGCGAGGTCCCATGCCGAGCTACCGCCTGCACTACTTCCCCGAATCCGGCAACAGCTACAAGCTGGCGTTGATGCTGACGCTTTGCGGCGAGACGTTCGAGCCGGTCTGGACCGATTTTGGCGGCGGCGTCACGCGCACCGCGGAGTGGCGCAAGGCCGTCAACGAGATGGGCGAGATTCCCGTGCTCGAGGTTGACGGCGTGAAGATGACGCAGACCGCACCGCTCCTGCTGAAGCTTGCCGAGCAGTATGGCCGCTTCGGCGCCGAGACGGCGGAGGAACAGTTCGAGCTGCTGCGCTGGCTGTTCTGGGACAACCACAAGCTCACCGGTTACATGGCGACCTACCGCTTCATGCGGGCCTTCACCGAGAAAAACGATCCGCAGGTGCTGAAGCACTTTCGCCGCCGGCTCGAGGACTTCCTCGGCATCCTCGACGGTCATCTCCAGCACAATGCCTTCGCGATCGGCACCAGGCCGACGGTCGCCGATATCTCGATGATGGCCTATCTGCACTATCCGAGCGACGAGCACGGCTTCGATTTCAGGGCGAGCCATCCCGCCATCCACGCCTGGCTCGGCCGTATGGCGGCACTGCCCGACTGGAAGCCGGCCTATGAGCTGCTGCCCGGCAAGCGGATGACGAATTACGCGAATTGAGGGCGCCGGCTACTTCAGCGCCAGCCAGCCGAGCGTGAACAGGATGCCGCCGACGATGACCACCATCGCGATGGCCCAGGTGCTGACGCGGACGCTGCCGCTGACCTGCTTGGCTTCCTCATTGCGCGCAATCTCGCGATTGCGCTCCTTGTTGGCGTCGCTGCTATCCGTCATGGGTCATCCAAATCGCTTGCTGGCTTTATCTTGCGCGTGATCTCTTCGAAAAACCGCTACACACTTTTCCGGATCGCGCGCTAACGCGTCTTGATGAAGCACATGCCGATGCGGCTCGAGGCCGCCGCAGCCTGACAGGTCAAGCCTTTAGCACAGCTCCATGACGTAAAACTCCTGTCGGGCGTTCCCGATCCCCCATTTTCCAGGGAACAATGCGCGCCCCAGCCGTCCTGATATTCGGTGCCGGCCAGTTCGTTGCTGCCGCGCGTCTGCGGCCGGCTGGCAAATCCGCGTGAGAAATCAGGGCGCTTGCCCGCGGCGAACGCTCTCAGGATGTCGCGGCGGCGGACCTGATCGCCGAAGAAATGCGGCGAGGCCGGCACGATATTGGAGTTCGACGGCTTGTCGGCGAGCCAATCGACGCCGGGGAAATGGAAGCCGCCGATGCCGCGGGTCTGATGGCATCCGGCGCAGGTGACGTCGTTGAGGCGGCGCCGGAAGCCCGCGACCGAGCGGATGTTCTGCATGTCGATGCCGCGCGCGGCCGCCTGCTTCAGCGCGCCGACCACGTCATTGTCGGCGAAGACAGGCTCGCCTTGCCCCTCCCCGTTGCCCTCCCCCTGCATCATCCCGAACTCCGGCTGCAACGGAGAAGCATCGAGGCCGGCTGGCGTCGGCACGATCGCAGACCTGGCCAGGAATTTCTCCGGAATCAGCACCGTGCCGCGATCGAACTCGCGAAGACGATCGGGCGCGAGCAGCCAATCCCTGAAGTCGCGCCGGAGCGCGTCGTCGGCGAGGATGCGGTCACGGTCGATCTGGTTCTCCAGCGTCGATTCCTCGAAAGTCTTCGTGGCGGCGTCGAATTTGAACACCTTGAGCAGATAGTCCGAGCGGAAATCGTGCAGCGCCGATTTTGCGGCGACCGAGAGCTGGATGTTGGTCTCGATGCGATCGAGCATCGCATCGTGAGGAGCGAAGCGGGCTCCGATCAGCCCCTGCCAGTCGCCATTGTCGAGCCAGCGCCGCGCGATCTCGGCGCAGGGGATCGGCTTGCCGTTCCCGTCCGTTTGTCGCGCATCGCGCGCCTTCATCACCAGATTGAGCGTCATCGGCAGCCGCGTTGCGGTCTTGCCGCCGTCCGGCCCGGTGTCGAAACGCGCGAGACGGTAGATCAGACGGATCTCGCCGCAGGTCTCTTCCGCAACATAAGCGCGGTCCATGCGGTTGACGATTCCGGCCAGCACGAAACGCGTCTCGCGGGATTTCAGATTGGCCCGGTCGAACAGCTGCACGTCAAAGCCTTCGCCGACACCGACGGTCTCGGTCGGATAGGCCGCTTTCAGCCGGGCGACGTAGCGGTCGAACTCCGCGTCGATCGCGGGCGGAATTTGCTTGAGCTGGGGCAGCCGCGAGAACAGCAGATCGGTCGTCAACGGAACGTCCGCGTTCCGCTCCGGCCCCAACAGGCGCGAGATCGTGAGCGCATCGTGCTGGTCGAACTCGCGCAGCAGATCGGGATCGGTGATCGCCGTGCCGCGCGTCAGCGGCGCTATCTCCGCCGCGAAAAGCGGAACGGCGCCGCCAATAAAGACGGCGGCGGCAACGAGAATTCGCAGCGCGCGGCTCATGCCTTCAATAACACCGCGCCGAGACGGCTATTCAAGCAAAAAGGCGCTTCACATGGTGGTGAAGCGCCTCTTCGGACGCCGGATATCAGCCGCTCAGCGCGCGACGATCAGGCCCTTGCTGGTGACGACCACCCAACGGCCGTCCTGGCGGCGGATCGCATCGACACGGCCAATGCCGGGGATCGGATCGCCGGCGTAGACTTCGTAGAGGCCTCCGCGGCCCTCGATCAACGCACCGCCATTGGCGACGTCGCGCAGAACCCAGCCTTCGATCGTCGGCAACCGGCCGACCTCGGTCTTGGGTGCGGCGGGCACCGGGGCCGGCGCGGCCGCGGCGGTCGCAACCTGGGTCGGTGCGATCGAGCCGGTGGTTTCCTTGGCAGGCGTGGCGCGGAGCTTGTCGACGGTCTCGGACAGCTTTGCGATCCTCGCCATCGGCTCGGCCTGCGCCTTCTCGAGCTTGTCGAGGCGGTCGTTGGTCCGGTTGAACTGGCCAAGGCCGGTCCTGGAGGTGTGCTCGACATTCGCCTTCAGCGCGACGACATCGGCGTCGATCCGGGCGACGGAAGCATCCAGCGCGCTGGTGTCGGCGACCTGGGCCGGGGCGGGGCTGGCGAAGTGCATCATGCCGGCGGTCGCGAGCGCGCCGCTGATCGCGCCGACGCTCGCCGCGATCGCCACGACCGCTGCCATCGCCGACAGACGGCGCTTGCCGCCGGTCTCGCGCGGCTCGTCCGCCTTCACATGCGGAGCAAATTCTTCACGCTCCCAGGAGCGCTCCGACGGGGCCATGACGATGAGCTTGCCGGGCTTCGGCTCGGACTTGGACTCAGGCTTGGACTGAGCCTTGGGCTCAACCGCGAGCTGGGCACTGAATTTCGGCACCTCGATGCGGGGCGGCTGAACAGCGGGGGCATCCGCCTTGACCGGATCGGGCTTGGGCGGCGCCTCGTGGTCGGGGGCGATCGAGGGGGCCTCGATGCCGGCGGCGGCTTCGACGGCCTGCGGCGCGGTCGCAGCGACTTCAACGACGCCTGTATCCTGGGCAGCCTGCTCGGCCATTGGTTCGCTCACGGCTCAAATACTCCAGTCTGGGTTGACCTTTTGGTAACTTTCATTGCTTGCGAAATCCTTACCTGTGGACCCGCTTACCGAAATTTTAGGAACTCATCCGGGGCCGAATTTGGCCGGGAAAATGGAACCGGTGTGGCACTGTGCAACAGATTGTCAGCCGATGCTGCCCTGCGGGAGGCCGCCATCACCCAAGGGCGTTGCTTGCCTGAAGCAATTCCCCGGCTAACATGGCTTACCGTCCCGACAGGCAGAAAGCCCGGGGGTGCCAGGGGAGGCACGATGACGATCGAGAAGTGCATCAACACGTTTGATGTCGATGACGTCATCTTCGAGGAGGGCTCGACCGGCCGCGAGTTGTTCGTCGTGCTCGATGGCGAGGTCGAGATCGCCAAGATGAACGACGTCGGCAAGACCAGCATCATCAAGCTTGGCAAAGGCGAGTTCTTCGGCGAGATGGCCGTCATCGACGGCTCGGCGCGCTCGGCGACTGCGATCTCATCTGCGCCGAACACCAGGGTGATGAGGATCAACCACGCCCGCTTCGTCTATCTCGTCAGCCAGCAGCCGGCGTTCGCACTGATGGTGATGGACGCGCTCGCAAAGCGCCTGCGCGCCTCCAACGCGGTCACCTACAGGGCTACACAGCCATGAGCGACCGCAAGCCGACGGCCTTCCCGGTCCTGATGAAGAACGACACCTGCTCGCTGATCCAGGCGACCGATGACGTCTTTCAGATCCGCTTCTCCAACCGCGCGGCGAATGCCTATCTCGTGCGCGGCTCGGCGCGAACGATCCTGATCGATGTCGGCCTGTCGTCGAACTTTCCGGCGATGGTGGAATGCCTGAACTTTGCCGAATGCCCGCCCGAGAAGATCGACATGGTGGTGCTGAGCCACGAGCATCTCGACCATATCGGCGCGGCCTGGCATTTCAACGAACGCCGCACCTATGTCGCAGCCCATCGCCTGGCCGCCAACAAGATCATGCTGCGCGACGATTTCTCGATGCTGCGAAAGATGTTCAACGAGCCGAACATGCCGATCAACGTCGACATCTGGCTCGAGGAAGGCAATCTGATCGACCTCGGAAACTTCCGCCTCAACGTGATGTACACGCCGGGCCACACCTCGGCCTGCATCACGCTGTTCGACCAGGACAAGGGATTGTTGTTCGCCGCCGACACGTTGATGCCCGGCGGCGTGATGGGCGGCGTGTTCGGCTCCGGCAGCATCGCCGACTACATCCAGTCGCTGGAGCGGTTGAAAGGGCTGAACGCGAAGCTCCTGCTGTCAGGCCACGGGCGGCTGTCGGACACGCCGCAGGAGGACGTGCGCATCGCCATCGCGCGGTCGCACGGCCTCTTGGAAGACACAGCACAATTGTTCGACGCGCTTGATGCGCGCTCGAATTTCGAGCCGATCATGCAGTCGGTGCGGGACCTGAACAAGCTGGACGATTGAAACCGTCGTCCCGGCGTCAGAGAACCACAGGCGCATCCGGCAGCTCGTTCGGGTGAGACTCCTGCGGCGGGAAATACCGCGCCAATTCACGTGACACCGCCGCGATGCCACCCAGCACGCCGCGCTCGAACTGGCCGGACCTGAACTCGGCCTCCATCGCGCGGCAGATCGTCTCCCAGCCCTCGGCACTCACCTTCGCGTCGATGCCGCGATCGGCGATGATCTCGACGTCGCGGTCGGCGAGCAGGAGATAGATCAGGACGCCGTTGTTGTGGGCGGTGTCCCAGATGCGCAGATGCGAGAACACGTCGAGCGCCCGCTCGCGGGCCGGCTGGTTGCGGAACAGCGGACCGCCGTCGAGCGCGCCTTCGACGACGAAGCGGATCTGGCCGGAATGCGTGGTCTCGCTTTGCCGGATTGCCTGCTCTATGCGGCCCAGCACGTTTGGCGGAAACACCCGCTTGGCGCGCCAATGGTGATGAAGCAGATGCCTGCCGATGCGCCCGATGCCCATGACCTACCAGCTCCCCGAGGCGCCGCCGCCGCCGAAACTGCCGCCACCGCCGCTGAATCCGCCGCTCGACGACGATCCGCTGCTCCAGCCACCTCCCGAGGACCCGCTCGACCACGAGCCTCGACGCGACGCTCCCGTGCCCGGTCCCATCGCAGAGAACAGGTCGGCGATGAATCCGATGATGAAGCCGAGGGCTCCGAGAGCGATGGCGAGCGCGAAGGAACCTAGAATGAGCCAGGTCAATGCTGCGACGATGCCGCCGGTCGCCAATGATCCGAGCAGCCGCCCCAGCATGGCCCGGAAGAATCCTCCGACGCCGATCGAGGCGAACAGCGTCACGATGAAGAGCGGCGCGATATCGTCCAGATTGCCGAAATTCACGCTGGGCGAGGGAACCGGCAGCGGCTCGCCGTCGATGACGCGGATCATCCGATCGACGCCATCCGAGATGCCGCCACTGAAATCGCCCGTTCTGAACTTCGGCGTGACGATCTCGTCGATGATGCGCCGCGAGGTGACGTCGGTGAGCGCGCCTTCGAGGCCGTAGCCGACCTCGATGCGAAGGTGCCGGTCGTTCTTGGCCACGACGAGGATCGCGCCGTCATCGACCTTCTTGCGTCCGATCTTCCAGGTCTCCGCAACGCGGATCGAGAACTGCTCGATCGTCTCCGGCTGTGTCGTCGGCACGATCAGGACGGCGAGCTGGCTGCCCTTGCGCGTCTCGAAGTCCTGCAGCTTTTGTGACAGCGCGGCGATGTCGCCGCTGGAGAGCGTGCCGGTCTGATCGACCACGCGCCCGGTGAGCTGCGGCACCGCGACGTCGGCGGCCGCTGCGGACGCCCATATCAGGACGATCGCAATCAGGAAGCCTTTGATGGAGCGCATCGTCAGCCGACGGCGCTATTTCGAGGGCGCGGGCGACGGGTTGAAATCAACCTTCGGCGCGGTCGAGATTTCCTTCTCGTTCTCGACCGAGAAATTCGGCTTCTCCTTGTAGCCGAACATCATCGCGGTCAGGTTGCTCGGGAACGAGCGGATGGTGACGTTGTACTCCTGCACCGCCTTGATGTAGCGGTTGCGCGCTACCGTGATGCGGTTCTCGGTGCCCTCGAGCTGGGACATCAAATCCTTGAACAGCGCATCCGACTTGAGCTGCGGATAATTCTCTGTGACGACAAGCAGGCGCGACAGCGCGCTCGAGAGCTCGCCCTGCGCGGCCTGGAACTTCTGGAAGGCTGCTGGGTCGTTCAGCACCTCCGGCGTCGCCTGGATGCTGCCGACCTTGGCACGGGCATTGGTGACGCCGAGCAGAACGTCCTTTTCCTGCTGCGCAAAACCCTTCACCGAGTTGACGAGATTGGGCACGAGATCGGCGCGGCGCTGATACTGGTTCACGACCTCGGACCAGTTGGCCTTGATCTGCTCGTCCTCGCTCTGGATCGCGTTGTAGCCGCAATTGGTGAGGCTCAGCGAGGCCAGGGCCGCCAGCACGGTCAGGATCTTGCGCATCAAATTTCTCCCGGTGGAATCTGGTGCAAACTACCAGATTGAGTGCGCGTGGTGCCAGACATCTTGCGCCGGCGGCGCGAAAAGCAGCCGACTGACGCAAGCCTCTTGCCTATCCTTGGCCGACATAGTCAACTTAGCGGAACAACAAGATCAAACCGGAAACGCCAGAGGGAACGCGATGTCCTCGTTCGAGACCATCCTCATGGAGCGGCCGGAGCCGGCAATTGCCCGGATCGTGATGAACCGGCCCGATGCGCGCAACGCGCAGAACCTGCAAATGACCTACGACCTCAATGCCGCCTTCGACGAAGCGGTGCAGGACGACGCGGTCAAGGTCATCGTCCTCGCCGGCAACGGGCCGCACTTCTCCTCCGGCCACGACCTTCGCCCCGGGGGCAAGAATGCCGCAGGCGTCGATTTTCCACCGGTAGGAAATTGGGGCGGCTTTGCCGAGCCCAACGCCCATGGCCGCTTTGCGCGCGAGCAGGAAATTTATCTCCAGATCACGCGGCGCTGGCGCAACCTCGCCAAACCCACCATCGCCGAGGTGCACGGCAAGTGCATCGCCGGGGGCCTGATGCTGGCCTGGGCCTGCGACCTCATAGTCGCCAGCGACGATGCGCAGTTCTGCGATCCCGTCGTCACCATGGGCGTTTGCGGCGTTGAATGGTTCGTGCATCCCTGGGAGCTTGGCCCGCGCAAAGCCAAGGAGTTCCTGTTCACGGCCGACAGCTGGAGCGCACAGGAGGCGCATCAGCTCGGCATGGTCAATCGGGTCGTGCCGCGTGCGGAGCTCTCGGTGTCCGTGCTGGAGCTGGCGCGCAGGATCGCATCGAAGCCGTCATTTGCACTGAAGCTGACCAAGGAAGCCGTCAACCGCTCGGTCGACGTGATGGGCCAGCCGGCCGCGATCGACCAGGCTTTTGCGCTGCATCAGCTTTGCCACGCCCACAATCTTCAGGAGTTCGGCATGGTGGTCGATCCGTCCGGACTTCATCCCTCCGTGCGCAAGCCGCCGGCGGCCGCGGAGTAGCGCCATGGACCTCAATCTCAGCGACGAGCAACGGCTGCTGCGCGAAAGCGCGGAACGCTTCGTGGCCGAAAGCTACGATGCCGATCACCGCCGCAAGATGGCGAACGATCCGCTCGGCTTCAGTCCTGCGGTGTGGAAGCAGTTCGCCGAGCTCGGCTGGCTGGCGCTGCCGATACCTGAAGAGTTCGGCGGGCTCGGCGGCGGCGCGGTCGAGATCGGCATCCTGATGGAGGCCTTTGGGCGCGGGCTGGTGTCGGAGCCCTACATCGCGACCGTGGTGCTCGGTGCCGCCTTGATCGAGAAATGCGGCAACGCGATGCAAAAGCAGGCGAGCCTGCCGAAGATCGCAGACGGATCGTTGAAGCTCGCATTCGCGCATTCCGAGCGCGCCGCGCGGTTCGATCTCGCCAAGGTCGCAGCGACCGCGAACAAGACCGCGCAGGGCTGGCGGCTTGCCGGCAGCAAGATCGCGGTGCTCGACGGTCATGCCGCCGACGAGATCATCGTCTCCGCGCATATCCACGATCATCAGGGGCCGTCGGGACGGATCGGCCTGTTTCTTGTGCCAGCGACGGCGCCGACCCTCGTCGTCAGCGACTATGAGCGCCTCGGCGGTGGGAGGGCCTGCAATATCGAGCTGGCGGACGTGCAACTGCCGGGGGATTCTCTGCTCGGCAACGGCAGCGATGCGTTACCAGCGATCGAATGGGCGATCGATCGCGCCATCGCCGCGCTCGGTGCGGAAGCCGTCGGCATCATGCAGACGCTGCTCGACACCACGCTGGAATACACCAAGATCCGGAAGCAATTCGGCCGGCCGCTCTCGGCGAACCAGGTAATCCGCCACCGCCTCGCCGACATGGCGATGCAAGTGGACGAGGCGCGATCGATGGCGTTGCGCGCAGCGCTGAAGGCAGATAGCCCGCCGGTCGAGCGGGCGCGAGCGGCCTCGGGCGCGAAAGCGAAGATCGGAAAATGCGCGCGCTTCGTCGGCGAGCAGTCGATCCAGCTCCACGGCGGCATGGGCGTCACCGAGGAGCTCGAGGTCGGCGCCTATTTCAAGCGCCTCGTCGCCTTCGACACGCTGTTCGGCGGCAGCGCGCATCATTATGGCCGCCACGCCCGGCTTGGCCGCATCACCATTCCGGCCTGACCAGAGGATCGCATCATGGACCTGTCGTTCAATGCCGAGGAGCGCGCCTTCCAGGACGAGGTGCGCGGCTTCATTGCGAAGAATCTCAACGACGAGATGAAGCGCGCGACCGCACTGACGCCGTCGGTGTTCTCCGACCCTGACATCGGCATGGCCTGGCAGCGCGCGCTGCACAAGCAGGGTTGGGGCGCGCCGGGCTGGCCGGTCGAGCATGGCGGGCCGGACTGGACGCCGGCGCAGCGCTGGATCTTCGAGACCGAATCCGCACGCGCCGGGGTGCCGAACGTCAACGTGATGGGCGTGAAGATGGTGGGGCCCGTCATCATCGGCTTCGGCTCGCCGGAGCAGAAGAATTTCTATTTGCCGAGAATCCTGTCTGGCGAAGACTACTGGTGCCAGGGCTATTCCGAGCCGGGCTCCGGCTCCGACCTCTCCTCGCTGAAGACCCGCGCGGTGCGCGACGGCGACGACTACATCATCAACGGCACAAAAATCTGGACCACGCACGCCCACCACGCCAACCGCATGTTCGCGCTGGTGCGCACCAGTGACGGGCCGCGGCAGCAGGACGGCATCAGTTTTGTCCTGATCGACATGAAGACGCCGGGGATCACCACGCGGCCTATCCTCACCATCGGCGGCGACCACGAGGTCAACCAGGTGTTCTTCGACGACGTCCGCGTGCCCGTGGCCAACCGCGTCGGCGAGGAAGGCAAGGGCTGGACCTACGGCAAATATCTGCTCGAGTTCGAGCGCGGCTCGGGGATTGCGTCAGCGAAACTGCGCGAGGGGCTGAAGGCAATCGCGGAGCTCGCCGAATCCGACCTGACCGGCCGCGCGATCGACAGCCCCGACATCGCAACGCGCATCTCGGAGGTCGAGATCGACATCGACGCGCTGGAGATGACGGAGCTGCGCGTGCTCTCGGCGCTGCAGACCGGGCAGAATCCCGGCGCGGTGTCGTCGATCCTGAAGCTGCGCAACAGCGAGATCCGGCAGGCCGTGACGCGGCTGGGCGCCGACGTGATCGGCCACGACGCCCTCGCCGTCGAGCCGATGCGCCCGCTCTACAAGCTCAACCACGAGCCGGCGATGCCGGAGGAGATGCTGACGGTTGTGCCGGAATATCTCAACGGCCGCGCCTACACGATCTTTGGCGGCACCTCGGAGATCCAGCGAGACATCATTGCGAAGATGATGCTGGGGATTTGAAGGGATACGCCTCTCTCCCTCGTCATTGCGAGGAGCCCTTGCGACGAAGCAATCCAGAATCCTTCCGTGGAGGGACTCTTGATTGCTTCGCTGCGCTCGCAATGACGTCGTGGCAATAGCGCGGGCCCGGATTTCGCTGCGCTCCATCCGGGCTACACGCCGCGTAACTAACCCGCCGCCCTCGCGTCCCTGATCGCCTTCCAGATCTTCTGCGGCGTGAGCGGAGTGTTGAGCTGGGTGATGCCGAGCTCGGCGAGCGCATCCATCACGCCGTTGGTGACGCAGGGCGGACCGCCGATGGCGCCGGATTCGCCGCAGCCCTTGGCGCCGAGCGGGTTGGTGCGGCACGGCGCGGAATCGTCCAGCGTCACCTCGATCGGCGGCACGTCGTCGGCGCGCGGGATGCAGTAATCCTGGTAGCTCGCGGTGAGGAGCTGACCATCGGCATCGTACGAGACGCCCTCATACAGCGCCTGGCCGATGCCCTGCGCGACGCCGCCATGGATCTGGCCGGTCACCAGCATCGGGTTCACGGCGACGCCGACGTCATCGACCGTGGTGTAGCGCACCACCTTGGAGACGCCGGTCTCCGGGTCGATCTCGACCTCGCAGATATGCGTTCCGTTCGGCCAGCTCGGCCCATCCACCTCGCCTTCGGAATCGACGCTGAGCCTGGCGCCGCTCTCCTTCTCGGCGAGATCGAACAGGCTGATGCGGCGGTCGGTGCCGACCACGGTCAGCATGCCGCCCTGATATTCGATGTCCTCGACCGACGTTTCCAGCACGTTCGCCGCCTTCTCGCGCGCTTTCTGGATCATGTCGTTGGAGGAGACCGCAACCGCGGTGCCGCCGACGAACAGCGAACGCGAGCCGACGCTGCCAAAACCCATGGCCAGATCAGTGTCGCCCTGGACCACGTCGATCTTGTCCATGGCAATTCCGAGCGTGTCGGAGATCATCTGGGTGTAGGCGGTCTGCAACCCCTGCCCCATCGCCATGGTGCCGGAATGAAGCACGACGCGACCCTGCGAGGTCGCATGCAGGCTGACCTTCTCGGTGTGAGCGCGGCCGCCGGTCCATTCGATATAGGAGGTGAGGCCGCGTCCGTAGAGCAGGCCCTTCTTCTTCGCGGCCTTCTTGCGCGCGGCAAAGCCGTCCCAGTCCGCAAGCTTCACGGCGCGGTCGAGCATGTGGGCGAAGGCACCGGAATCGTAAACCTGGCCCGCCGCGTTGGTGTAGGGCAGCTGCGCCGGCTTGATGTAGTTCGCTTTCCGGATCGCGCGCGGGTCCATGCCGACTTTTCGCGCGGCGGCATCGAACAGGCGCTCGACGATGAACACGGCCTCCGGCCGGCCGGCGCCGCGATAGGCACCGACGGGCGCGGTGTTGGTCATCACCGACTTCACCTCGAAATGCACCAGCGGCAGGTCGTAGACGCCGGTCTGCACGAACGGTCCGAGCACCAGCGGAATGATGTTGGCTGCGCCTGAGGAATACGCGCCGGTACAGCCGATCGACTTGACGCGATAGGCCAGCACCTTGCCCTTCTCGTCGAGCGCGAAGGAGGCGGTGGAGGTCAGATCGCGGCCATGGGTGCCGCCGACGAATTCGTCGGTGCGATCGCCGCGCCAGCGGATCTTCCTGTTCAGCTTGGTCGCGGCATAGGCGACGATGCCGTCCTCGGGATAGAGGTTGGTCTTCTGGCCGAAGCCGCCGCCGATATCGCCGACCAGCACGCGGACGCTGTCCTTCGGGCGCTTCAGCACGGCTTCCGCCAGCACGTCGCGGGTCGAGGCGGGCGTCTGCGACTGCACGTGCAGGAGGAGCCGTCCGGACGTCTTGTCGATCTCGGCAATGGTGGAGCGCGGCTCCATCGCCGACGGCACGAGGCGCTGGCTGACGAGGTCGAGCTCGACCGTATGCGCCGCGCTGGCAAAAGCCTCGTCCACCTTGGCGGCGTCGCCATAGCTCATCGCGCCGACGATGTTGTCGGGCGCCTCCGGCCACACTACGGGCGCGCCGGGCTTGACCGCCTCGACCGGATCGACCACCGCCGGCTGCACGTCGTATTCGACCACGATCGCTTCGGCCGCGCTCTGCGCTTCCGCGCGAGAGGCCGCCACCACCGCCGCAATCGCCTCGCCGGCGTAGCGCACGACCTCGTGGGCCAGCAGGCGCCGCGGCGGCACGGTCATCGGCTTGCCGTCGGGGCGCTTGAAGATGCTCAGGGTCGGGATGGTGCCGATATCGTCCTTGACGAGGTCGGCGCCGGTGTAGATCGCGGTGACGCCGGGCATCGCGGCCGCCGCGCCGGTCTCGATCGAGACGATCTTCGCGTGGGCATGCGGCGAGCGCAGCACGTGCAACCACAGCGCGCCATCCTCCGGCTTGTCGTCGATGAACTGCCCCTTCCCGGTGAGCAGCCGCTGGTCTTCCAAACGCCTGACGGGCTGCCCCGCTCCGAAACGCAAATTGCCGGGAAGAATGTTCATTCCGCTGGGTCCTCGAGGTCTCTTGAAATGCGGCAGCCTTTTAGCGGATCGAGGCAGCCGAGACCAGCCGGGGTTTTAGGCGGCATATCCACGATTTCGTCATGCCGGATGCGCTATGCAAGCTCCCGCAGCGCCGCTTCCACCACCTTGCGCGCATCGGCCGTCAGGGCCGCCTGCGGAGGGACGGGGTCGCCGACGTCGTAGCCCTGGATCGCCAGCCCCGCCTTGATGCAGGCGGCGAGGTTGAAGCGGGCGAAGGCCTCGTTGATGCGCCACAGCCTGCGCTGGAGCGCCATGGCCTCGTCCCAGCGGCCGGCCTTGCACAGGTCGTAAAGCGCGACGCTCTGACGCGGGACGATGCAGGCAGGTCCCGCCATCCAGCCGAGGCCGCCGATCAGCATCACCGCGGCGGGGATGTGGGCGGAGGCCGAGAACACGCGCAAGGCATCGCCGCAGCGGTTCATGATCGAGAGCAGCCGGCCGGTGTTGGTCGAGGCATCCTTGATGTAGCCGATGCGCGGATGCCCGGCGAGGCGCGCGATGATGTCGAGCGTCAGATCGGAGCGCTGGAATTGCGGATTGGTGTAGATGACGACGGGGATATCCACCGCGTCGGCAATGCTGCGGAAGTAGGATTCGACCTGGGCATCGGCGAGCGGAAAATAGGCTTCCAGGATCGCCAGGATGCCGTCGGCGCCGAGCTTCTGGTACGCTTTCGCCTGTGCGACCGCATCCGCCGTCGTGGTCGCGGCCACGCCGGCGACAACCGGCACACGTCCCTTCGCCGCCTCGATCGTGGTCTGCACGATCGCCGTGCGTTGCACGGCGTTGAGATAGGCGAATTCGCCGGTCGAACCGAGCGGCGTCAGCCCGTGCACGCCGGCGCCGATCAGATCGTCGCAAAGTTTTGCAAGTACGTTCGTGCGCACCGTGCCGTCGGCATCGACGGGCGAGACGAGATAGGGGAAGACGCCGTGAAAATCGGACATGTCAGGTGTGGATCCCGGAAACTGGCTGAGCGCCTGACCGGTATTACCAACGCTCGCGCCCGCGATCAAACCCCGATCAGGCGCACCCGCGTGCCCCAGGGATCGATCGCCTCAACGCCATTCGCGAGCGCCGTGACCTTCGCGCCGCCCTTGCGCAGGCGCTCCTCCTGGGCGGCGAGCAGATCCGGCTTCGCCGTCACCAGTGAGAACCAGGCGAGGCCGGTTGCCTGATCGTCGCGTCGGCCGGCGCCCTGGCTCTGCCAGACGTTCATGCCGAGGTGATGGTGATAGCGGCCCGACGACAGGAACGCGGCGCCGTTGCGCTTGCGCGTCGGATCGAGGCCGATCGTGCCGTGATAGAAGCTCTCGGCCTGCGCGAGATCGCCGACGCGCAGATGCATGTGACCGATGCGCAGACCGTCCGGCGCCTTGGCGTAGTCGGCGACGCGCGTGTTGGTCAGCGACAGCAGGTCGGGGATGTTGAGCTCGTCGGTCGCCATCTTCACGCTGCCCTCGCTCCACTGCCATTGCGAGGGATCGCGGTCGGCATAGACCTCGATGCCGTTGCCTTCGGGATCGTCGAGATAGACGGATTCGCTGACGAGATGATCGGCGAAGCCCGACAGCGGCACGCGATGCGAGGCCGCATGCACCAGCCAGCGCGCGAGGTCCTTGCGCGTCGGCATCAGGAAGGCGGTGTGGTAGAGGCCGGCGGCGTCCCGCGGCTCGATTGCGGCGTCGGGGCGGGCTTCCAGCACCAGCAGCGCGATGCCGGCCGTGCCGAGCGTTGCGGCCGCAGCCGAGCGTTGCATGACGGTGAGTCCGATCACGTCGCGGTAGTAGCCCGCCACCTTGTCGAGATTCTTCACCCGCAGCGTCACCATGCCGACCCGCATCGGCGTACGGCTGGCATAGGTCGGCCCCCCGCCCTGCGGCATACCCTCGGCGCGCGCCGCGGCCGCGGCGGCCATCGCCAGCGAGGTGGCGCCGGCGAGTTGAAGCATGGTGCGGCGGGTGAGGTCGATGGTCATCAATCGGGGCTCGCTGGAAACGTTTGAGCGCCGTGCGGCGCAGTGTCGGCCGATTGCTACACGTTCCCGTGAGCGCCTCCCAATCACATGTTCGTCGGCCGTGGTCTTACGGATCAGCTTCCTTGGCCATTTTTCCTGGCCATTTTCCTGGCCATGCGGCCAGTTACGCGATCGGCCGCGACATCCCAGATTGAGGACAACTTACAGGAGCCAGCCATGACCGACCCAACTCCTCTGTCCTCACTGTCGTCCGCTCTCGCGGATGTGGTGGCCCGCACCGCACCGTCCGTCGTCTCCGTGCACTCGCACCGCTCCCGCGCGACCGGCTTCGTCTGGAAGCCAGGCCTGATCGTCACTGCAGACGAGGCCCTGGCTGACGAGGGGGAGGTCGAGATCGGCCTCCCTGACGGCGGCACCGCGGCCGCAACGATCGCCGGCCGCGACCACACGACCGATATCGCGCTGCTGCGCATCGATGCCGGCCCCGCGCCAGTCAAGCTGGCCGCCACCATCCCATCCCTTGGCGCGCTGTCGGTCGTGGTCGCCACCCATCGCGACGCGCCGAGCGCCGCGCTCGGGATGGTGTCGCTGTCCGGCAAGAGCTGGCGCAGCCTGCGCGGCGGCGACATCGACGCGCGGATCGAGCTCGACGTCCGCCTGCGCTCCAGCCAGCAGGGCGGCCTCGCGCTCGATGCATCGGGTGAAGCTTTCGGCATGGCCGTGCTCGGCCCCAGGCGCGTGCTGGTGATCCCGACGGCGACAATCGAGCGGGTCGCGGCCCAGCTCGAGACACGCGGCCGCATCGCACGCGGCTATCTCGGCCTCGGGCTCCAGCCGGTGCGGCTCGACGACGGAATCGGCGCGATGGTGATGAACGTCGACAAGGCCGGACCTTCGGCCGCGGCCGGCATCCGCCAGGGCGACGTCATCGTCGCGGTCAACGACCAGAAGCTGTCCGGCGTACGCGCGCTGTCGCGCACCCTGGGTCCGGCGAGCGTCGGCGCGGTGGTCGATGTCGCAGCGCGTCGCGGCGGCGAGCCGGTCAGCTTCAAGGTCACGGTCGGCGAAAGGCCGGAGGCGTGAGCGAGGACGAGACGAAGACGCCGGAGATCGTGCTGTCGCTTGAGATCGACGATCCCGCCCTCGCCGACCGCCTGGCGACGCTGCTCGGCAATGTCGCCGGGCTTCGCCTTGCCGCGCCCGGCGAGCAAGCGGCTGCGACGGTCGTCGCCCGCGACGCGCGCACCATGCCCGACGACATCGCGCTGACGCAGCGCGAGCTCGACGTGCTGGCGCTGATGGCCGAGGGCGGCTCCAACAAGATGATCGCGCGTCAGCTCGGCATCTCCGTGCACACCGTGAAGTTTCACGTCGGCTCGCTGCTGGACAAGCTCGATGCCACCGGTCGTACCGATGCGGTGGCGCATGCCGCGCGCCGCGGCGTGATCGAGCTATGATGTCGCCGGGAAGGTGAGCTGGACCGTGAGGCCCGGCGCATTGTCGTGCAGCGCGATCTCTGCGCCGTGGAGGCCGGCAACGGCGGCAACCAGGCTCAAGCCCAGGCCGTTGCCCGGGGTATAGCGGCTCTGTTCGAGCCGGTAGAAGCGCTTGAAGACGTGATCGCGCGCCTCAACTGGAATGCCCGGACCATCGTCCGCGATCGCGATCGTCGCCCCGCCACCGGCGCCGGCGCCGCGACAGGTCACGGTGACCTGCCCTCCCGTCCGCCCGTGCTTGATCGCGTTATCGACGAGATTGGCGATCGCGTCGAACAGAAGGTCGCGATCGCCCGTGATCGCCACCTCGCGGTCGCCGCCAAGGCTGAGCCGCGTCGCGACCTGTTCGGCTGCGGCATCGTAGAGCTCGACGACCTCGCCGGCGACCTCGGCGAGATTGAGCGCGCGAAAGGCGCTCCTGCGGGCGCGGGTCTCGATCTCCGAGATCCGCGTGATGGAGGCGAACATGCCCAGCACGGCGTCGAGATCGGCGATGGTGTCGCCGATCAGCGCCGCATCTGCCTCGCCTGTGCGCGGGGCATGATAGGCCTTCTCCAGCCGGCCCCGCATGCGTGTCAGCGGCGTGCGCAGATCGTGGGCGACGTTGTCGCTGACCTGCTTGACCTCGCCCATCAGCGTCTCGATGCGATCGAGCATATGGTTGAGGTTTTCCGCCACGCGGTCCCACTCGTCGTGGCTGCCGCGCAAGGGGATGCGCCGGTCGAGACCGGACAGCATGATGGCGCGGCTGGTGGCATTGATCTCCTCGATCCGCCCGACCGTCCGGCGCGTCACCAGCACGGCCGCCAGCCCGGCGAGCACCAGGAGCAACAGGGCGACCGCGACCATCGCAAGCTCGATCATCGCGGTGAAGCCGCCGTGATCGCCGGCGTCACCGACCCGGCTCCGCACAAAGGCAATGGTGCCGAAGTAGACATACGCCATGATCGCGGCGACGATCAGCCCGAACGCCGCGATCGCGATCAGCGCGAGGCGGAAGGTCGAGGAGCGGAGCGTCTTAACCAGGAGCACGGAGGCAATATCCGATGCCGCGGATGGTGTGGATCAACGGATAGGCCTGGGCATCGTCGACCTTGCGGCGGACGCGTCCGACATAGACGTCGATGATGTTGGTGGAGGGATCGAAATGCAGGTCCCAGACGTGCTGGAGCAGCATCGCGCGCGAGACGACGCGGCCCTCGTTGCGGACGAGATATTCGAGCAGCTGGAATTCCCGCGGCAGCAGCGGGATTTTGCGGCCGCGGCGGCTGGCGTTGCGCGCGATCAGGTCGATGGCGAGGTCGCCGACCCGCAAGATCGTCTCCTTGGCGACGGTCTCGCTGCGGCGGCCGAGCGCCTCGAGCCGCGCCAGCAATTCGGTGAAGGAAAACGGCTTGACGAGATAATCGTCACCGCCGGCGCGCAGACCCCGCACGCGATCATCGACCTCGCCGAGCGCGGAGATGATCAGGAACGGCGCGGCGATGCCGTCGTCGCGCAATTGGCGCATCACGGTGATGCCGTCGATGTCAGGCAGCATGCGGTCGATGGTGATCACGGCATAGTTGCGCGCGATGCCATGACTCAGGGCTTCGCGCCCGCTGGCTGCGAGATCGACGTCGTAGCCGGAGGTCGTCAACTCCTCGACGAGCTGGCCTGCGGTTTCCGGATCGTCCTCGACGACCAGGATGCGACGGTGGCCTCCGGTCATGGCAAACTCCCCGCGACGATCGCCACCAGACTATCCCGTTCCGGGGCTGAGCGGAACCGCCCGATGGCGATCGCGACAATGGTGCGGTACGGCGATGCGACTACCAGTAGTCTCCGCACACATTGACCCATTGCCATCCATAGGGCGTCCAGCTTCTGCGCCAGCAACCATCATTGTAGCCGGCGTAGTAATAAGGCGCGCCGAAGACGGCGAAACGGCGCAAGTGATGGTGATGGAAGAAGGCGTAGTGGCCGTGCCAGCCGACGCCGGCGAAGCCCGGCCCGATCGCGGCATGAGAGAACCGCGCGCCGCCAAACGCCGGCCCGCCGACATGGGCGAAGCGCGCACCACCCATACCGCCGACATGCATGCCACCAAAACCGCCCGCGTGCATGCCGCCGCCGAAATGCCCACCACCGCCGAAGCCGCCGTGGCCGCCGCCACCGAAACCACCACCATGGCCGCCGCCACCGCCTCCACCGCGGGCGAGAACGGGCGAAGCGACTGCCAGCGTCGCAGCCACGGCCGCCGCGACGATGCCCGTGAGAAGCCTTTTGTGCATCGGAAGATCCTCCTTGTCGCGGCGACAGTCTCGCCGCTCCAGGGGATCAGATGAGGAAAATGCGCCCTCACCTTCAACTTACAAATGCGCCAGATTCTGACGCGCGTGTTAGGGACGCAGGCTCTCTCCTGGTCATTGCGAGGAGCCCTCGCGACGAAGCAATGACGACGTGGATAGAACTCTCTAGATGTCGAGCAGCTCAAGGCGGGGAGAGTCTGCGACCTCTCCCCGCAAAGAGCAGGGAGAGGCTAAAAGCTCACGCCCGCTTGCCGCCGTTCTTCTCGGCCGCGCGGCGCAGGGCTTCGGCGAGGGCGCCGCCGCCGGAGGATTCCGGCTTGCGCGGGGCCGACGAGGTCATGCGAGCGGGGTTGCGCGAATTGTTGTCGCGCTGCATGCCGGGGGCGTCCTTCTTGGCGCCGACCTCGTCGTCGAGGCGCAGCGTCAGCGAGATGCGCTTGCGGGCGACCTCGAAGTCCAGCACCTTGACCTTGACGATGTCGCCGGGCTTCACCACCTCGCGCGGATCCTTGATGTAGGTCCTGGACATCGCCGAAATGTGCACGAGCCCGTCCTGGTGCACGCCGATGTCGACGAAGGCGCCGAAGGCGGCGACGTTGGTCACGGTGCCCTCGAGGATCATGCCCTTCTTGAGATGCTTGATCTCCTCGACGCCCTCCATGAACACCGCGGCCTTGAACGCCGGACGCGGGTCGCGGCCGGGCTTCTCGAGCTCGCGCAGGATGTCGGTGACGGTCGGCAGGCCGAAGGTCTCGTCGACGAAATCCTTTGGCTTCAGCGTGCGCACGATCTCGCTCGAGCCGATCAGCGCCTTGATGTCGCTCTTGGTGGCCGCGAGAATCCGGCGCACCACCGGATAGGCTTCCGGATGCACGCCGGAGGCGTCGAGCGGATCCTCGCCGCCGAGGATGCGCAGGAAGCCCGCGCACTGCTCGAACGCCTTGGGTCCGAGCCGCGGCACCTCCTTGAGTGCCTTGCGCGACTTGAACGGGCCGTTGGCGTCGCGGTGCGCGACGATGCTCTGCGCCAGGCCGGAGCCGACGCCCGACACGCGGGCGAGCAGCGGAGCCGAGGCGGTGTTGACGTCGACGCCGACGGCATTCACGCAGTCCTCGACCACCGCATCGAGCGACTTGGCGAGCTTGGCCTGGCCGAGGTCGTGCTGATACTGGCCGACGCCGATCGCCTTGGGCTCGATCTTGACGAGCTCGGCGAGCGGGTCCTGCAGCCGCCGCGCGATCGAGACCGCGCCGCGCAGGGTGACGTCGAGACCAGGCAATTCCTCCGAGGCGAAAGCCGAGGCCGAATAGACCGACGCACCGGCCTCCGACACCACGATCTTGGTCATCTTCAACTCGGCGAGGCCCTTGACGAGATCGGCCGCGAGCTTGTCGGTTTCGCGCGAGGCGGTGCCGTTGCCGATAGCGATCAGCTCGACGCGATGCTTGAGCGCAAGCTTGCCGAGGATTGCAAGCGACTCGTTCCACTGCCGCTGCGGCTCGTGCGGATAGATCACGGCGGTATCGACGACCTTGCCGGTCGCGTCGGTAACGGCGACCTTGACGCCGGTGCGGTAGCCGGGATCCAGACCCATGGTGACGCGGGTGCCGGCCGGCGCCGCCAGCAGCAGGTCGCGCAGGTTCGAGGCGAACACGCGCACGGCCTCGGTCTCCGCCGCATTCCACAGCCGCATGCGCAGGTCGATGTTGAGATGCACCTGGATCTTGGTGCGCCAGGCCCAGCGGACCGTGTCGATCAGCCAGCGGTCGCCGGCGCGCTTGAGATCGGCGATGCCGAACCGCTTCATGATCTTCAGCTCATAGGCGCTCGGCACGCCCGGCGGCGGCGCCTCGGTCTCGGCCTGGATCTGCAGATCGAGAATCTCTTCCTTCTCGCCGCGGAACATCGCCAGGATGCGGTGCGAGGGCAGTTTCGTCAGCGGCTCGGAAAACTCGAAATAATCGGCGAACTTCTCGCCCTCGGTCTTCTTGCCGTCGCGCACCTTGGAGGCCATGCGCGCATTGGTCCACATCTCCTCACGCAGCACGCCGATCAAATCGGCGTCCTCGTCGAAACGCTCGACCAGGATGGCGCGGGCGCCGTCGAGTGCGGCGGCGGCGTCGGCGACGCCCTTCTCGGCATTGACATAGGCCTCGGCCACGACCTTCGGATCGTTGCCGGACTCTGCCATGAGCTGGTTGGCGAGTGGCTCGAGGCCGGCTTCCTTGGCGACTTCCGCCTTGGTGCGGCGCTTCGGCTTGAACGGGAGATAGATGTCTTCGAGGCGCGCCTTGCTGTCGGCGGCGAGAATGGAGGCTTCCAGCGTGGCATCGAGCTTGCCCTGCTCGCGGACCGATTCGAGGATGGCCTTGCGGCGGTCTTCGAGCTCGCGCAGGTAACCCAGGCGCTCCTCCAGGGTGCGCAATTGCGTGTCGTCGAGCGCACCGGTCGCTTCCTTGCGGTAGCGGGCGATGAAGGGAACCGTGGCGCCGCCATCGAGCAGCGTCACCGCCGCCTCGACCTGCTCCGCCCCGACCCCAAGCTCCTGCGCAATCTTCTGGTTGATATTTGCCACGCGCGAATCCCTCTATCCAAGCACGCAATGCGGGGGCGAACCACCGGCTGCGGGACGCCGCTTATGGACCAACCGGGGTTGATTCATCAAGGTGCGGCGCGCAACCGTCGACAGGGGATTTTTTGTCGCCCAGATGCGATCTCGCCACAATCGTGGATTTGCCGCCGGCGATCATTATGTTCTTGTCCCGGACGCGCTGCAACGCTCTTGCGTTGCGGCGCAGAGCCGGACCCAGAAGGCGCCGCTATATGCGGAGACGTGGGCCCCGGCTCTGCAGCGCACCGAAGGGACGCTGCGCCGTGTCCGGGGCACGAGAACGCGAGTTGAAGCGCTCGCCTGTTTTGCTCGTCGGGCAGCGCAAGGGATTGTAAGAGACCATCGCTTGCACCTTGACAGCCGCCTCCGTTCGACGACTGTTTGCTCCGCCGGACCACCGAACTCCACGCGAGGACTCCAATGCGGACTTCATCGGTCGGCGTCTTCAAGATCGCCACAAGGGGACCCGGCGACGTTTCCGGCCTCATGGCCATGATCGGCTCCGGCGAGATCGAACCGGCATCGATCCTGGCGATCCTCGGCAAGACCGAGGGCAATGGCGGCGTCAACGACTTTACCAGGGAGTATGCGGTGGCAGCGCTGTGCACGGCGCTGGCGCCGCGGCTCGGCCTTTCCGCGCACGAAGTCGAGCAGCGCATCGCCTTCGTGATGTCGGGCGGCACCGAGGGCGTGCTCAGCCCTCATATCACCGTGTTCACGCGCAGCGAGGTCGCGCAACGGCCGCCAGGCATCTCGGGCAAGCGCCTGAGCATCGGCATGGCGCACACCCGCGATTTCCTTCCTGAAGAGCTCGGCCGCGCCGCCCAGATCACGGAGACGGCGAAAGCCGTGAAAGCCGCGATGGAGGATGCGGGTATCACCGAAACCGCCGATGTCCATTTCGTGCAGATCAAGTGCCCGCTGCTCACCAGCGAGCGAGTCGAGGCGGCAGCCGCGCGCGGCCACAAGACGGCGACGACGAGCGCCTACAGCTCGATGGCCTATTCGCGCGGCGCCTCGGCGCTCGGGGTTGCGGTCGCGCTCGGTGAGGTCGCCTCCGACATCCAAGACGACGACGTGCTGCGGCGCTACGATCTGTTCTCCTCAGTTGCGTCTACGTCATCCGGGATCGAGCTGATGCACAACGTCGTCATCGTGCTCGGTAACTCCGCGTCGTCGGCAAGCAGATTCGAGATCGGGCATTCCGTGATGGACGACGCCATCGATGCAGCGGCGGTGGTGTCGGCGCTGAGGAGCGTCGGGCTTGGCGTCCAACTTGGCGTCGCGCCGCAAGCCGCCGCGGGCCGCGAGCTCGTCAACATCTTCGCCAAGGCCGAAGCCTCGCCTGACGGCAGCGTGCGCGGCTTCCGCCACACCATGCTCGAAGATACCGACATCAGCTCGACGCGCCATGCCCGCGCCGCCGTCGGCGGCTTGATCGCGGGCCTTGCCGGCACCGGCGCGGTCTATGTTTCCGGCGGCGCCGAGCATCAGGGGCCGGCGGGCGGCGGGCCGGTTGCGGTAATCGCGCGGCTGCCCTATTGACGCGGACCTCTCCGCCCGGCGCAACCCTGCCCCTCGCGCCGGCTCAGTTGATTCACGCGGGCCCTTGCGAAAAAGGTGGAGCCGCATCTCAAGGGATTTTGACTTCATGACTTTGCCGATGAGCTGGAACGAATGGGCGCAGCACGATGGCGTGGGGCTGGCGGCGCGCGTCCGCAAGGGCGAGCTGACGGCAAAGGAATTGGCCCGCCAGGCCGCTGCGGGCGTCGCCAAGGTCAATCCGGCGCTGTCGGGCGTGGTCGAGCTGTTCGAGGACGTGATCGCCGACCCGGCCAAGGACGGCGCCAATCTCGCCGGCCCGTTCGCCGGCCTGCCCTTCCTGATGAAGGATCTGGGACCGACCATGAAGGGCCGGCTCCAGGAGATGGGCTCGCTGCTGATGCGCGGCAATCGCGCCGCTGCCGACACGTTCCTGACCGGTAAATTCCGTCAGGCGGGGCTCAACCTGATCGGACGCACGACGACGCCGGAATTCGGCGTATGCAGCTCGGCGGACAATCCCGCCGTCTATGTCACGCGCAATCCCTGGGACACCGACTACACCACTTGCGGCTCGTCGGCCGGGAGCGCCGCGATGGTGGCCGCCGGCGTGGTGCCGATCGCGCATGCGACCGACGGCGGCGGCTCGATCCGCATTCCCGCCGGCGTCAACGGCAATATCGGGCTGAAGGTTTCGCGCGGCGTGTTCTCGCTCGCGCCGCACATGTCCGACCTCACGGGCCTGGTCTCGATCCAGGGCTGCCAGTCGCGCTCGGTTCGCGACACCGCCGCCTTCGTCGACCACGCCCGCGGGCCTGCGCCTGGCGAGTTCATGCCGTTCTGGACCACGGCTCAGCCCTATTCCGAGATGATCAAGCGCGACCCGGGCAAGCTCCGGATCGCGCTGTCGCACAGCTGGGGCGACTACACGGCGACGCCGCACATCGCCGCCGAGCTGGAGAAGACCGGCCGCTTCCTCGAGGGCCTCGGCCATCACGTCGACTACGCGCTGCCCGAGCTCGATTTCCGCGCCGCGTTCGAGGCGCAGACGACCTGCTACATCTCGAATTTCGCCGTGGTGATCTCCAACATGCTTGCCGCGCGCGGACTGGAAAAGCCGCCGGAAGATCTCATCGAGCCCATGAACATCCGTATCTGGGAAGCCGGCCGGCAGACGAGCTTCGCCGAGCGGGCGAAGATGCAAGGCGTGTTCAATACGACCTCACGCGGTTTCGGCGCGTTCTTCGAGCAGTGGGACGTGATCCTGACCCCGATCACGGCGCTACCGACGCCGAAGGTCGGCACCAGGGAATACCTCACCATCTCCGACAATCCCGACGTGCTCGACTGGTTCGGCAATCTCTGGCGCTTCTTCGCCTTCACGCCGCTCGCCAATCTCTGCGGCATGCCCGCGATCTCGATGCCGATGGCGACCCACGAGCACGGCCTGCCGCTCGGCATCCAGGCGATCGGCAAGCAGGCCAATGACGGCCTGTTGCTGCAACTCGCCGCCCAGATCGAGCGCGCGCTCGACGGCAAGTGGAACGGCGGCAGGAAGCCGAAGGTGCATGTGAGCTGAGCGAGTTGATCGCATTGACTTGCGATCGCGCCGCCTGCCTCAATTCTTGACCGCCGGTATTTCCTCCTCCGCCGGCTGCTGCCGCCCCTGCTGATACATCGCGAGCGCCTTGTCGAGAGCCTCGCGCAGCGCCAGCGCCGCGGCCACGCTGCAACGTAAGTGCGCGGTCTGGACCACGTCGACCCTGACGGCGGCGCCGACCGGCATCAAGAGGTTCGCCGCGAGCTCGATCTGGATCGCGCCGTTGTGGTGGCCAAAGCAGGACGCGCCGTCGAAATAGATGATCGGCGCCCGCTCCGAGCTGGAGCTCGAAATGGTGACGGGCCCCTGGCTGGTGGCGGGCGTTTCGGGGTCGGCCATGAGCACTCCTTACAGCTAGTCGAGAGACGATGCGCTCACCATCGTTGCTTCGGCCCGCCCTGTCGAGGCTAAACCGCCCCGGCGGGAGCGCCCTGCCACGCGCAGTCGGGGTTTTGCGCGGCGCCCGCCACTGGTCTAGAACGTCGTCATGTCCACATCACCAACGCCCACTCCACCCGCCACGCTCCCGTTCGAGGAACTCGCCGAAGCGATCAAGGGCCGCCGCTCCGATTACGGCCATATCAGCGGGCTCCAGCTCGACCGCTTCGCGCCGGCCGAGGCCTGGTCCAGCCTCCCCTACCGGCCCGTCTTCGTCGGCGACACCGAGACCGGCGTGCTGCATGGCGGCGTCGTCACCGCGATGCTGGACGAAAGCTGCGGCATGGCGGTGCAACTTGCGCTCGACGGCACGCGCGCCATCGCAACCCTCGATCTGCGGATCGACTACCAGAAGCCTGCGACGCCGGGTCTCGCCATCAAGGCGCATTCGGTCTGCTATCGCACCACGCGCTCGATCGCCTTCGTGCGCTCCACCGCCTACCAGGAGTCCGAGGACGATCCGGTCGCGACCGCGACCGCCTGCTTCATGATCGGCGCCAACCGCACCAACATGCTCGCGGACCGCAGAATGGATGCGCGCAGCATCCCGACGCTGGAAGCGCCGGAGGATCAGGACGGCCCGTTCGCGAACAGCCCGTTCGCGCGCTGCCTCGGCATCCGTGTCAACGACGACGGCACGCTGACGATGCCGTTCTCCCCGCAGATCATCGGCAACCCGATCCTGCCCGCGATCCATGGCGGCATGACCGGCGCCTTCCTCGAGACCAGCGCAATCGTCGGCGTGGCGCGCGAGCTCGGCGTCACCGCGCTGCCGAAGCCGATCGGCCTCACCGTCAACTACTTACGCTCCGGCCGCGCACTCGACACTGTTGCCAATGTCTCGATCGTGAAGCAGGGCCGGCGCATCGTGGCCTTCGAGGCGCGGGCCTGGCAGGACGATGCCAACAAGCCGATCGCCACCGCTTTCGGCCATTTCATGCTGCGCCCGACGCCCGGAAGCGACGAGGAATAGGCGTATTTTCCCTTGACGGCCGGGGGCCGGGCCACAACGATAGCGCGTTCCCGCGAGAGGTATTGGGTTGCGGCATCCGCTCGACATTATCGCCATGTTCGCCGCGCTCTGGCTGCTGGCGTCGATGATGCTCGACGCGCTGACGCCGAAGGAGCTGACGGCGGTGATGATCGGCATCGCCATCGGACCCGCCATCGTCATCACCGCCGTATTCTACTATCTGCACTGCCCGCGCACCGATTTCGCGGTGATGTTCGCAGCGCTCTGGCTGATCTCCGACATCGCCATCGCGTTCATCTCGCCGACCCAGCTGCCGCATTTCCTGATCGCGCTCGGCTTCGTGCCGGCCCTGCTGATCGGCATCGTGCTGCACTGGCAGCGCTTCCAGCGCCGCCACGAACGGCTGCCGCTGCCGTCAGCCAAACGCAGCTAGAGCATGATCCGGAAAAGTGTGACGCGATTTTCCGAAAAGATCATGCTCAAGATAAAAAGCTAAAGCACGATGACTTGATCGCGCATTAGCGCGGCAGCAAATTCGTCTTCGCTAGATCGAGCACCTCGTCGCCGCGGCCGTTCATCACCGCGCGCAGCACCCAGAGGCTGAAACCCTTGATCTGCTCCGGCGTGATGGTCGGCGGCATCGACAGCTCCTGCTTGGCGGTGACGACGTCCAGCAACGCCGGTCCGTTGTGGGCCAGCATCTCCTTCATGGCATCCGGGAGTTCGCCGGGATCCTCGACGCGCTTGGCGAAAATACCCATCGCGCGCGCCATCGCGGCGAAATCGGGATTCTCCAGATCGACATTGGTGTCGACGAAGCCCGCCGCCTTCATCTCCAGCGCGACGAAGCCGAGCACGCCGTTGTTGAAGACGACGATCTTCACCGGCAGCTTCATCTGTGTCAGCGTAATTAGATCGCCCATCAGCATGGTGAAGCCACCGTCGCCGGAGAGCGAGATCACCTGCCGGCCAGGCTGCGCGGCCTGCGCGCCGATCGCCTGCGGCATCGCATTGGCCATCGAGCCGTGCACGAACGAGCCGATCAGCCGGCGGCGGCCGTTCATGTCGAGATAGCGCGCGGCCCACACTGTGGGCGTCCCGACATCGGCGGTGAACACGGCATCCTCGGACGCATGGTCGCTGATGACTTTCGCAAGATATTGCGGATGGATTGGCTTGGCTCCCGGGGTTCCCCTGGCAAGCGAGTCCAGGCCTTCGCGCGCTTTCCTGTAATGCGCGACTGCATCGTCGAGATGCTTGCGCTGCGTCTTCTTCCTCAACAGCGGCAGCAGCGCCTCGATGGTGAGCTTGACGTCGCCGACGAGGCCGAGATCGATCTTGCAGCGCCGCCCGAGATTTTCCGGACGAATGTCGATCTGCACGATCTGGCAGTCGGTCGGGAAGAACTGCTTGTAGGGGAAATCAGTGCCGAGCATCACCAGCGCGTCGCAGGCGTGCATGGCGGCATAGCCCGAGGAAAAACCGATGAAGCCGGTCATGCCGACGTCGTAGGGATTTTCGTATTCGACATGCTCCTTGCCGCCGAGCGCATGCACGATCGGGCTCTTCAGGGCTTCCGCAAGCTGCATCAGCGGCGCATGCGCGCCGGCGCAGCCGCGGCCGCAGAACAGGGTGATCCGCTCGGCGCCGTTCAGCAGTTCCGCGAGCGCCTTCAGCTCACACGCCTGCGGCACGACCTTCGGCGCCGACAGCGCAAGGCCGCGTGTCGTCGATAGCGCGCGCTTCGGGGGGCTACGGAAAGCGACGTCGCCCGGCATGGCGACGACGGCGACGCCGCGCAGACCCACGGCCGCGCGGATCGCATTCTCCAGCACATAAGGAAGCTGGCTCGGGTCCGAAACCAGCTCGCAATAATGGCTGCACTCGCGGAACAGGTTCTGCGGGTGAGTTTCCTGGAAATAGCCGCTGCCGATCTCGGCCATCGGGATCTGCGCGGCGATCGCCAGCACGGGCACGCGGCTGCGATGTGCATCGAACAGGCCGTTGATCAGATGCAGATTGCCCGGGCCGCAGGAACCGGCACACACCGCAAGGCTCCCGGTCATCTCGGCCTCGCCGGCAGCAGCGAAGGCCGCGACCTCCTCATGCCGGACATGGATCCATTCGATGGTGCCGCGGCGGCGCAGCGCCTCGGTGAGGGCGTTCAGGCTATCCCCGACGATGCCGTAGATGCGCTTGACGCCGGCCTGTTCGAGCGTTGCCACGAACAGATCGGCTACGTTGTTGATCGCCATGTCGGTCTCCTGATCTCGCGAGTGCGGCAAGATAGGATAAAGCGCGACCGTGACGGCATCACGGCTTGTTTATTGCGGGCTCAGTCTTTCGCAATCGCCCGATCGTAGGCCGCAATCGTCAACTTCGCGCGAGCGGCAACATCCGTTGCCGTCATGCCGGGCTTGTAGAGGTTGGAGCCGAGCCCGAACGCCGTCACGCCGCCCTTGATGTACTCCGCAAAATTCTGGTCTGAGACGCCGCCGACGGCGGCGATCATCACACCGGCCGGCAGCACGGCGCGGATCGCGGCGATGCCGGACGCGCCGAGCACGCTCGCCGGAAAGAACTTCAAGCCCGATGCGCCGGAGCGCGCCGCAAGCAGCGCCTCGGTCGGCGAGAACACGCCCGGCAGCGTCACCATGCCGTGCTGATGCGCGCGCGTGAGCACCTGCGTATCCACATTCGGCGACACCATGAGCTTGCCGCCGACATCGTTGAGACGATCGACATCCGCGGCGGTCAGCACCGTGCCGGCGCCGATCAACACGCCGGCCGGCGCCAGTTTCGCAGCGGTGGCGATCGAGCGGAATGGATCGGGCGAGTTCAGCGGGATCTCGATCGCGGTCATGCCGGCCTCGATCAGCACGCCGACGATGGCCTCGGTCTCCTCCGGTTTCACACCGCGCAGGATCGCGACCAACGGACGCTTCATCGGCGGAAAGGGAATGCTCATCTCAAGGGTCCTTCTATGTGGTCCAGATCGACGCAGCCGCCATCGACAGGCCGCGGCGGACCGCTTCATCCGCATCGACCGGCTGCACTGCGACCGACAGTGCCTCGAAGGCGTGCTGGTACAGCATCGCGAGCCGCCCCGAGGCAATCAGCGTGATGCCGGATTTCGGCACAGCGCCGGAGAGCCCGGCCGCCAGTTCGACACCGATCAACGTGCCCGACAGCGTCTCACGCGCTGCAGCCGGCGTGCCGCCGAACAGAAGCTGACGCGACCGCGCGCCGAACAGGAGATTGGCCGCGAAGGCAGGCGCCTTGAATGCAGCAATTACCGCCGCCTTGAAGCTCGTGACATCTTCGGCATCATCGGCGCCGGCGACCGCGAGCGACAGAATCGTCTCGCGCGAGACCACGCTGAAGAGTTCACCCGTCATGAACGTGGAAAAGCGCTCGACCGTGCCGTCGGTCACCCGCACCCATTTCGAATGCGTGCCGGGCATGCAGACGAGCGCCTCGCCTGCGGCATCGAGACCGAGCGCGCCGAGCAATTGCGTTTCCTCGCCGCGCATCACGTCAGGCGCGCCTGCATCGCGCTGGGCGATGCCGGGCAGGATGCGGATGTCGCGCGCTTCGCCCGGCACGCGCGCTGCCTGCTTCAGGACGGCAGAGAGTGGCGCCGGCGTGTCGACATAGCCCGCCTCGACCCATCCCGTGCGGGCGCCGGCCATGCCGCAGACGAGAACCGGCAGATGGCCCGGCGCATCGACGGCGGCAAGATGCGATTGCAGCACAGCAGCGAAGCCGGCCTTGGCCGCCGCCAGCATGCCCTCATCGCTGCGGCGCTCGGCCAGCACCTGACCGGTGCGATCGACCAGCCAGAGCCGAAAGCTGCTGGTGCCCCAGTCCACCGCGACATAAGCGGGTTCGGTCATCTCGAAACTGTCCTCGTCTCATCGACAAGACACCGTCTCGCGACAATGAGACGAGGCCTTGCAAATCCGCCCCGGGATATCGGCTATTGCCGCCACAAACCAGCGATTTCTCACCGGCCCGAGGGGCACTCCGCGCTGGCACACGGCTTGCTCAAGTGTCCCCGCTCACGTCCGTGAACCGCGCAACAAGACGCGTCAACATCAGATGAGGAAACCATGGAGATCGGGTATTTCACGATGCCTTCGCATCCGCCGGAGTGCGGCCTGAAGGAAGGAAACGACTGGGACCTGCAAGTCATGCGCTGGCTCGACGAGCTCGGCTATCTGGAGGCCTGGGTCGGCGAACACCACACCGCACCCTGGGAACCCAATCCCACGCCGGATCTCCTGATCGCGCAGGCGCTGATGCAGACCAAGCGCTTGCGCATCGGACCGGGCGGCTTCCTGCTGCCCTATCACCATCCGGCCGAGCTCGCCAACCGCGTCGCCATGCTCGACCATCTCTCCGAGGGCCGGCTCAATTTCGGCGTCGCGGCCAGTGGCCTGCCGAGCGACTGGGCGATGTTCAACGTCGACGGCATGAGCGGGCAGAACCGCGACATGACCCGCGAGGCGCTGGAGATCATCCTGAAGATGTGGAGCGATCCCGCGCCCTGGACCTACAAGGGCAAGTTCTGGACGGTGACCAAGCCGGACACGATGTTCGACTTCCTCAAGCCGCACATCAAGCCGCTGCAGGCGCCGCATCCGCCGATCGGCGTCGCCGGGCTCTCGAAGAACTCGGACACGCTGAAGCTTGCCGGCGAGCGCGGCTTCATTCCGATGAGCCTCAACCTCAATCCGGCCTATGTCGGCAGCCATTGGGACTCGGTCGTGGCGGGCGCCGCCAAGACCGGCCGCAAGCCGAACCGGCAGGACTGGCGGCTAGTGCGCGAGGTGTTCGTCGCCGACACCGACGAGGAGGCGTGGAAGCTCTCGACCGGCGACATGATGGGCCGGATGATGGGCGAGTACTTCCTGCCCCTGCTCGGCCATTTCGGCTTCAAGGACTATCTGAAGCACGCGCCGGACGTGCCCGACAGCGACGTGACGGTCGAATATTGCGCCAAGCGGAACTGGATCGTGGGCTCGCCCGCCACCGTCGCCGAGAAGATCGAGAAGATCTACGAGGAGGTCGGCGGCTTCGGCGTGCTGCTGGTGTTCGGCTTCGACTACAAGCACAAGGCGGAAGCCTGGCATCACTCGCTGTCCCTGCTGAAGAACGAGGTGCTACCGCGCCTGAAGCATCTCGGCTCCGCGCGCAAGGCGGCTTGACCGGAGGCGGGGGCGGCGCGATCGTGCCGCACCCGCAACATTTCGGAGATTTCGGCGTGAGCGTCGACGCAAAGGATTTCAAGCAGGCGATGCGCCAATGCGCCGGCGCCGTCGCGCTGGTCACGGTCGGCGCCGAGCACGGCAAACGCACGGGACTGACGGTGACGTCGGCCTGCTCGCTGTCGGACAATCCGCCGTCCCTGATCGTCTGCGTCAACCGCAACGCCAGCGCCCATGCGCGCATCCGCGAGGAAGGCGCGTTCGCCATCAACTTCCTGCACGAGGATCATGCGCTGCTGGCGCTGACCTTCAGCGGCCAGAAGGGCGTCAATGGCGACGACCGATTTGCGTTCGGGCAATGGACGCGCGGGACCACCGGCGCACCGGTACTGACCGACGCCGTCGCCGCCTTCGACTGCATGCTGGCGCAGGAGTTCGAGACCGCGACGCATTCGATCTTCGTCGGTGAAGTCCGCGGCGTGTCGTACGGGGCGGAAGCGACCCCGCTGATCTATCTCCGCAGCAGCTTCCACACGCCGCGCGAGATGCGCGGCACCGTGACGGTCGGCGACCTCGATTCGCGGCATCTGAGCTGGAGCGATTTCTCCTAAAGAACGGCGCCTACTGCGCCGCCTCGATCTTCATCGCTTTGATCTTGCGATACAGCGTGGCGCGGCTGAGCTTCAACGCACGCGCTGCCTCGGCGACCCGGCCGCCGTGCTTGCGCAGCGCCTCTGCGATCGTCGCGCGTTCGGCCGCTGCGAGATCGGGCTCCGCTGCTCTTCCGCCGAACGGCGGCAGATCGAGGTCGGCGTCGGTGATGACGCGATCCTCGGCCGTGCAGCCGGCGAGCCGCAACACGTGGCGGAGCTGGCGCATGTTGCCGGGATAGGGATAGGCCGAGAGCAGCGACCAGGCCTCGTCCGAGAGACGGCAGTCCGGCGCTTCCTCGCGCGCGATCTGCCGGATGATATCGTCGCGGTCGACACGTTCGCGCAACGCCGGGAGCCGCACCTCCATGCCGCGCAGACGGAAATAAAGGTCGGCGCGGAAGGCGCCCTCCTCCGCCATGCGGCCGAGATCGCGATGGGTGGCGCTGATCAGGCGGATGTCGACCGGCACGGGCTTGAGCGCACCGAGCGGCCAGACCTCGCGGTTCTCCAGCACGCGCAAGAGGCGCGTCTGCAGCGCGATCGGCATGTCACCGATCTCGTCGAGGAAAAGCGTGCCGCCGTCCGCCTGCACGATCAGGCCCTTCGAGCCGTCGCGCCGCGCGCCGGTGAAGGCGCCGGCCTCGTAGCCGAACAGCTCGGCATCGATCAGGCTTTCCGGCATCGCCGCGCAGTTCAGCGCCACATAGTTGTGGCGCGCGCGATTGCTGGCGGCGTGAATGGCGCGGGCGAACACGTCCTTGCCGACGCCGGTCTCGCCATGCAGCAGCACCGGCAGATTGTGATCGCCGATGCTCCGCAGCCGCTTCACGCTCTTGATCAGCTCGGGATCGCGACCGGCAAGCCGATGCAGCGCGTCGAAGCGATCGACAGCGACGTCACGATGCTGCGTGGACGGCCGTACCCGCAGCGGCGGCGCGACATGGCCGTGCCCCAGCGGACTGCCGTCGGCCCGGCGCAACGCGACGATTTCGTCCGCGTTACGTGCGGGGTGATCGAACTTGATGTAGCGTGACAGATCGATGCCGGCTGCGATCAGGCCGTCGGTGAGGCCCAGCAGAGCGCGCGCCGATCGGCAGGCCCCGACGATGCGGCGATCGTCGTCATAGGCGAGCAGACCGCTTCCGCCGTCGCCCGGCACGGTGGCGATCCAGGCGTTGCGGAAATGACCGCGGAAGATCACGCCCTCCATCCGCCGCGTCGCCTCCATCGTCACCGCGAGCGCGAGCTGGTGCGCGGCCCGCTCGAGATCCTCGCGGCAGGAGGTGATGTTGATGGCGCCGGCAAGACGTCCGGCCTGGTCGAACAGCGGCGCCACCGCACAGGAGAACATGTGCCACTGCGCACGAAAATGCTCGTCGCGATGCACCAGGATCGGCTTCTGCTCGGCAAGCGCCGTGCCGAGCCCGTTGGTCCCCTCAAAGGTTTCGGCAAAGTTCGAGCCGGTATAGATCTTCCAGTCCATGAACATCTTTGCGTCGGCCTCGCCCGGCAGACGGCTGAACAGCATGGTTGCGTTGACATCCGCCAGATTGACGCAATAGCCGGCGTCGCGCAGCACGCGGGCGAGGTCGTCGAGCTCGGGGGTAACGAGCCTGATCGTCTCCTCCATCGGCTCGGCAACATGCCGGACCTCCGCCTCGGTCAGCGTCTGCGGCGGGCCCTGGCGGGCGGGGTCCAGCTTGTGGCTGATCAGGCAGCGCCGCCATGAATCGGCAATGCGCGAAGAGGCATCGACGTCGGCCACCTGGTTGGCGACGGACAAGACACGGGCGACATGGTTCGAGGCCGAAAGGCTGGCCATCGCGGACGTCTCCACCCTGTATTATTGTGCAAAGTCTGGCACCACAGGCGGGGATGTCAATCGGGAACCGAAAACGCGGCTATTGCTGCACTGCGCTCACCACGTGTCGATGCAGGGCCGCTTCTTCTCCGTCCGCACGGGCGGCTTCGGCACAGACCTTAGCCCCGCCATGATCCAGCGCCGCGTTTCCGCGGGATCGATGACGTTGTCGATCTCGAACACCGAGGCGATCGAGACGGCCTTGCCGTTGGCATAGAGCTCGGCGACCTTGTTGCGATAATAGGTCTCGCGCTCGTCGGGATCGGCGATCGCTTCCATCTCCTTGCGGAAGCCGAGGCGGACATAGCCTTCGAGACCCATGCCGCCGAACTCGCCGGTCGGCCAGGCCGCGGTGAAGAACGAGGCGTGGAAGCCGCCGCCGATCATCGACTGCGCGCCCAGCCCGTAGCCCTTGCGCAGCACGATGCCGAACAGCGGCACGGTGAGGCTCGCGCCCGTGACGAACATGCGCGAGACGTGACGGACGATCGCGGTCTTCTCGGCCTCGGGGCCGACCATGAAGCCGGGCGTGTCGCAGAGCGAGACGATCGGCAGATCGAAGGCGTCGCAGAGCTGGAGGAAGCGCGCCGCCTTGTCGCCGGCATCGGCATCGATCGCGCCGCCGAGATGACGTGGATTGTTGGCGATCAGGCCGAACGGCTTGCCCTCGATCCGGATCAGCGCGGTGATCATGCCGACGCCGTAGTCGCGGCGCAGCTCCAGCACGGAATCCTTGTCCGCGACGAGATCGATGACGCTGCGGATGTCGTAGACGCGCAGGCGGTTCTCGGGGATCGCGCGACGGAGCAGGCGCTGGTCTGCGGCGTGCCACTCTGTCACCGAGCCCTGGAAATAGGACAGGTATTTTTGCGCAGCGCGCGTCGCCTCCTCCTCGTCCTCGACGAGAATGTCGATGACGCCGTTCGGTGACTGGAACGAGACCGGGCCGACCTCCGCCGGATGATAGACGCCGAGGCCGCCGCCCTCGATCATGGCGGGGCCGCCCATGCCGATCGAGGCATTTTTCGTGGCGATGATCACATCGCAGCAGCCGAGCATCGCGGCATTGCCGGCAAAGCAATAGCCGGAGACGATACCGATCACGGGCACGAGACCGGACAACCTCGCGAACTGCACGAAGGACGGACCGTCGAGGCCGGTCATGCCGAGCCGATCGGTATCGCCGGGCCGACCGCCGCCGCCCTCGGCGTAGAACACCAGCGGCACGTGCCAGTCTTCCGCGAGCGTCAGCATGCGGTCGATCTTCTTGTGGTTCATGTGGCCCTGCGTGCCCGCGAGCACGGTATAGTCATAGGCCACGACGATGCAGCGCCCGCCGTCGGGACCGAACTTCTCCGCGTTGACGGTCGCGACGCCCATCACGAGACCGTCGGCCGGGGTGTTCTTGACGAGATCGTCGAGCTTGCGTCGGCGCCGCTGCGCCGCGATCGCGAGGCTGCCATACTCCATGAATGAGCCGTCGTCGACGAGCTGGGCGACGTTTTCGCGCGCGGTGCGCTGGTTGGTGTTGCGGCGGCGCTCGACCGAGGCCGGGCGGTTCTCGTCGAGCGTGTTGGCCTGGCGCGCGATCATCTCGGCGAGATCGGGACGGATGTGATCCAGATCGATGTCGGCTTCCGCCGCTGACTGATCAGCTGCGACGTCGAGCGGCTCGAGGTAGAGGATCGGCTCGCCGTGCAGCAGCGTGACGCCGTCGCCGGCGACGAGCTTCATGACGCGGCCGCCCTGCTCCGCCATGACCAGATGTTCCATCTTCATGGACTCGATCACCGCGAGCTGCTGGCCCGGGCGCACGATCTCGCCTTCCTTCACCTGGATGGTGACGACGGTGCCTTGCAGGGGTGCGGCAATCATCACCGCGCCTTCGGGCACCGCTTGTGCGACGTGAGCTTCGGTGCCGTGACCGCCGCTTCGTTCGGTCGGGGCGAAGAAGAGCGGTTTGGCCGCGCCATCGGCCGCCTCGACCAGCTTTGCAATGTTGCGATCGATGAAATCGGTCGCGATGCGGTTGGTCCTGAAATCTGGATGCGCGAGCACCGCCTGGAGGAAGGCGATGTTGGTGACGACGCCGTCGATCCGGAACTCGCGCAAGGCGCGCGAGGCTTTGGCCACGACGTCATGCCAGGCCTCGCCCGGCGTATGCACGATGACCTTGGCCAGCAGCGAGTCGAAGGCAGCACTGGTCTTGTAGCCGGCGTAGCCAAAGCTATCGACACGGACGCCCGGCCCCGACGGCGGTTCGAACACGGCCAGCACGCCGCCGGTCGGATGGGTCGCACCCGTCTCATCCAGCGTTTCCATGTTGACGCGGAGCTGCATCGCAAAGCCGCGCGGCTTCGGGATGGACCCCTGCGCCAGGCCGAGCGAGGCCAGCGTTGCGCCGGCGGCAACCGCAAGCTGGGCGCGGACGAGGTCGAGCCCGAGCACCTCTTCGGTGACGGTGTGCTCGACCTGGAGCCGTGGATTGGCCTCGATGAAGGCAAAGCTGTCGTCAGCGGCGCCGTCGACCAGGAACTCGAACGTGCCGAGATTGTCGTAGGACGCGGCCGCGGCAAGCTGCTTCGCTGCCTCGATGATGCGTCCGCGCAGGGAATCGCTCAGCGACGGGCTCGGTGCCACCTCGATCAGCTTCTGGTGCCGGCGCTGAATGGTGCATTCGCGTTCCCAGAGATGAGAGATCGCGCCATGGCGATCGCCGATGATCTGCACCTCGATATGGCGCGCCTGCCGGATCAGGCGCTCGGCATAGACGCCGTCGAAGCCGAATGCCGCCTTGGCCTCGGACCGGCAGCGCGCATAGGCCTCAGCGAGATCGGCGGCGCTCTCCACCACGCGCATGCCGCGGCCGCCGCCGCCGGCCATCGCCTTGATCACGATCGCCGCGTTGCTGCCGAGCGAGGTGAAGAACGCCGCGATGTCCTCCAGCGAGGAAGGGCCGCTGGTGCCGGCGATGATCGGCACACCGCAGCGCTTTGCCAGTTGCCGTGCCGCAACCTTGTCGCCGAACAGTTCAAGCGCCGCGGCTTTCGGTCCGACGAAGGCGATGCCTGCGTCGGCGCAGGCCTTTGCGAACGCAGCGTTCTCACTGAGGAACCCGTAGCCGGGATGCACGGCGTTGCAGCCGGATGCCATTGCCGCCTTGACCACGGCCTCGATGTCGAGATAGGCCCGCGCGCCGCGGCCGGGGATTTCGACCGCTTCATCCGCAACGCGCACATGCAGCGACAGCGCATCATCCGCGGGGTGAACCGCGACCGTCGCGATGCCGGCATCGGCTGCCGCACGCGCGATGCGGATGGCGATCTCGCCGCGATTGGCGATCAGGAGTTTTTTGAACGACATGCAGCGTCTCCATGCCCGCGAGCCGGGGCGCGGGTCGACAGGCCCGATAGTTCTGCTTCGTCACTTTAGCCGAGGCCGTCAAGGGCAAGAACGCCGGCCACGATGACCGCTCCCGTCGGCCGGAATATCAATCGGCCGCGCGCGAGGTGATGAGGCGAATAATCCGCGCCACGGCACACGGGATCGGCGCGACGACGGGGACATTGAACATCGGCTGAAGCTGGCGCGCGGCTTCGCCCAGCGGCCCGCCGCCGATGACGACCGCCCCGGCACCATCGAGGGCGATGCAGGCCTCGACCGCGCCGGCAAGGGCTGCGCGTAGCCGCGCCGGATCGCGCATCAGCTCTTGCGGATCGCCGTCGGCGAAACGGGCGCCGGTGTAGCGCGCTTGCAATCCCAGCGCGTCCGGCAAGGCGTCGATCTTCGCCCTGAGCATTGGCGTCGTGGTCGCCACACCGAAGCGGCGGCCGTTCTCGGCGGCTGCCAGCATCGAGGACTCGCCGATGCCGACCGCCGGCAGCTTCACGCTGGCCTTGATCCCGGCCAGGCCGGGATCGCCGAACGCCGCGACGATGATGCCGTCGCATGCGTGCCGATGTGCCTGCGCGATCTCCAAGACTTCAGGCGCAGCCGCGTCCAGCGCATCCGGCGTCACGATCATCGACGACGCCCGCGTTGCCGTGGCGCCGACGACGTCGAAACCGTCCGCGGCGGCGGACGTCGCAATGGCGACCATCATCGCTGTGGTCGCCTCGGTGCTGTTCGGATTGATTAGTAGGATGCGCGCGCGTCCACGGAGGTGTTGACCCATCCCCCTGCTATACTAGGCCGCCCGCACTCCCGCAACGAAGGTGCTGACCTCGTTTTCCAGCGATTGCAGCTTCTGCGACAGCCGGCCGCTGGACTGCAGAACGAGGCCGGCGACCTGGCCGGTTTCCGCAGTGGCGTCGGTGACGCCCGAGATGTTCTGCGAGACCTGATCGGTGCCGGCGGCCGCCTCCTGCACGCTATGGGCGATCGCCTGCGTCGCGGCGCCCTGCTCCTCGACCGCGGCCGCGATCGACGAGGAGATCTCGTTGACCTCCATGATGGTCTTGCGAATGCTCTCGATGTTGCCGACAACCTGATTGGTTTCGGCCTGGATCGCGGTGATCTGCGCACCGATCTCGTCGGTCGCCTTTGCGGTCTGGCTCGCCAGCGACTTGACCTCGCTCGCGACCACGGCAAATCCCCTGCCGGACTCGCCTGCACGTGCCGCCTCGATGGTGGCGTTGAGCGCGAGCAGATTGGTCTGCGAGGCGATCTGGTTGATGAGGTCGATGACCTCGCCGATCTTGTGCGCGGCCGCGGCCAGCCCCTGCACGGTATCATTGGTGCGCTGACCGTCGGCGGCGGCCTTGTCGGCCACGCTCGCAGCCTGTGCGACGCGCTGGCTGATCTCGGTGATCGAGGACGACAGCTGCCCCGCGGCGGAGGCCACCGTCTGCACGTTGCTCGATGCCTGCTGGCAGGCGGTGGCGACGATGCTCGCGCGATCGGTCGCCTTGTTCGCGGTCTCCGACATGCCCTGCGCGGCCTGCTGCATTGCGCGCGCTTCGTTGAAGACCTCGCGGACGACGGCCTGAACGCTCGCCTCGAACTTGCCGGCAAGGTCGGTCATGGCCTTGCGCTTCTCCTCGTCGGCCCTCTGCTTCAGTTCCTGCTGCTCGGCATGCATCCGCCCCACCGCCGTCGCATTGTCCTTGAACACGGCGAGCGCCTTGGCGAGCCCGCCGACCTCGTCGCCGCGGCCGGTGTAGGGCACTTCGAACGCGCCGTCGCCCGCGGCGAGGCGCTCGGTCAGCGCGGTGATCCTGGCCAGCGGCCGGGTGACGCTGCGGCCGATCACGAAGGAGGCGCCGAGCACGAGCGCCAACACCACGAGGCACACCAACGCGAAAGTCATCGCATCCTGACGGAAGACGGCATCGACGTCGTCGAGATAGATGCCGGTGCCGATGATCCAGCCCCAGGGCGCAAAGCCCTTCACATAGGAGATTTTCCCGACCGGCTGGTCGAAGCCGGGCTTCGGCCAGAGGTAGCTGTAGAAGCCCGCACCCTGCTTGTTGACGACGTCAACGAAGCCCGAGAACAGCCGGTTGCCCGTCGGGTCCTTCATGTCCGAGAGATCCTTGCCGTCAAGCTCGGGCTTGATTGGGTGCATGATCATCTTCGCGGCCATGTCGTTGAGCCAGAAATACTCGACCATGTCGTAGCGCAGGCTTTTGATCTCCGCGATGGCGGCGGCCTGGGCCTTCTCGCGCGGGAGTTTGCCCTCGCTCTCGAGCTTCTGGTAATGCGCCAGGATGCCGTAGCCGACATCGACCATATGCTGGGTCTTGGCCTGGCGGTCGGCGATCATCTGTGCGCGCAGGGTCGAGAGCGCGATCGGCGCGAGCGCGACCATGCCAAGGAGGCTGATGCCGACGATCAGGACCAGCTTGAAACTGATGCGGGAGAAAAACATCGATGCTCGCAGAATTGGAAGGGTGATATGCAAGTTTATCCCACGCCCCTTAGCAAAGCTTTAAGCATTCGGGTTCCCGGCCTCCGCAAATTGCGGCGGGGATGCTGCCGTCCTACTGCGCACGGCGCCATAGGCTCGCGAAGCCGGATGCATCCGAGATGCGAGTTCTTCAAAACTAGAAGAGCTCGATATCGCCCCTCCGGGCGTTGACTTGCAGGAGGCTCTGGCGGAACGATCGGCGCAGATCATCAGCGCCAGCTGTGGCGTGAGCGCAGCCGGAGGCCAGAGGCTCAATGCATCAATCGACATCGACAGGGTCCCTCGACCTTCCCGCGCTCGGCGCGGCGGAGCGGCTCTTCATCTGGGGATTTCGGGCCAAGGCCCGCGGCGGAAGCGCCGTTCCGACCGCGACCGACATCCAGCAAGTGTACGACCACTTTCGCGTGGGCGATGCCGTGCCCTCGCTGGAATCGATCATCGAGATCTTTGCCTGCACGGCGCATACGGCCATCGAGGTGCATTGCCCGACTTGTCCGCGCATGTCCGACAGCGAGCACGGACTGTTGCGGGCGATCGCCGCGGCACAGCAGCAGCGTGTCGACGTCGCGCGCGAGCAGTTCGAGTCCTGGCTGCCGCCGGTCGGCGCCGACTGGGCTCTCGCGCCTGTGCGCGGGCTTGCAACGATCTTCCGCATGGCGGGTCTCATCCTTCCCGACCGGCACGTTCCGTCTTTCGATCATGAGCGGACGATGGCGATGAAGAACTGGCTGGTCGGCAGCCCCACGTTGCACTGACAAGGGCGTCGTTCATGATGCAGGATGCATGCGGCCTTGTGCCTGTCACGGAAGCCGGCCAGCCGCGGCACTGTCCGCTCCAGACCGCACTGTCGTCGCGTCCATGCGTCGAGAACTACGATGATTTTTGCCGCATCGCGCTGTCGCTGCTCCGGTTCATCGGCGCGGCCTATGCGACCGGCGCTTCCGACTGCTGGGAGGCTGCCTATCGCTTCGCCGACGAGGCGCCTGATATCGCCGACAGCCCGCTGCTGGTGGCGCGGGCTGCCGCGCTGGTACGAATCCTGCGCAGCGGCCGGCCGTGCGAACTGTGCTTCATGCCGCCGTCGTGCCGGCGCCTGTCGAAGGACGAGGCGGAGTTGATGCGGCTGTTGGCGGTCGCGCGCAGCAGGCAGCCTGGCGAGCTCAAGTCCGTGGTCTGCCAGTTCGTCGGCAACGAGAACGAGATGGCAACGACGCGGGCCTTCGACGCGCTTGCCTGCTGCTGAAGCTTCGATGGGTTCTACTCGCATCCAGATCCGTCTTGCGACCTAGCGGGCCTTCTTGTCGAGCATCAGGTCGATCGTGTGGGCGGCGATCTTGCGCAGCTGGGCTTCGTCGCCGAAGGCACGTTCGATCACGGCGAGACCGCGCGTCACGGTGATGATGTGCAGCGCTGCGGCCGCGGGATTGCCGCTGAACTCGCCGCGCACGGCGCCCGCCGACAACGCGTCCTGAACCAGGGTGGTAATGCGCGAGATCAGGCTGGCGAAAGCCTCGCGCGCGTCCTCGTCGAGCCCCTCGCCTTCGACCGCGCCGAGCTCCATCAAGCCGCGCGTGGTCGGACACCCCCGCGGCGGCGAGCCCGAGCGGAAGTTCGTGATGGTGAGGTCGAAGAACGCGGCGAGGCGCCTTCGCAACGAGCCCGCGCCTAGCGCCTTTTGCAGAGCCAGGAGATATTCGCCGGCATAGCGTTCATAGGCCTGGAGGAACAGCGCCTCCTTGCTGCCGAAGGCATTGTAAAGGCTGCCGCGCTGAACACCGGCGTCGCGGGCGATGTCCGACAGCGACGTGCCGCGCACGCCCTTGCGCCAGAACTGGTCGAACGCGATGCGCAGGACATCGTCGTGGTCGAATTCGCGCGGCCTCAACGTTTGCTCCACTGTACGGCAATGCCGGGCTTTCACCATATTTGACACGATGTCAAAAACATGGTTTCTGGACATCGTGTCAAAAATCAATCGGGATTGATAGCCCGTTTTGTCGATGGGCCGAACCGCCGGCACGGACCATGCGTCCGGCCGGTCGGGCCCGCATGCAAAGGGATCAGCTCATGCCTCTCCTCCACATCTCGATGCGCGCGGGGAAGCCGGACGCCTACCGGCAGGCGATCCTCGACGGTCTCTATCGCGCCATGCGCGAGGCGCTGAATGTGCCCGAAGGCGACGAGTTCATGACCATCAGCGAGCTTGCGCCGACAAACTTTCGCTGCGGCAACGCCTACGGCGTCGAGCGCAGCGACGACGCCGTGCTGATCCAGATCACCGTGTTCGCCACACGCACCGCCGAGCAGAAGAAGGCCCTGTACCGGCGGATCGCCGAGCTGCTCGGCGAGAGCCCGGGCATCCGGCCCGAGGACGTGTTCGTGAACGTGCTCGACGCGCCGGCGGAGAACTGGTCCGTCGGCCACGGCCTCGCGCAATTTGCGTGAGTTTGCCGGGCCTCCGAACATCCTCTTGAGAATTGCCGGCCGGCAGGGTCTGATAGGCGGCGGAGTAGACCTCCGCCGAGCCGAACCCGGGACCTGAACGGCATGACCATGTCGGTCGAGCAATTGTGGAGCCTGCCGGGGACTGCGCTGGTCGGCGCCTATGCCGAGGCGCGGCGGCGCTATGCGGAAAAGAAGTTCGAGCGCGACACCCAGCGGGCACGGCTCGAATGGATGCGCGCAAAGCTGTTCGTCAACACGCAAGGCAATGTGGCCGAACGCAAGATGGCGGTCGACGTATCCGAGGAACTGGCGCGCAAGGGCCAGGAGGTACGCGAGATGACGCGCGATCTCGACATGCTGAAGATCGACGTCGACGTGATCGACACGATGATCCGGTTGCGCGGCACGCATGGCGATCAGCCAGTCCACGCCGACGAGGCGGCCGAGCCGGAAGGGGAATGACATGGCTGCGTTCCGGGGAAGCTGCCTGTGCGGCGAAATCGCCTTCGAGGTCGAGGGGCCCTTCGACCGCTTCCTCAACTGCCATTGCTCGCGCTGCCGCAAGGCGACCGGGACCGCGCATGCCTGCGAGGTGATCGTGAAGGCAGAAGCGCTGCGATAGCTGCGCGGGGAACCATCCGTCGCGCGCTTCGATCTACCCAACGCGCGAAGCTTTGCCACCGCGTTCTGCAAGATCTGCGGCAGCCCGATGCCGCATTTGACCCGCAGCGGGCGCGAAGCGATCATCCACGCCGGCGCGTTCGACGAGCCGCTTGGTGCGACACCCGACCGGCATGTGCAGTGGACCTCGCGCGCGGAGTGGTACGTGCACGGCGATGCGCTGCCGGTCGAGGGTTGAAGCGTCGCGCGATTTGACCGGGCACATCGGCAATGGCGTGAACTGCGCTACTCATTCCGCAACGCACGCCGCCATAATCTCGTCGAGCTCCGCCTTCGGGAGCACGCCAAGCTCGGCGATGAAGACGATCCGCGCGCGCGGCACGCCCGGCGTCGGCGCCTCGCCCGGAGCGATCGTCGCGCGGCCGGCGGCGAATTGAAACACCATCTGGCGTCCGGGCTGCTCGACCGTCTCAAGCAAGCCTTTTGCGCGGGCGAGTTTTGGAGCAAGGCGGCCGATGGCCTGCTGCAGGCGAGGCAGCGAGAGCGGCTGGTCCGAGGTCCAGCTCAATGTCTCGAAGCGCTCCTCTGCCGGCCGCCGCGGTCCCGGCTCGCGTAACGCGGGCGTACGATCGGCGATCGCGGGGAACAGCAGCGCGGACGGAATCTCGCCGTGCTTCGCATCCACCACCACGGCAGGGACGCGCTGCGCGCGAATGGCCTCGCGCATCCGCCCAGCCGCACCCCCGCCCGCCAGATCCAGCTTGCTCAATGCCACGATATCGGCGACTCGCAATTGCGAGCGCTGGAGCGCATCGTCGAGGGCAGCCGTCGGCGTCGCTGCATCCATCACGCACAGCACCGTCTCCAGCGGCGCCTCGCGCAGGATCACGGGATCCATCAGATTGCGGACGATGTCGGCGGGATCGGCGACGCCGCTGGTCTCGATAACGATATAGTCCGGCTTCGGATCGCGGCGCAGCAGCGTCGAGAGCGTGCGCAAGAGATCGCCTTCGAGCGAGCAGCAGATGCAGCCATTGGCGAGACTGACCACGCCGTCGCTGGCGCCCGCGATCAGCTCCGCATCGATGTTGATCGCGCCAAAATCGTTGACGATCGCGGCGATCCGCCGTCCCTCCGCGTGCGCCAGCAGATGGTTGACGACCGTGGTCTTGCCCGCCCCCAGAAAGCCCGTGACCAGGAGAACGGGGACCGGCATGGGTCAGCCCTCGACGACGGGGCGGCGCACGGGGCGGCCGGGGCGCGCCACCACGTCCAGCACGCCATCGGTGATGAGCGGCTGGCCGCTGACGATCAGATGCCGCACGCCCTCGGAGGGGCGGTTCATCGCCGTGAAGGTCGCGCGATCGCTGAGCTTCTCGTAGTCGAACACGACGATGTCGGCATCGGCGTCCTTCGCGAGCTTCCCCTTGGCGCGCATCGCGGGTGTGCTCTGCGACAGGATCTCCGCGGGGATCAGCGCGCATTTGCGCACGCCTTCGAGCAGCGACACGGTCTTGCGCTCGCGCACCCATTCGCGGATGAATTTCGTGAAGCAGCCGGCCGAGCGCGGATGCGAGGTGGCATCATCGGGCAGCGGCCAGGCATCGCCGGTGTAGGTCTTGCCGTCCGACGTCGTCCACGGCATCGCGTCGGACGCGATCGCGCCGCCGGGATAGAGCACCGACATGTCGAGCAGGTCGCGATGATGCGCATTGTTCTCGGTGTCGAGGATGTGCCAGAGCACCAGCGATGACGGCTCGTCGGCCTGGGCCTTCAGCAGCTCCTCGCGATCGCGGAAGCGGTGCCCGTCGGTCACGCGCTGCACCGAATCGTAACCGGTGCCGTTGCGCTCGACGAATTCGGGGTCGCTGAAGAAGGCCGCCGCCAGCACGGTCGAGCCGGTGCCATAGGGATAGGCCTCGACCGTGATGGGCAGGCCTTGCGCCTGCGCCTTCTCGACCAGCACGCGGCAACGCTCGATGTCGGTCTTGCTCGACGAATTGAAATGGCAGATGTGCATGTGCGCGCCGGTGGCGCCGGCATAGCCGATCAAGCGGATATAGGCTTCCGCCGCGCTCTCGGGATCGACCCGCGACATGTAGGCGACGTGGGTGAAGGTCGGCACGTCCTGCTTGGCCGCGAGCTGGCAGACCGCGGTCAGCTCCTGCACGCCGGCGCCCGGCGCGTAGGCGTTCAAGATGCCGATGCCGATGCCGCCCTCGCTCAGGCCGCGCCCGAGCCGCTCAAGAATGCCGGCCACTTCCGTATCGCTCGCGACGTTGTCCATCCAACGGCGATCGCGCATCGCGTTGCCGAACGCCTCCAGCGAGCTCTCCGCATTGGAACCTGTCATCGCGCCGATGCGCGCAAAGGCCCAGTTGGTGGCGGCGCCATAGTTCAGCACGCGTCCCTTCCTGGCCTGGCGCTCATACCAGGACGCGACCGGCAGCACGCCGGCCTCGAGATCGAGCGTCGTCGTCACCCCGTCGAAGGCCTGCATCCGGTCGGCAGGGACCGACTGGCCGTGCGCGTGCAGATCGATGAAGCCGGGCGCGACCACGAGGCCGGTGGCGTCGATCACCCGCTCCGCGCCGCCAAGCGAGGCACCGACGGCGGCAATCCTGCCATCCACCACCACCACATCGCCAACCGCGTCCATTCCGCTCGCCGGATCCACCACCCGGCCGCCAGAGATCACCAAACCGCTCATGTCGTCACTCCAAAAAGCAGAAAGCCAGAACCTCCAAAGGCCCGGCAGCAGCTTTGGAGGGAGCCGGCCGCATCGCGCACCGTCCCGGCGCGCATAGTGCAGATTTTGGAGGGAACGACCACCGCCGCCGATGCCGATGCAGCATGCTCACACGGGAGGTCGGTTTGCACATCGTTGGAAACATGCGCTCGCGTCCTCGCGGCAAGTTTTGCCCGAGCTTTGCTTTCTCGCTTCATCCCCTCGCGAAGAAAGGGCGCAGGGAAGACCGGGCGCCGGCTGGCACCCACAAAACCCCCATGCTGAACAGATGCACACGCAATGCACAGGGGAGACACAGGGCAGCCGAGACCAGGCCTTCCCTGCGCGATGGTTTGACGGCCTATGCCGCGCTCTCCCGGGAGCCGAGTTCGTTCTGGCCTCCCTCACCCTTGCGAAATGCACGGCACCGCGCCGGTTGACGCAATGACGCCTTCGCAAAGGCTTGACCGTAGCAACGACGGCCAGGACCACACGGTTTCGCCGTACGCAGGCCTCCTGCTTCGCCTAAGGCTTCAGGACATGGCCCTGCTTCGCCAGAGGCTTCGCGAGGTTTGAGCGCCGTCCGTCGATGCGGTTCGTGCCGTGCTCACGAGATTCATCTCGCCCTGCACGCTACGCTCCGCCTTTAACGCCGCCCGCGTCCACCGCATTCCAGCCCGCGTTCGTGACGACGTACGACCGCCCCTTTTGTGGGCTGGGATGAGCGAGACATACGACAAATCCGAATTTCGGTAAAGTGGAATATTTTCGCGACGGCTACTTGACAGCAAATTGCCGTGTTTTGTCTCACCGGCATGCACCCCGGATCGAGCGCATTAAGCGCGAGGAAATGCCCGTCACAGCCGACACCGCGCTGCGGCTTCGGAAAATTCTTCACGTGCAGCCGGGCATTCAAAACCTCCGGACCCGAAGGTCCGGAGGTTGCGCGTCGGAGACGCCGTTCGCTCAGTTCTGCCGGTGAATGGTGATGGTGACGCGGCCGCCGCCGAGGGCGGAGTTCACGGCGTTCTCAGCTTTGGCGAACTCCGAACCGATCCATTTCGCGGCCGAAGACACTTCGTGCTTGATCCAGCTGAACAGGCCGGCAGCAGCAACGCCGTCGAGTTCGTCGATGGACAGTTCGCGGCTTTCAAAGCCGATATCGTCAGGACGTTTCATGTTGGTCTCCAGTTGGTGACGCGGGCCATCCGCGATCACGAACAGGATGCGCGCAAACCTCCGATGAGAGCTGTGACGACGATCACCTCGGTCGCAACAGGCGAAGAATGTCGTTCCTGTCGCCGGCTGTGAGACAGCATATGAAGAAGGGCGTGGCTGGAGACTCGCCTGAGGCCATCCTTCGAGACGCCCGCTTGCGGCGGGCCCTCAGGATGAGGTCGCGTTTTGCGGCGAGAGTCTGGCACCAGCCAAAAGGATAGAGATCAACGCTCGATGGAGCCTGATGGCGCTCCCTAGGGGAATCGAACCCCTGTTTCAGCCTTGAGAGGGCCGCGTCCTAACCGCTAGACGAAGGGAGCGTGAGGGCTAGCCAATAACCTCGAAATTTGTCCGCCGCAAGGACCCGAACCGCCCTTTTACGGCTCATTGGCAAATTTCAGCTTCCCGGTCGGCTTCAGTGTGTGGGCGTCGAAGGTGCGGATCTCGGTGACCCCGCCGATGTCCAGCGTGACCACGAGCCGGTCGCCGGCGACCCCGGTCGAGACGATCCTGGCGCCCTTCGGCAGGGTGGCGGTGACGTCGCCGACCGGCTCGGCCGCCCTTCCCTCCGACTTGAAAAGGCGGTAGCCCACCGCGATCAGGACGGCGCAGATTGCCAGCGCCGTCGTCAACCCCGCGATCAGCATCATCCGCCGCACCCGCGCGAACAGCGCGGCCTGCTCGGGGCTCGGTTCGGGAACAGCGGTATCAGACGTCGTCATGGAAAACTCAGGCTCAGCGCAAAGGTTGGAGGTCGTGGTCGGCGGCGACGAGGGCTCGGCCCGGCTCGACCGCGTGCTGGCGGCGCACCTTTCCGACCTGTCGCGATCGAGGCTGAAAGCCCTGATTCTGGCGGGCGCGGTCAGCCTGAAGGCCACCGCGGTCCGCGACCCCGCTTATCACGTCACTTCGGGCGATACGATCATAATCGACGTGCCGGAGGCGGCCCCGGCGGAGCCCAAGGGCGAGGATATCGCCCTCGATATCGTGTTCGAGGACGACGACATCGTCGTCCTCAACAAGCCGAAGGGGCTGGTGGTACACCCCGCGGCCGGGCACGAGACCGGGACGCTGGTGAACGCGCTGATCGCCCATTGCGGAACTTCGCTCTCCGGCATCGGCGGGGTGCGCCGGCCGGGGATCGTGCACCGGCTCGACAAGGACACGACCGGGCTGATGGTGGTCGCCAAGAACGACCTTGCGCACGCCTCACTCACCGCGCAATTCGCCGACCACGGCCGCACCGGAGCAATGCGGCGCGGCTACATGGCCTTTGCCTGGGGCCTGCCGGGCCGCCATCGCGGCACCGTGGATGCGCCGATCGACCGCCACCCGCATGCGCGCGAGAAGATGGCCGTGCGCCAAGGCGGCCGCGAGGCCGTCACGCATTGGGAAATCCTGGAGAGCTTTGCTGGGCGCGACGGCAAGCCGATCGCTTCACTGCTCGCCTGCGAGCTCGAGACCGGACGCACCCACCAGATCCGCGTCCACCTTGCCCATATCGGCCATCCCCTGATGGGCGACGCCGTCTATGGCCCGCACTTCAAGACCAAGGCGAACCATCTCGGCCCAGAGTCGCAGGCGGCCTTGACGGCGCTGGGGCGGCAGGCCCTGCATGCCTATCTGCTGGTATTGGAGCACCCGAGAACCGGAGAATTACTCCACTGGGAGGCGCCTCTGCCGGAGGATTTGCTTCTCCTGCAAGGCGCTCTGAAAGCGGCGCTATGACGCAGGGGCTTTAAGAAAAGCGTTACATTACAAAAAGTTATAGCTGCCACACGGGGACGTGACGTCAGCAATCCTTCCCTTTTCGACCCCCTTTGGGGTATATTGCGCCTGCGTTGGAAATGACCAACGCGGAACATCGCAGCTACGGCCGGCTTTAACACAGCGGTCGTCTGCCTGGCCCGCCGCTATCGGGGGCCTGAACCTTTGGAGGGCTTCAGTATGGCCCGTACCGCTGCTTTGCCGGTGCTCAATGGAGAATCCGGCCTTTCTCGCTACCTCGCCGAGATCCGCAAGTTCCCGATGCTGGAACCCCAGCAGGAATACATGCTCGCCAAGCGTTGGCGTGAGCATGACGATCGCGACGCGGCGCACCAACTCGTCACCAGCCATCTCCGTCTCGTGGCCAAGATCGCCATGGGCTATCGCGGCTACGGCCTGCCGATCTCCGAGGTCGTCTCGGAAGGCAATGTCGGCCTGATGCAGGCGGTGAAGCGTTTCGAGCCCGAAAAGGGCTTCCGCCTCGCCACCTACGCGATGTGGTGGATCAAGGCGTCTATTCAAGAGTACATCCTGCGTTCCTGGTCGCTCGTGAAGATGGGCACCACCGCGAACCAGAAGAAGCTGTTCTTCAACCTGCGCAAGGCGAAGAGCAAGATTTCCGCGCTGGACGAAGGCGATCTCCGCCCCGACCAGGTGAAGATCATTGCCAAGCGCCTCGGCGTCACGGACCAGGACGTGATCGACATGAACCGCCGCCTCGGTGGCGACGCGTCGCTCAATGCTCCGATCCGCGACGACGGTGAAGCCGGCGAATGGCAGGACTGGCTGGTCGACAACACGCCCAACCAGGAAGCCATGCTGGCGGAGCACGAGGAATATGATCACCGCCGTGACGCCCTGAACGGCGCCATGGGCGTGCTCAACCCGCGCGAACGCCGCATCTTCGAGGCCCGCCGTCTCGCCGATGAGCCGATGACGCTGGAAGACCTTGCTGCCGAGTTCGGCGTGTCGCGCGAGCGCGTCCGCCAGATCGAGGTCCGCGCCTTCGAAAAGGTGCAGGCCGCGGTCAAGGGCACCATCGCAAAGGCCGAACAGGCCGCGCTGGAAGCCGCGCTGTAAGAGATTGGCGGATCGAAAGAGACAAGAAGCCGGCGGCAACGCCGGCTTTTTTGTTTGAGGTGTGACGCGTTTGTTCGAGGTGTGACTTGCAGCATGTTCGCGCAGGCGCGGGCCAGGCATCTTGAACCCTTGTCGCCGGTCAACGACCCAAATGAGAGCGACCAGCACCGAGCAAACGGATACACACCGTGGCGATCATCCTGCAATCCACCGTCGGCGGCTTCTCCGCCCAGTTCATGCGCAAGCTGCCGCTGGTCGAGCAGGCGATGCGCGAGCACGGGCTCGAACCGTCGGAGTTCGTGATCTCGAAGGACTACGCCTCGACCGCGACGATCCCGATCATGGGCCCGTTCTTCTTCAACTACAGTGTCTTCTTCGGCGAGGAGAAATTCACCGTCACCGAGCCGAACGACATGGTGTTTCTGGATTACTTCTTCAAACGCGTGCTCGCGGCAGACGATCCGCCGGGGCTGCCGCGGCGACCGGGATTGATCCGGCGGTTTTTCGGATGGATGGCGCAGCCGGTGTAATTGACGCGCATCGTCCCTGCCCCGCCCCGCTTGCGGGGTGAGGGAGCGCGGCCTCTATTCCCCCCAGGTCCTCGCCAGGGTCGCAAGCCAGCAGCCTTCGCAATAGCGCGCATCCTTGTAGTCGATCCAGTTGTGCGCATAGACGTGGTCGAGCGGGATGCCGTAGCGCGCGCGCAGGACCTGGACCAGGATCTTCCATGCTGCGACCTGCGCCTCGGTCGGGCCTGCCGTGACATCGGGATAGTTTCCGGCGAACTCGACGCCGATCGAGTTGTCGCGCACGACCTGGCGATAGGTCGATCTGTTGTCGATGTACTTGTTGTCGTTGCGGTTGGCGCCGTCGCCATGGGTCGGCACCAGATTCTCCGCGACCGCCCAATAGACCGTGCCGTCGGTCTCGACCCAGAGGGTGACGCCGCGGCGCGTCGGGTTCTTCGATTGCTCCTGTGCGCCGCCGCGGGCCGAGCCCGCCGGTCCCTCGGTCTGGTGCACGATGATGTTGCGCCAGGGCCTTGCGCTGGCGACATCGCCCCATGGCGCCAGCCACACCATCTTCAGGCCGGGAATGTCGGGCGTGCCGGAGCCGCGCGCGAGTTTTGCGAGCCCGGCGTCCGTTGCGGCGGCGGGTGCGATCAGGAAGGCGGCGAAAAGCGCCGCGAGCAGGCGAGTCATCATCATGCGGGTCCAGTGCGGACCCGAGCCTAGCACGCCATCAAGCGAATTTGCGTGCGGCCTTGCCCGGCCCGATCGGCTCAGGCGAGAGCGGCGGCGCCGGATCGTAGACGGCAAAGTCGTTCTTGCCGTTCTTCTTGGCGGCGTAGAGGGCGTGGTCGGCATGCGCGATCAGGCGGTCCGGAAACTGGCCGATGTCGCGATCCCACTGCGCGGCCCCGATCGAGATCGCGATCGGGATGTCCTTGCCGTTGCAGGCCGCGGCATCCTGGCGGCAGACCTCGAGCACGCGGCGGGCGATCGCGGCCGCCTCGCGCAAGGACGACGACGGCAGCACGACGCAGAACTCGTCGCCGCCGGTGCGGGCCAGCATGTCGCCGGGCCTTAAGCGGGTCTGCGCCATCAGGGTGAAGTGCTGGAGGCAGGCATCGCCCGCGGCATGACCATGGGTGTCGTTGATGTTCTTGAAGCCATCGAGATCGATCACCAGCAACGAGAACGGCTCGCCGCTGCGCTCCGAGCGGGCGCATTCTTCGCCGAGCCGCTGCAACAGATGCCGCCGGTTGGCGACGCCGGTGAGATCGTCGAGCAGCGCGAGGTCGGCAACCTCGTTGCGCAGGCGGTCCATCGCCATCAGCAGGAAGCCGAAATTGAGCGTCATCGACAGGAACAGGAGGCCGAGCACCATGACGGCGTGGCCCTGGCTGCCGGCGACGGCCGAAAAATCCCCGCCAAGCAGATTGCCCACCACGCGGGCCACGAAGATCCCGATGATGGTGAGGATGACGATGCTGGCGAGCCAGGCGCCGGGACTGACGCGGCCGTCCTGTGGCGACAGCAGAAGCCGCAATGCCAGCAGCAGCGGAACGGCCTGCCCAAGCGTGTAGAAGGTCATGCGCAACTGCATCTGGTCGAAGACGAGCAGGAAAAACGCGGTGCCGCCGACGCTCAGGGCAGCCGTCGCAATCATCATGCGCCAGGCCACCGGCCTGCCGTAGAAGCGCTGAATGCCCATCGCGGCGAAACAGCTTGCGGCGATGATGCCGGCTCCGCCCAACAGGAGCGGCACCGGGGAGGTGACGAACAGGCGGACCAGCGCGGCCATCGCGCCGGTCGCGCCGACGAAGGACGATGCCATCCAGAACCGGGCGGCCGCGAATTTCGGATAGGAGCGCGTCACGTAGGCCCAGATCAGGCCCAGCGCCAGGAAGTTGACGACGAACACGGTCCAGAGTGTCGGCACGTTCAGCATGGCGCGTGCGGTACGCGCAGCCGCGCGCTCCCCGTCCCTTGCAGCCGTCCGTCCATGACCCCGTCCCCGTTTTCTTGCGGGGAACAATGCGGCCGGCGCGCTTAACGGAGTCTCACCGCGTTGCTCGAAAACGCGCCCTTGGTTTTGGATTCATGAACGACTGCGCCGTTGTCGGATCGTTAGGCATGTCGGTGGCGATGGCGCTGCGACGCGGTGATGCGGATTCGCGGGCGGAAAATCACCCGAAAATGCATCTGAGCTGTGGATAACGCGATGACACGGATATGACAGCGCGGGGCAGAAGCGCGCGAATCTGCTGAGCTTGCCGCTGAGGATGTTGCGAGGCTGGCCCTCCGCCGAGCATCCCTCGTGTCGCGTTTAACCATGAACCCTTGAGAGGATACTATGGCTAAGAAAGCGAAGAAGGCGACGAAGAAGAAGGCGAAGAAGGCCAAGAAGGCGAAGAAGAAGTAACGAGGCTTCTTTTTCTTTGCCCGGGTGGAGCTCGCTCCGCCCGGGCGTCGGGTAGGTCCATGAGCTGGAAGATGGCGGGCACAAGGCCCGCTTTTTTATTGCCTACCGCTCGGCGAAAGCGAGCTTGGCGCCAAGGGCGGCGAAGCCGGCGGCAAAACTACGGCGCAGCCAGGCCATGACGCGCGGACGGGAGATGACGCGCTCGCGCACCGAGGCGGCGCAGAGGCCGTAGACCACGAACACCGCGAACGTCATCGCCATGAAGGCGCCGCTCAACTCCAGCATCCGCGCCAGCACATGGGGCTCGTCCGCGGCGATGAACTGGGGCAGGAAGGCGAGGAAGAAGATCGACAGTTTTGGATTGAGGATATTGATCAGGAAGCCGGTGACGATGACCCGGCCGCTCGACCGCTCCTTGATCTCGCCCTCGACCGCCAGCGCCCCGGTCTCGCGCAGCGCCTGCCAGGACATGTAGAGCAGATAGGCGACGCCGCACCATTTCAGCGCGGCGAAGGCGAGCGCGCTGGTATGGAGCACGGCGGCGAGCCCCAGCATCGCGGCCGTCATGTGCGGCACGATCCCGAGCGTGCAGCCGAAGGCGGCAGCGATGCTCGCACGCGAGCCGCGCGTCAGCGCCGCGGCCAGCGTGTAGAGCACGCCGGTGCCGGGCGAGGCGACGACGATGAGCGAGGTGAGCAGGAAGGACAAGGTCATCGGCGGACCTTATCATTGCGCCTCCCGGCAAGAAAGTCGGCAAGAGAACCGGCAAGAAGGGGGCCCCGCAGGCTCGCCTTCAGGACAGCTGCGCGATCTCGGCCTCGCGCAGCACGTCGAGCGGCGCCCACGGCTTGGCCCAGAATTTCGCACCGGCGGGCAAGGGCTGCATCAAGGGGCGGCCCGAGGTGACGACGACGTCGAGCCGGGGATTGCGGTCCTTGGCGACATGCGCGAGCTCGACCCCGTTCATGCGCCCTGCAAGCTGCACGTCCGTCAGCATCAGGCAGAGCGCGCCCGCGTCCTTGTCGAGGATGCGCTCGGCGGCCTCGGCACTTTCGCACTGGATGACCAGGTAGCCGCTCTCCTCCAGCAGAAGACAAAGCATCTCCCGCTGCATGGCATCGTCCTCAACGATCAACGCAGTGGCACGAAATGGTTCTGCCTGGCCCATGGCGGCTCCAATGCTGCTTGAGTAGCGTAAGTTAAGGAGCCAATTCGCCTCCGGTTCGGTTCCATTTTGAAAAAATGTACATCATAGTTCCACGTGAACGGCTTGACGGGGGGAGATCATGACTGCGATTCGCGGCGCCGCCGCCATTACCGGAGCCGCAAGCGGCATCGGCCGCGCGCTGGCGATCGAGCTTGCGCTACGCGGCTGCGATCTCGCGCTTGCGGACCGCGACGAGGCCGGGCTGAAGACGCTCGCCGCCGAGATCGGCCAGGGACCGGACAAGGCCCGCAAGTTCAGCGTGCACCGCGTCGACGTCGGCGAGCCCGGCGACATCGCAGAGTTCGCACGTGAGGCGACGATGGCGCATCCCTCGCTCGGCATTGTCGTCAACAATGCCGGCGTGGCGCTGATGGGCTCGTTCGAGGAGATCGACCAGGCGCAGATGGACTGGCTGTTCGACATCAATTTCTGGGGCGTGGTGCACGGCACGCGCGCCTTCCTGCCGCATCTGAAGACGATGGAGGCGGCGCACATCGTCAACCTCTCCTCGATCTTCGGCATCATCGCGCCGCCGGGCCAGTCGGCCTATGCGGCGGCGAAATTCGCGGTGCGCGGCTTTTCCGAGAGCGTGCGGCACGAGCTTGCGGTGGCGGGGAGCTCCGTAAAGCTCTCGGTCGTGCATCCCGGCGGCGTCGCCACCGCCATCGCCCGCAATTCGCGCACCGGCGTCGGCGTCACCGACAATGCGCGCCGCGCGCAATCGATCGAGCGGTTCGAGAACGCAGCCAAGACCACGCCGAGGGACGCCGCGCTGCGCATCATCAAGGGCATCGAGAAAAACGAGCCGCGCATCCTGATCGGCAACGACGCCCGCTTCATGGACCTGCTGCAGCGTTTCCGCCCGGGTACGTACTGGGCGCCGCTGCAGCGACGGCTGGAGAAGATGGCGAAGGGGGCGGCGCAATAGCTCAGTGACGCGGCACTGTCTCCGCTCGTCATTGCGAGAAGCGCAATGACGAGCGGCGTGGTCTCACTGCCCCGCCAGCCGATCGGCGAAATAGCCGATGGTCTTGCGGTAGATCACTGCCCTGTTCCATTCGCGCATGGCCTCGAAATTGGCGGTGCCTTCGCCATAGGGCTGGCCCATCTTGAAGCCGCTGGTGTGGAGCAGGTTCGCGGTCGAGGCGAGCACGTCGGGAACGCTGTGGCGGAGATCGACGTGGCCGTCGCCGTCGAAATCGACGCCGTATTTGATGTAGGACGACGGCAGGAACTGGGTCTGGCCGATCTCGCCGGCATAGGCGCCGATCAGGTCGCGCAGCGGAAGGTCGCCGCGCTGCACGATCTTGAGCGCTGCGAGCAGTTCGCCCTGGAACAGCTCGGTGCGGCGGCAATCATGCGCCAGCGTCGCCAGCGTGCGGATCACCGGCAGCTTGCCGATGTCGCCCTTGCCGAAATCGCTCTCCAGCCCCCAGATCGCGACCAGGATATAGCGCGGCACGCCGAACTGCTGCTCGATGCGCGAGAGCAAGGCTGCGTGACGCTGGAGCAGCGCTCGGCCGCCATTGATGCGGCCGGGACCGACGCGGGTCGAGACATACTGCTCGAAGCTCTTGTTGAAGGTGTAGCGCTGGCGCCGGTCGAAGGCGAGCACCGCGCCGTCCTGGGCGATGCCGCTGAAGGCCGCGCTGGTCACGCCCGCCGAGACGCCGGCGGCCTGCGCTTCCGAGGTCATGCTGGCGACAAAGCTGTTGAAGTCGCCGCCGCAGCGCGCGGCCTGCGCCGATCCGCCGGCCAGACAGACGATGAAAGCGGTGGCCGCAGCGTATCTCAGCATGTCGAGCGATCTCCCAAATCCTAGTGCAAAGCAGCGCGCGCGATCATGCCCGGGAAAGCGGCGACCGTCAAAGCGGCACGCTTGATCCGCATCAACGTGTCTCACGCCCTGCCTTCTAGATTGAGTAAGACGGCAGAGCCGCCCAGGAGACTAGCCGATGACCGGAATTACCTTGAACGCCGAGCAGATTCGCAACGCACCCGCACCGGTGCGGCAATGGATCGAGCAGGAGGTGATCGCCTCGCTCGGCCTTGCGCCGCGGACGCCTGCGGCCGCGCCGCCGCAGGCCGCCCATCTCGTCGCCTGTCGCGTGGAAGACATCGCCGGCGTGCTTGAGCACATCCGCGGCATGCTTCCCGCCGTGAACGTGCTGCTCGAGCTCGGCCGTCCCGGCATCAGCATCGGTCAGCCCGCGGTGATGACGTTCCGCCTGATGGACATCCTGCATCACACCCGCCTGCAGGACGTCAGTCAGGTCATGACCTGCCTGGAGATGATCAACCAGGCGCTGACCGAGGTGCGGAAAGATCCGTCGGCCCGGTTTTGCGGCTTCGACAATGAGGGCCACTGCCTGATCGCACTGCAGACCCAGGCCAGCATCGCAACGCTGTGGCAGACCATCATGGAACGCCAGCAGGCGGCGCAGGCGCACGAGCCAGGCAGCCGGATGGCACCCGCGGCTTGAAACCGGCCGCGGCTTTCCGGGCAATCGGCAAGGGAATGGGCCATCGGTGAGAACCGGCGGCGTGGTGCAGGCGACTAACGTCTGCGCCCCGTTTCCTCAACCCACAGAGAGTGCCAATGCCCGCGCCGCGAAACAGCCCCGGATCGCTCGTCCTTGCCGCCCTGCTCTCCCTTCTCGCCGTCACCACAGCTTCCGCGCAGACGCGCGATGTCGCAGGCAGCCGCGACTATCCCGGTATCGGCCGGTTCGCCGGCAGCGTCATCACCGGCTACGTGATGAAGGATTTTGACGCGGCACGGATGCAGGCGGCGCCCTTCAAGGACGGCCAGCCGACCGACGCGCGGCGTCTCGAGGGCCGCGTCTTCCGCATCGCCTATCGCACCAATCCCGGCCCCTCGATCCTGGAGGTTTCGCGCAATTTCGAGACCCAGCTTGCGAAGGCCGGCTTCGAGACGTTGCTGGCGTGCGACACCGATGCCTGCGGCGCCATTCCGTTCACGGAAAGCATCGACACGCTGCCGGTGCCGCAGATGTGGGTCGACGGCTTCAACTATCGCTATTTTGCCGGCCGCAAGACCGAGGGCGGGCGCGAGACCTATTCCAGCGTCATCGTCAGTCAGAACAACCAGGATATCACCGCGCAGGTCACCGTCGCCGAGCTCGGCGCCATCGCCAACAAGATGGTCGATGCCCCCGCGATGGCCAAGGGTCTTGGCGAGACCGGTCACATCGCGCTCTACGGCATCTATTTCGACACCGACAAGGCCGTGCTCAAGCCGGAGAGCCGCCCGACGCTGGAGCAGATCGCAAAGCTCCTGATCGGCCAGCCGCAACTCAACGTCTTCATCGTCGGCCACACCGATAGCCAGGGCGCCTATGAATACAATCTCGACCTGTCGAAACGCCGCGCCGAAGCGGTCGCGGCCGAACTGGTGAAGAACTTTCGCATCGCGCAGACGAGGCTGCGCACCGCCGGTGTCGGATTGCTGGCGCCGGTCGGCTCCAATGCGACCGACACCGGCCGCGCGCTCAACAGGCGGGTGGAACTGGTGGCGCCATAGCTCCTGCTTGTCATTGCGAGGCGCGCGACTTCTCCGCCGAGAGCGAAGGCGGAAGCCGCGATCTGCAACGCGCAATTGCGCATCGCATGGAACTCGCTCGTGCATTGGAACACAACCTGTGCACGCAGACGGGAAGACATGCAGGAAAATGCGCTTTTCGACAAAGCGCGCACCTGTCGCTGCATTGCGAGAGCAGCACACATGAACAAGTGATTTGGCCTTCCAATTGAAATGCGCAGCCCGCATCGCAACTGGATATCGCGATCGCGCATATCTGATGCGCTCGCTGCGACATCAGCGCTTCCGCATTTATCTTGCCACGGCATGGCTCGAGTTATAGTCTTCTATTCTAGGTTGTCGCCCCGCCAGCCCCGGGCGACGCTGGAAGACCAAAATAAACGGCGGGCTTTCGCGGCCCGCCGTTTATTCGAGGAAGGGCCGCGCCGGACCTACGTGGCGCGCGACGCTTTCCATCTTGCAAGCCGACATCGTCGATCGATCCCGCCGCGGCCGGGCGCGCCGCGCCGACAATGCGCAAAGCCATTTGACTATGGCGCCCTGATCGACGAAAAGCCGCCATGGCCAAAAAACCCGGAACCAATCCCAAGGGCGAATTCGCCTTTTTCAACGTCTTCTATGAAGACGGCTCCCAACGCTCGAACCGGCGCGTGCCTTCCGAGCTGCTAGGCGGCCTCGACGGCGACGAGCCCGCGCGCGGTTTCATCATGGAGCAGGACCGCGAGATCGCCGAAAAATCCGGCCGCCCGCCGCTGGAGATCAAGGAACTCGAACGGGTCGGCGCGAAGAAGAAATAGGCTCCGCCCGCCGGCGAGACACGCGAAGCGACAGCACAAAGAAAAACGGCGGGCACAGGCCCGCCGTTTTCGTTGGGATGGATGCCCGGGTCAGGCCCGGGCATGACTATCCGAATTAATTGTCCAAGAAGCTCCGCAGCTTCCGCGACCGCGACGGATGCTTCAGCTTCCGCAGCGCCTTCGCCTCGATCTGACGAATACGCTCGCGCGTCACCGAGAACTGCTGGCCGACTTCTTCCAGCGTGTGGTCGGTGTTCATGCCGATGCCGAAGCGCATGCGCAGCACGCGCTCTTCGCGCGGGGTGAGCGAGGCGAGCACGCGCGTGGTGGTCTCGCGCAGGTTCGACTGGATCGCAGCGTCGATGGGGAGGATCGCGTTCTTGTCCTCGATGAAATCGCCGAGATGTGAATCCTCTTCGTCACCAACGGGCGTTTCGAGCGACAACGGCTCCTTGGCGATCTTGAGAACCTTGCGGACCTTCTCGAGCGGCATGCCGAGCTTTTCGGCGAGCTCTTCCGGGGTCGGCTCGCGGCCAATCTCGTTGAGCATCTGGCGGCTGGTGCGCACGATCTTGTTGATCGTCTCGATCATGTGCACGGGGATGCGGATGGTGCGCGCCTGGTCGGCGATCGAGCGGGTGATCGCCTGCCGGATCCACCACGTCGCATAGGTCGAGAACTTGTAGCCGCGGCGGTACTCGAACTTATCAACGGCCTTCATCAGGCCGATGTTGCCTTCCTGGATCAGGTCGAGGAACTGCAGGCCGCGGTTGGTGTATTTCTTGGCGATCGAGATCACGAGACGGAGGTTGGCTTCCACCATCTCCTTCTTGGCCTGACGGGCTTCGCGCTCGCCCTTCTGCACCGAGTGCACGATCTTGCGGAACTCGATGATCTCGAGGCCGGTCAGCGCAGCGAGCTGATGCACCTCGTGGCGGAGGTCCTTGATCCGGTCCTTCTCGTGGTGGACGAAATTCTTCCAGCCCTTGGCCGAAAGCTTCGAGACCCGGTTGAGCCAGCGCGGATCGAGCTCAGAGCCGGTGTAGTTGCGCAGGAAGTCCTCGCGCGCAACGCCGTGGCTGTCGGCGAGGCGCATCAGGCGGCCCTCATGCGAGACGAGGCGCTTGTTGATGTCGTAGAGCTGCTCGACGAGTGAGTCGATACGCGCCTGGTTCAGGCGCAGCGACTTCACCTCGACGATGATCTCGTCCTTGAGCTTGCGGTATTTGCGCTCCTGGTGCGGCGAGAGCGAGGGCCCGTGCGAGGTGCTCTCGAGCTGGTTCTGGATGTCCTGCTCTTGCAGCTTGCGCAGCTTCTTGTAGCTGTCGGCGATCTTGTCGAAGATCTCGACGACCTTCGGCTTGAGCTCGGCCTCGATCGCCGCGAGCGACATCTGGTTCTCGAACTCGTCGTCCTCGTCCATGTCGGCTTCGGCGGCGGACTCCGCAGGATCCTTCTCGGCTTCGCCGGCATTGCCGGGCGCGGGCGCGGCGCGGAACGGGGTCGGCGACGGCGGCGCGGCGGGCGGCGCCACATGCGCGGGCGCTGCACCCGTGGCAGCGGCCTGTCCGCCTTCGGCCTGGGCTTCACCGTTCTCGCCGTTGGGACCGGCGATCATCGCATTGTTCATGCCGGCCTTGGCGTCGGGGCCGGCATAGGTCGCTTCGAGATCGATGATGTCGCGCAGGAAGATCTTGCCTTCGTTGAGCTCGTCACGCCAGATGATGATGGCCTGGAAGGTCAGCGGGCTTTCGCACAGACCTGCGATCATCGCCTCGCGGCCGGCCTCGATGCGCTTGGCGATCGCGATTTCGCCTTCGCGCGACAGCAGCTCGACGGTGCCCATCTCGCGCAGATACATCCGCACGGGATCGTCGGTGCGCTCGCCCGGCTCGCTCTTCTTGACCTCGGTGACGGCCTTCTGGGTGACCTCGACGAGCTCGTTGTCGGTCTCGTCCTCGCCGCCCTCGTCCTTGTCCTCCTCGCCTTCGCTATCGTCGGCTTCGGTGACGTTGATGCCCATGTCCGAGAGCATGGACATGATGTCCTCGATCTGCTCGGGGGAGGTCTGGTCGGACGGCAAAACTTCGTTGAGCTGATCGAAGGTCACGAAGCCGCGCTTCTTGGCCTGCTTGATCATCTTCTTCACTGCCGCGTCGGACAGGTCGAGCAAGGGCGAGGGCGCGTCCTGGGAGTCCTTCTCCGGCGCGTCCGCTGCCTTGTCGTCTTTTTCCTTGTCCTTCGCCTGCAGCGTCTTTGCCTTGGTGGCCATCCATTGCTCCTAAACGCGCTTCATGCAGGACGTTCGCCGCTGCCTGAATTCACTTGAACCTGTTGCCCGACGCTCTCGCTTCGGCAGCTCTCGACACGGAAAGGGCGGCGCGCATATCTCTCGCCACCCCCAAACTTTCTCTCGCCGGAATTGCCTAACGCTTCGTCAGCCTCTTTGTCGCAGCGGATGCAGGTGTAGTGCCAACAGCGATTGCGCGGATTCATTCCTGACGCGTCTGTTCTGCCTGCGGCCGCCTGGTGGCCAAAGTGCTACAAGACCGTTAAGCCTCGATTAACCCTGTTTTTGCCGCCAAACCTTGGATTTGGCGAGTCTTTTAGCGGTTCCGGCCGCGGCCGTCCGCATGATTCTTTCATCACACGCTCTTCTGGAACCGGCCCGACAGCTCGCCAAAACCCTCGATCAGGGCTTCGGTGCCGTCGACCTCGGCCAGCCGCGCCTTGACGTCGCGCAGCCACGCCAAATTGGCCTCGCTGGGGTCCTCCCCCAAGGCCAGCTCGGCGTCCTTCAACTCTCTAAGTAGTGAATGGTATTGCCGATGCAAGGCAACCAGCTGGTGCCAGGTGGAGAGAACGTCGTCCTGCGCCGCGCCCTCGCGGGCACCCCACACCGCCGCGGTCGTGATACCGTTCTCAACCCTTTGAAGAACCTGAGAAAATCCACCCTTGTCGAGATCGCCGCGCATCTTCTCGGCGCGCTCGCCGGGGTCCGGCGAGTGGTGATGGTCGTTGGCGAAGGCGGCGATGATGCCGGCCCGTAGCTTGTGGGCCTCGGGATGGGCCAGCTCCAGGGCCGCGACTTCCTCGAGATGATCGTGCAGCAGCCAGGGATGGTTGATCAGGCACTGCAGGATCAGGGCCTCCCGGCGCGAGATGGCACTGCGCTGGCCGCGCATGATCGGGCTCGCGGCAAGCTGGGGACTCGCCGCCTGGTAGGGGCCGGCGGGTATCTGGATCGGACCCGGCGCGCCGCGGCCACCGAATCGATTCGCTGGTCCGCCGCCACGGGGCTGGAACTGACGGCCCCCGGAATTGGGCCGGAAATTGCCACGGCCGGCGAAGCCGCCGCGCCCGCTCTCCGGCGCGAACGTGCGCTGAAGCCGCTCGGCGAGATCCTGGCGATAATAGCGCCGCACCACCTCGTCGCGGATGCCGCCCGCGAGCTCCTTGATGCGCGCCTCCAGCGCCGCGCGGCGTTCGGGAGTGGCAAAGTTGCCGCCCTCCAGCTCGCGCGACCAGAGCATGTCGGCAAGCGGGCGCGCCGCCGCGATCACCTCTTCCATCGCGCCTCGACCGCCGGAGCGCACGAGATCGTCGGGGTCCTGCCCTTCCGGCAGCAGCGCAAAGCGCAGGCTCTTGCCGGGGCTGAGGAACGGAAGCGCAAGGTCGGCCGCACGATACGCGGCCTTCTGACCGGCGCGGTCGCCGTCAAAGCAGAGGATCGGTTCGTCCGCCATCTTCCAGAGCAGTGCGAGCTGGTTTTCGGTGAGCGCAGTGCCGAGCGGCGCCACGCTGCCGGCAAAACCCGCCGTGACCATGGCGATGACGTCGACATATCCTTCGACCACGATAAGTGCGCTGCCGTCATGGGTCGCTTTGCGCGCGGTCTGGTGATTGTAGAGATTGTCGCCCTTGTGGAAGAGCGGCGTCTCCGGCGAGTTCAGATATTTGGCCGGAACGTCCTTCTCCAGCGCGCGCCCGCCGAAGGCGATGACGCGGCCGCGCATGTCCGTGATCGGAAACATCACGCGGTCGCGGAAGCGATCATAGGGCACGGGGATGTCGTTGCCGGCGACGAGCAGCCCGGTCTCGACCATGTCGTCGACGGAGATTCCGAGCTGGCCGAGATGCTCCTTGAGCGCGAAGCGGTCGGGCGCGGCATAGCCGAGGCGAAACTGCAACTGCGTTCCCGGCGAGATCGCACGGTCAGCGAGATAACCGCGTGCCTTGGCACCGAAGCGCGAGGCCAGCGTCTCCGCAAAGAATTTTGCGGCAAGATCCATGACGTCATGCAGCGACTTGCGCCGCTGTTCGTGCCGCGCCGCATCCGGCGTCACCGCAGGCAGCGGCAGGCCGGCCAGACTGGCGAGCCGCTCGACGGCTTCGGCAAACGGCAAGCCGTCGGTCTCCATCACGAAGGTGATGATGTCGCCGTGCTTGCCGGAGGAGAAGTCGTGGTAAAAACCCTTCTGGTCGTTGACGTAGAAGGACGGCGTCTTCTCCTGCTGGAACGGCGACAGCCCCTTCCACTCCCGCCCCGCCTTCTTCAGCTTGACGCGCTTGCCCACGACTTCGGACACCGAAAGCCGGGCGCGAAGCTCGTCGAGGAATTGTGGCGTGAAGCGCATGATGCTGATTTCTGGGCTGAGTCGGCATTATGGCCAACCGGATAGGCATATAGGGATGGCCCTCGGAAATACGAAGCATGTGTGGCTTCTCCCGGCTATTCACAGGTCGAAAGTTTCGACGGAAAGCTTGAACCCGGCCCGGTTCCACGCTTCGATAGGGCATGTTCAGGACCTTTCGAGGCGGTCAGAGCGGGGGCTGGCGCGTCACCTCGATTTCGCCCGTGACGGGCGAGCCCCTGCCCTTCATGCCAGCGCTGTCGGTCACCGACAGCGAGGCCATCGCGTTGCCGCTGGTGCCCTCGCGCAATGCCTGGCGGCTGGTCGGCGCCGCGAGCAGCTTGCGCTACACTGAGCGCGCCGAGAAGCAGCAGCTGGTGGCCGTGCAGGCCGGCCTCGGCCGACTGGAAGCAACCAGCGCGGCGCTGATCCCGATCCGCAAGTCGCAGGCCTGGTGGGAGCTCACCCAGGAAGAGCGCCGCAGGATCTTCGAGGACAAATCGCATCACATCGCGAGCAGCCTGCGCTACCTGCCCGCCATCGCCCGCCAGCTCTATCACTGCCGCGACCTCGGCGGTCCGTTCGATTTCCTGACCTGGTTCGAATTCGCCCCCACGCACGCCTCGCTGTTCGAGGAGCTGGTCGCGATGCTGAGGCGGACCGAGGAGTGGACCTATGTCGAGCGCGAGGTGGATGTGCGCGCGGTGAAGGAAGTGCTGTCGGCCTAGTGATCCAGGAAACGACCGGACTCGATGACGGGCAGGTCAATGACGGGCCAGTTGTAGACGTAGGTCCAGGCTTTCTCGGTGGCCCCGTCCGGCAGTGTCACGTCGATCAGCTCGCGCAGATATTCCGTCGGTTCAGGAAAGCCCTCGCCGCAGGCTTCGTACATGTCGAGCTCGCCCAAGAGTTCGTCGCCCGCGCGCAGGTGAAATAGCTCGCCGTGCACGCGATCGGACGGCGCCTCGGACAGCAGCAATCCCGGATAGTGTTTCACCAGGACGAGCCGGCCGCGGCAGGTCGCCTCCCCGAGGAAGTCCGCATGCGCCGCGAGCAGCCGCGCCATCGGATGGTCGAAGCCGCGCATCAGGGTGCCGTAGACGAAAAGGCGATCGGAGGTCATGGAGCTTGTTATCCCGCGAACGGGCGCCCATTCAAGCCGTCTTCGCAATAGTGCTTTGGGGCCCCATGCTTTATAGCCTAGCGGATCAGTGCTGCTTCGACAGGCAACCCCGTATGGATACAGACGCAACAGGCGCGCTATCTCAACTGCTCGGCGAGGGCGAGGCCCATCCGGTCCATGAAGTCAACACGGCCGGCCAATCGCCCTTTCTGCTGACCTCGGATCATTACGGACGGATCCTGCCCCGCGCGCTCGACGATCTCGGCGTCGCAGGCAGCGAGCTGACGCGGCACGTTGCCTGGGACATCGGCATTGCCGGCGTCGCCGACCGGCTGGCAGAGATGCTGGATGCGCATTTGATCGCGCAGCGCTACTCGCGGCTGGTGATCGATTGCAACCGCCCGCCGGCCGCCGTGAGCTCGATCCCGTTGATTTCCGAAGCAACCGCGATCCCGGGCAACGAAGGGATCACGGAGCAGCAGCGCACCGCAAGGCGCCGCGAAATCTTCGAGCCCTATCACGGTCGCATCGAGGCCGCGATCGACCGCCGCCTGCACGACAAGCAACCGACGGTGCTGGTGTCGCTGCACAGCTTCACGCCGGTCTATGCCGGCGTCGCGCGCCCCTGGCACATCGGCGCACTCTACAATCGCGACACCGTGCTGCCGCAGCTGCTGCTCAGGCACCTCCGCGCCGAGGGCGATCTCGTCGTCGGCGACAACGAGCCCTATGCCGTGAACGACCTCACCGACTACACCATCCCCGTCCACGGCGAGGCCCGCGGCCTCGTCAACACCGGCATCGAGATCCGTCAGGATCTGATCGCCGACCAGTCCGGCCAACAGCAATGGGCCGAGCGGCTGGCGCGGATCTTTGCGGAGATCGAGGTGGAGCTGCGGGCGGCGAGGCCGGTCGACTAGCTCCCCCGTGTCGCGACGAACATCGCGAGCGCGGCGAAGATCGCGGCAATGCCCCACAGCACAAAGGCAATGCGGCCAGCGCCGCCTGCATCGAGCGTTGCCTCGGCCGGGTTGTCGGGATTGACGCGAACCTCGACGGTCGCGCCGTCCTGGTAGCGCGACATCAGCTTGCGCAGCATGTCATCAGAAGCCGACGGCGTACCGGCAGCGACGCGCGCGCATTCATTGGTGTAGCTGACGTTCTGATAGAGGTAGGTGTAGGTCACCCGCTTGCCGGACATCTCGGTGCCCCGCGCCTCGCCGGGTTCGCTGGCCTCGCGATAGTCCTCGATCCCCGACAGCTTGATGGTGCCCGGCACCACCGGCCAGCGCGTCGCCATCGACGCCTGCCGGTGCACGGCATACCCCATCAGCGCGATGACGAGGCCGAACGCGGCAAAGGCGACCACGAGGCCGGCGAGATCGGGCCGTCCGACGTGGTGCGCGAGATAGGCATAAGTCTGGTTGAGGCCGAAGGCCGAGCCGAACACGATGGCAAGCACGACCACCGTGCCGATGCCGAGGCAGCCCCACAGCCCCTTGGGAAGGTCGCGCTCGAGCACGGCCTGATCGGGATGGCGAGGATTGTAATAGACGGTGACGATCGTGCCGGCGGGATATTTCGCGAGCTTCTCGGCGACCTGAAAATTGCCGAGGTCCTCGCCGATCGAGATACGGTTGCAGCGCAGCTTGCGGCCACCGACCGAATATTCGTAAGTCACGTTCGCAAAGTTGCGGCTTTCGAGGCGAGAGCCTCCCTCGCGATCGTCGTCGAAAACCTTGACGTCGCGCAATTCGGCGACCGAGGTCATGACCTTGCCGGGCGTTTGCGGCCAGTTTCGCGCCTCGCGCACCTGCCAGGTCTTGACGATGGCGGCGACCAGGATGAGCCCGAGCGGTGCGAGCAGCATCGCATAGACGAACCATGGCAGATCGGGCACGGGCAATTCCTTCGTCGGCGGCAATGTCAGATTGGACGCATTGCCGCTGCGAAGGGTTCAAGCCGGACCGGCTTTGGAGGGGTTATTTTGCCCGGGTCAGCGCCAGCCAGATGCCGCCGCCGATCATGAAGCCGCCGGAGATGCGCGACATCATCCGCGTGCGGCGGGCTGAGAAGAATTTTCGCGCGCGCCCGGCGGCGATGGCGTAGAGCGCGTCCGTCATCACCGCGGTGACCATGAAGGTGGCCCCGAGCAGCGCGACCTGAGGGAAGTGGTCGCGGTTCATGTCCATGAACTGCGGGATGAAGGCGCCGAAAAACACCAGCACCTTCGGGTTCGACAGCAGCACCAGGAAGCCTTGCAGGAAGAACCCGCCGCGCGGCGGCGCCGGCGGCTCGTCGACGTTGACGCCCTCCACCGGCGTCCAGATCAGCTTGATGCCGAGCCAGACCAGATAGGCGGCGCCGGCAAAGCGTACCCAGTCGAACCAGTAGCCCATGGTTGCCATCAGCGAGGTCAGACCGACCGCAACGATGCCGATGACGATGGCGAGGCCGGCCTGGGCGCCGGCCACGTTGGTCAGCGCCGCGCGCGTGCCGTGGCGTAGCCCGTTGGCGATGACGAGCGTGACGATCGGACCCGGCAGCAGCGCGAGCGCGATGCAGGCGGCGAGGAAGGCGAGATAGGCTTGCAGGGACATCATGGGGAGGACTCGCTGAGGGCGGTTCCGAGCATTAATGCATGGCGGAGGCGGGAACGGAAGACGTCACCGCTGCAAAGCGCGGGCTGATCAGGTCGACATCCGCAACACCCATTGCGTGCGCCAAAAACGCCATCTTGACATGCAACCTTTTAGTTGCCTATTATCGCAGCCATGGATGAGGTCTTCAAAGCGCTCGCCGATGCGTCACGACGGTCGCTGCTCGACAGGCTTCATGCCAGAAACGGCCAGACGCTGAACGAGCTTTGCGAAGGCCTCGCGATGACGCGCCAGGCCGTGACCAAGCACCTTGTCATCCTCGAGGAGGCCAATCTTGTCACGACCATCAGGCATGGCCGCGAGAAGCTGCACTATCTCAACCCGGTGCCGATCCATCAGATCGGCGAACGCTGGATCAAGAAATTCGAGCGCGGCAAGCTCGCCGCGCTCAGCGAGTTGAAACGCCAGCTGGAGAAGCGCGATGAGTAAGCCGGAGTTCGTCTATGTCACCTACATCGAGACCACACCGGAGAGGCTTTGGGAGGCGCTGACGTCGAGCGAGTTCACCCGGCAATACTGGTTCGGCGCCGAGGTCAGGTCGGACTGGAAAATCGGCTCCCCCTTCGCGCTGCTGCTGGAGGGCGAGATCACCGATTCCGGCGAAATCCTGGAAGCCGATCCACCGCGGCGGTTGTCCTACAGCTTCAAGCACCAGAAGTACGAAGAGCTGCGCGGCGAACCGATCTCGCGGGTGGTCTTCACCATCGAACCGTTCGGCGCGCTCGTGCGTTTGACCGTGCTGCATGACGGCTTCGTCGTAGGCGGGAAGTATCTCGGGGCCGTCTCCAATGGCTGGCCGGCGATCCTGTCCGGGCTCAAGAGCCTCCTGGAGAGAGGCAAGGTGCTCGCCATCCCGCGCACGGCGCTCAACAAGGGATTCGACGCAAAATGAACCTCGATCAATTCAAGCCGCTCACGGTCTACACCATCTACATCGCTTCAACGCCGGAGAAGGTGTGGGAAGCGCTGACCTCGGCCGAGTTCAGCCGCCAATATTTCTTCGGCAATGCCGTGGAGGTGGAGCCGCGACTTGGCGGCGCGTTCATCGTCCGCACGCCGGATGGCGCCCCGCACATCAGCGGCGAGGTGCTCGCATACGATCCGCCGAAAAAGCTGTCGGTGACCTTCAACGTCAACTGGCCCGAGCTGATCGAGAAGCTCGGACCGACTCTCGTGACCTATGACATCGAGCCGGCCGGCGACGCGGTCAGGCTCACCATGAGCGAAGGCCACGACCGGCCGCTCAGCGACGCCATCCTTTCCGGCGGGCGTTCGGGCTGGCCGGCGATCCTGTCGGGGCTGAAGAGCCTGCTGGAGACGGGGAAGGCGCCGCAGATCAAGATGGCGCCGCCGACGCAGATGCTGGCGGCACTGAAGGCGATGGGGATCAAGACGCCGTAGCGGCTGGAATCTGCGACCTCATCGCTTCTTCTTCACCGGCGGCTGAATCTCGTCGATCTTGCGACGGCAATCCCCTTCCGAGTCGTGCGGACCCGAGACAAAGGTCCCGCTGACCTTGATCGCGTACCAGCCCGACTCTACGCCGAGCCGAACCGCTTCATCTGTCTTGACGTGCCGTGGGGAGAGAGCTTGGATCGGTAGAGCTTCCATCGGGTGCTTTCGGTTGGCGTTCGATCTCATATCGAACCGCTGTGGGATTGTTCAGGCATCCGCGGCATGAGCCTGCCGCGTTCGACTCACCACTGGAGACGTCGCGATGAGTCGGCTCCGCCGGTGCGGGAAATGAGCCGTTTCACGTCGAGCGCATGTCGTCGTGGCGCCGCGTGCGCAGAGACGACCGATCTTTCCGGCATTGCCGCACCGTGCGCGCAATCGCCGCAATTAGCTATCGTTTTCTCGCCCCCGCCGCGCTTTTGACGCGGCAGATGCCACTCTCGATCGAATAAGACCGTCGACGTCTTGTGTTCGACCGCTTCGTAGCCATGTTAGGATCTCAGCCAAGGGAAAGTCGTTCGCATGAAGCTCCGCGTCGGGTTCGAGATGCTGTACGAGTTCCCGCAACCGACGCCCATGATCATGGTGCTGGGCACGCACTTCACGCGCGCCTCCGATGTCATCGTGCCCGATCTGCTGACTACCAGCCCCTCAGTGGTTATCAGTCCCTATCGCGACCTCTTCGGCAATTGGTGCAGCCGCATCGTGGCGCCGGCCGGCAACTTCCGCCTTGCCGCCGATGGCGTCGTTCGCGACAGCGGCCTGCCTGACCCGGCGTTTCCGAACGCGTTTCAGCACGCCGTCGAAGCACTGCCGACCGACACGCTCGTCTATCTGCTCGGCAGTCGCTACTGCGAGACCGATCGCCTGACGGATATCGCATGGAAATTGTTCGAGCAGACGCCGCCGGGCTGGGCGCGGGTCCAGGCGATCTGCGATTTTGTTCATCGCCGCATCACGTTCGGCCATGAGCATGCGCGGGCGACCAAGACAGCCCGGGAAGCTTACGATGAAGGCAAGGGCGTGTGCCGCGACTATGCCCATCTCGCGATCACGTTCTGCCGCTGCATGAACATCCCGGCGCGTTACTGCACCGGCTATCTCAGCGACATCGGCACACCGCAGCCGTGGGCGGCCGGAGATTTCGCGGCTTGGTTCGAGGCCTTCATCGGTGGAAGCTGGCACATGTTCGATCCGCGCAACAACACGCCGCGGATCGGCCGGGTGCTGATCGCGCAGGGACGCGATGCCGCAGACGTTCCGATCACCCAGACCTTCGGCCCGAACACTCTGCTCAATTTCAAGGTATGGACCGACGAGGTCAGCTGATGACAGACGGCACAGCGACCCTCGACGCGGATGAATTTGCCTCGTTAGCCGAGGTCGGCAAGGGCAAGGCGCAACGCGAAATCCCGCAGGTGCATGGCGAGCGTCTGACGGGCCTCGGTTATGCGATCAGGCGCCTCGGCGAACTCGAACTCACCTCATCCGGCGTTCGCCGCCTGGCAACGGGCGCATAGAACGCGGCCGGTGCGTCCGGCTCCCCGCTTACGCCACCGGCACCACCAGGCGCCGATAAAGATGCCAGGTCGCGTGCCCCAGCACGGGCAGCGTCACGACCAATCCCAGAAAATACGGCAGCGCCGAGACGATCAGCAGCATCACGATCACGGCGGCCCACGAGATCATCGGCAGCGGGCTCGTCACCACCGCGCGCACGCTCGTCACCATCGCCGTGACGAAATCGACCTCACGATCGAGCAGCAGCGGAAACGACACCACGGTCAGCGCAAACAAAACCAGCGACAGTGCAGCGCCGACCGCGTTGCCGATCGCCAGAAACAGCAGGCCCTCGTTGGTCGTCAGGACCACCGTCATGAATTCCTGGAGGTTCGAGAACGAGGCATGCAGCCCGAGCAGCAAGGCGATCAGAAGCCGCACCTGGTACATCCAGATCACGAAAACGAACAGCGTGACGAAGGCCATCCAACCGATCTCGCTGCGTGAACGTATGGCGGACCAGATCGCGCCGGGCGAGACCGGCTCGCCGCGCTCGCGGCGCCGGCTGACCTCGTAGAGGCCGATCGCCACGAACGGCCCGATCAACGCAAAGCCGGCCGCAAGGGGATAGACGAGATAGACCATGCCGAACGCGGTGAGGCACAGCATGATGACGATGCCGCCGGCCGCGTAGAGCGCACCGAAGCAGAGACCGTAAAATGGCAGCGCCTGGAAATCACGCAGGCCCTCGACCAGCGCTTCGGCGATGTCGGTCGCCGCAACGGGACGCACCACCGGATCGACCTTGCCCGAAATGGACATCGGCTCCCTCCTCATCTGCCGCCGCGATCTCCGTCGCACGCGGATCGACCTCCATGTTAGCGCCTCTCTCCGGCGCGCGCACGCGCGAGTTGATCGCCGACAACGGTATTCCGAAGCCTCCGCCGCGCGCCCGGGGAAAACCACCGCACCGGCGCCGGCGCTCCCTTCAGGAGGCTCAACCGTGATGCACACGGCGCGAAATCTTGCACGCCAGGGGCTTTTTTCGGCCCCGAGCCTATGGACTGAACGGATGGTGGTACCGCAAATTGGGTCTTTGAATGAGCATTCGCGATGACCGGAATGGACCGCCCGACCGATGAGCTTGCGTACCCGGCTACTGATACTCGTGATCGCGGCCATGCTGGTGCCGGCAAGCCTCGTCGGGCTGCGTTTCATGCAGAACAGGACCAGCGAAATCAACGCCGCCCTGGCCAATCTGGCGGCGTCGGCTGACGAGATTGCAAGCGATCTGAGCGAAAAGATTCAGGGCACCGCCCAGCTTCACTATGGGCTGGCCCGTGCGCGCGACCTCGACACGCGCGACAAGGCGGCGTGCTCGGCTTTCCTCTCCGATGTCCGCGAGGAATATCCTCAGTTCACCGGCATCCTGACCATCGATCCGGACGGCAGCCTGTTCTGCGACTCGCTGCGGACCAACCGCACCCTCGATCTGAGGGATCGCGCCTATTTCAAGCAGGCCCTGGTTTCGCACGGCGTCGTGCTGGAGCCGGTCTTCGGCCGGCTGACCGGAATATCGGTGCTCCAGATCGCATATCCGGTGCGATCGGAGGCAGGCGCGCTGAAACTGATCCTGCTCGCATCGTTCAATCTGCGCAAATTCGCCGAGTACCACCACAAGCGGCTGCTTGGCGAGAAGGAGGTGCTGCTCATCGACGGCAAGGGGACTGTTCTCGTCGCCCCCTCGGGAGCGGGCTGGGCCGAACCCGTGGGCGCGTCGATTGCAGGATCCGACCTGCTGCGCTTCGCGACAGCTCCGGATCAGAAGGCGTTTCAGGAAGTGACCGATCGCGAGGGCCGAACGCAGGTCTGGGCCGTCGCCCGCTCGCCTTCGACCCGTGACGCCGGCCTCTACGTCCTGGTCGGACGGTCCAAGGACGGACTGGTCGCGGCGGCGAACCGCCGGCTCCACGAGGACATGGCGATCCTCGCGGTGGCCTCGCTGCTGCTGCTGGCCGGCGTATGGATCCTCGCCACCGTGAGCGTCGGGCGCCAGGTCGGGCGGCTCGCCACCATGGCGAAGAGGCTTGGGCTCGGCGATCTCAGCGCGCGAATTCCTCTTCCCCATCCGCGCGGCGAGCTCGGCGGATTGATGACCCTGCTCAACGGCACCGCGGAGTCGCTCGAGCAGCAACGCGCGGCCATCGCAGACCTCAACCAGAAGCTCAGCCAATCGCAGAAGATGGAAGCCATGGGCCAGCTCACCGGCGGCGTGGCGCATGATTTCAACAATCTCTTGACCATCATTCTCGGCAATTCAGAGCATCTCGCCGACAGGCTGGCGGGGAACAAGGAATTGCACCGGATCGCCGGCGACATCGCGACCGCCGCCGAACGCGGCTCCGACCTGACCCGGAGCCTGCTCGCCTTCGCGCGCAAGCAGCCTCTGAGGCCGCGAGACATCGACATCGGCGAGAAGGTTCACGAGATGGAGCCGTTGTTGCGCCGTCCCTTGGGCGAGCACATCGAATGCAGCTTCGCGCTCGAACCGCAGGTATGGCCGACCAGCGTCGATCCCGGCCAACTGACGACTGCGCTGCTCAATCTCGTGCTCAACGCGCGCGACGTCATGCAGCTGGGCGGCAGGCTGACCATCGCGGTGCGCAACGCCGCGCTCGGTGAATCCGACCTCGACGTCAACGGCGAGCCGCGCCCCGGCGACTATGTCATGGTGGCAGTGACGGACACTGGCAGCGGCATGACCGCCGAGGTGGCGAGCCGGGCGTTCGAACCGTTCTTCACGACCAAGGAGGTCGGCAAGGGGACCGGGCTCGGCCTGAGCATGGTCTACGGGTTTGTGCGGCAGTCCGGCGGCGTGGTGCAGATGCAGTCCGAGCCCGGACAAGGCAGCGTCGTCAGGCTGTTCTTTCCCCGCCTTGCAACGCCGCGAAGCGAGCCTTCGTCGCCCGCCGAACGGATCGTCGCTCCCGACGGAAGCGAGACCATTCTCGTCGTCGAGGACGACGACATGGTTCGGGCCTATGTCGAGAACGAACTGAAAGCGCTCGGCTACCGCGTGATCGCGGCGTCGAACGGCCCCGCAGCCCTCGAATTGTTGCGCAGCTCCGGGGATATCGACCTGCTGTTCACCGACGTCGTGATGCCCGGCGGCATGTTCGGGCCCGAGCTTGCCAGGCAAGCAACCCAGCTGCGGCCGGGGCTCAAGGTGCTGTTCACCTCCGGCTACACCCAAAATCCCGTCAAGGCGCCCGACGGGGCCGGCGACGCCCGCGTCCTGACCAAGCCGTTCCGGCGACGAGACCTCGCCGCGGTGCTGCGATCAGCACTATCGGCGCCGTCGCGCTAAGCCTGCGCCGCAGGACTGCCGGTCAGGAGTGCGACGCGAGGAGAAGCGCCGCACCAAGATTGGCGACGAACAAAGCCGCGTCGATGACGAAGATCCTGAGCATCGGGCCCTTCAGCACGGGCCAGTAAGCCACCCCGACGCGCCCACCGCGCATCAGGACCGGAAGGTTGTAGGCGAACTGGCTGAAATGGCAGGCGGCAAAGAACAGGAACAGCACAAGCTGCGCCTCGACCGGCTGGAAGAAAAGCGGACGAGCGGTGAGAAGATAGAGCGACAGAAGCCCGATCGGCAGGTTGATGCCGCCCAGAAAGGCTACGCTGGCCGCCAGGGTCGGCGCGATCGGATTGCCGCGCTCTTCGCGCGGCAGCAAAATCTTCAGCGTGTTGGCTTGCGCAATGCTGAACTGGATGAATGCGCCGCCGAACCAGAGCGCGTTGAGGAGGAGGACGAAATCCGAAAGGTGCATGCCTATTTTCCGTAAAAAGCTTCGCTGCGGACCACGCGGCCCGCGTCGTCGAAATCCATGAACTCGCTGGCGCGCGTGTCGCCGAGTCGCCACCACACCGTCAGGCGCGCGATCAACTCGTCCCAGCTCCAGCTCAGGATCTTCAGGTCTGCGCTCTCGATGTGGCCATAGGCCTCGCGCCAATAGGCGCGGATGTTGTCGGCGCCGGTGACGACAGGAGAGCCGGTCAGCGACAGCGCCAGAGGGCTGCGCATCTGCGCATCGTCGGCAAAATGCGCGACGACCGCGTCGATGTCGACCCGGCACCAGCTCGCGCACCATGCCGCGACGAAGCGTTCGGCGGCCCCGCGGTCCATTTTCTGTACGCTCTTGTCCTGTCCGCCCATGGCGCGGCCCTCCCCCAGATCGTTGCCGGAGAGTGGCAAAGCGCGCACCTCATGTCAACCATGTTGACTTGAGACTTGTCAATTGTTGTCGGCTATCGCTTCCATCACGGCCATCCAGGCCACTGCGCCTCGCGTCCCGACGCGATCGAACGCATCGCGCATGACCTTGCGCTCGTGGTCCGACGCCGTTTGCTCGATACGCTGCCCCGTGGCCGTCAGGCGCAGCAGCTTGGAGCGATGCTGCTCGGACGACCGCTTCGACGTCAGGAGCTTGCGCTCCAGCAGGAGATTGAGCGGCCGGTTCAGCGCTTGCTTGGAAATGCCGAGGGTCTCGATCAGCGAGCCGATCGCGATGTCGGGCTGTCGCGCCACCACATAGAGGATGCGATGGTGCGGGCGCGACAGACCCTGCTTTGTCAGATAGTCGTCGGCCTCCAGCGTCATGCCGCGCCAGCCGTAGTACATGAGCTCCAGCGCCGCATCGAGATCGTGCAGCTTCTTCAGCGAAGCGCGGTGAAGGCCCGCGGCTTGAGACATCTTTGGCATTGTCACTAACCCCTCGCCCGCAGCTCGCGCCGCAGCACCTTGCCGGTCGCCGTCATCGGCAGCGTCTCGGCGAACGCCACGAAACGCGGATATTCGTGGGCGGCAAGCTGCACCTTGACGAACTCCTGGATTTCGCGCGCGAGTGCGTCGCCAGCCGCGAAGCCCGGGCGCAGCACGATCCAGGCCTTGATCGATTCGGTGCGGATCGGATCGGGAATACCGACCACCGCCGCCATCGCCACCGAGGGATGCTTCATCAGCGTGTGCTCGATCTCGGAGGGACCGACGCGGTAGCCGGCGGTGGTGATGACATCATCCTCGCGGCTGACGTACCAGAAATATCCGTCTTCATCCTGCACGCCGAGATCGCCGGTGAGCAGGAATTCGCCGGCATATTTCTTCGCCGTCGCCTCGGGATTTCGCCAGTATTCGAGCATCGTGCACGGGCACGGCTGGCGCACGCCGATGATGCCGCGCTGGCCGCGTGGCTGCTCCTCGCCCTTGTCGTTGACGATGCGGACGTCGAAGCCCGGCGTCGCCTTGCCCATCGAGCCGGGACGGATCGGAAACAGGTTCGAGTTGCTGCCGATCACGAGATTGCACTCGGTCTGACCGAACACTTCATGCGCATCGATGCCGAAGGTCTCCCGAACCCAGCCGAGCAGTTCGCCGCCGAGGGATTCACCGCCGGTAAAGATGCTGCGCAGCTTGACGCCGGAATGCTTCACGCCGGCCTGCCGCATCAGCTTCAGCGCCGTCGGCGGCAGGAAGACGTTGCGCACGCCGAGATCGGCCATCATCTGCATCGCTGCCTGCGGCTCGAATTTGCGCGCACGGTGACCGACCAGCGGAATGCCGTGGTACCAGAATGCGAACAAGCCGTTGACGAGGCCGCCGATCCAGGCCCAGTCCGCCGGCGTCCACATCAGATCGCCGGGGCGCGGCAGGAAGTTGTGGCACATCTCGACATTGGGGAGGTGACCGAGCACGACGCGGTGCGCATGCAGCGCCCCCTTGGGATTGCCGGTCGTGCCTGAAGTGTAGATGATCAGCGCGGGATCGTCGGCGGAGGTGTCGACCAGGGCGAAGTCGGGCGATGCGGCCTTCACCGCATCCCAGAACGATTTCGTGCCCGCAGGCGCGCGCTCGCCGACGATGTAGACGTTCTTCAGATCCGGCAGACGATCGCGGATCTTGGCGAGCTTCTCCCAGCCGCCCTCGTCGGTGACGATCGCCTTGGCCTGCGAATTCGACAGGCGGAATTCCAGCGCGTCCTCGCCGAACAGCGCGAACAGCGGAATCGAGATCATCGCCGAACGAAACGCCGCGATATGCACGATCGGCAATTCCAGCGATTGCGACAGGAACACCGCGACGCGGTCGCCCCGGGCAAGTCCATCCGCCTTCAGCACGTTGGCGAAGCGGCGCGACATTTCCGCGACCTCGTCGAAGGAAGTGCGCGTGGCGGCGCCGTTCTCGTCGACATAGACCAGCGCGAGCCGGCCCGTGCCGTCGGCGTGACGATCGCAGCAGGCTTCCGACATGTTGAAGCGCGCCGGAACGTCCCAGCGGAAGTTGCGATAGAGCTCGTCGTAGGTCTTGGCTTCGGTGAGCATGGACCAGATCCTATCGTACGGTCGCGAAGAACTTGCGGACATCGCGCACGAACAGCTCCGGCTGCTCGAATGCGGCGAAATGGCCTCCCTTCTCCATCGCGCTCCAATGCGTGATACGGGAAAAGTTCGGCTCCATCCAGCGCCGTACCGGCGTGATGATCTCCTTGGGGAACACGGCAACCCCGGTCGGCACGGTGACCTTCGGCGTGGTGCGGCGCTTGCCAAAGCTTTCCCAATAGAGCCGCGCGGAAGAGGTCGCCGTCTGCGTCGCCCAATAGAGCATGACGTTGTCGAGCAGCTCGTCCTTGTCGAAAATGTTCTCGGGGTGGCCATTGCAATCGGTCCAGGCCCAGAACTTTTCCAAGATCCAGGCCGCCTGCCCGCTCGGCGAATCCGTCAGGCCGTAGCCGAGCGTCTGCGGCCGCGTAGATTGCTGCTTGGAATAGCCGGAGTCGAGATCGACATAATGCTTGAGCCCGGCGAGCGCGCGCTTCTCCTCCACCGTCGGCTCGCCCTCGACCTTGCGCGCCGCGTTGAAAGCGAGCGTGATGTGGATGCCGGCGCAATGCCCGGCGTCCTGCGCGCCGAGCGAGGTTGTCACGGCCGAGCCCCAGTCGCCGCCCTGCGCGCCGTAACGCGCATAACCCAGCCGGTCCATCAGCCTGGCCCAGGTCGCGGCGATGCGGTCGACACCCCAGCCGGTTGTCCTGGGTTTTGCCGAGAAGCCGAAACCCGGCAGCGACGGACAGATCACATGGAAGGCGTCCGCCGGATTGCTGCCATGCGCGGCGGGATCGACCAGCGGCGCGATCACTTTCTGGAATTCGACGATCGAGCCGGGCCAGCCATGGGTGATGATCAACGGCAGCGCTGATGGTTCTTTCGAACGGACGTGCACGAAGTGGATGTCGAGCCCGTCGATCTCGGTCGTGAATTGCTCGAAGCGGTTGAGCTTTACCTCTCGCGCGCGCCAGTCATAGCCATCAGCCCAGTAACCGCAGATCTCCTGGATCCATGTCAGCGGCGCGCCCTGGCTCCAGTCGTCGACCAGCTCCGCCTCCGGCCAGCGCGTGCGGACGAGGCGTGACTTGAGGTCGGTGAGGATGTCGTCGCTGACGGCGATGCGGAACGGCTTGATGACGGTCATCGGTTGCTCCCGATTTATCTATCGGGAGAGAGTAGACCGAACGGGCGCCGCTTCAAAGGTGCCCCCTTCCCCCCACTAGGGGAACGGGGACGAGCTCAGCCAGTCAACGCAGCTTTCACGAGACCGGATGCTTTGCCGAAATCCATCTGCCCGGCGTATTTCGCCCTCAGCACCGCGATCACCTTGCCCATGTCCTTCATGCCGGCTGCGCCCGTCTCCGAGATCGCATCCGAGATCGCCTTCTTCACCTCGTCATCCGCCATCTGCTTCGGCAGATACGCCGAGATCACCGCGATCTCCTCGCGCTCCTGCGCGGCGAGCTCGGCGCGGCCGCCCTTGTCGTAGAGCTCGACCGATTCCTGGCGCTGCTTGATCATCTTCTGGAAGACGCCGAGCAGGTCCGCATCCGACAGCGGCGGCTTGCCGCTGCCGCGCGCTTCGATGTCGGCGTTCTTGATGGTCGAATTGACCATGCGCAGCGTGGACAGCTTGCGCTCGTCCTTGGCCTTCATGGCCTCCTTGACCGCATTGTTGATGTCGTCGCGCAGCATGATCGTGATCCCTTCGAATATCCGACGCCTGATCTAGGCCGTTCGCGTCCCTGAGACAACCGGGGGTCCCAGCCATTCGACCAGCGCCCGCACTGTCGCCTCAGGCTGCTCCGGTTGCGGCAGATGCCCGCAATTCTCCAAAATGACGAGCTTTGCACCGGCGATGCCCTCTACCATCTCCTTCGAGAACGCGTTGGAGATGGTGTTGTCCGCATCGCCTGTCAGCACCAGCGTCGGGCATGTGATCGTCGCAAGCGTGGGCCGCGAATCCACCCGCGCGATGATCGCGGTCTGCTGGCGGAGATAGCCTTCGACGCCGACGTCCTCGCCCTGCTCATCCACGAGCCGGCGAATGCCGGAATCGTCGCGGCGGGAGGGATGCACGAGCTCCGGAAACATCTCCTCGCGCGCGGCACGCAACTCGCCGCGCTTCGCTCGCTCCATCAGGCTGCGGCGGCGCAGGGTCGCTTCCGGCGTATCGGGCCGGGCCTGGGTGTTGATCAGTGCGAGCCTCAAAACCCGCTCGGGCGCCTGGCGCATGATCTCGAACGCGATGTAGCCGCCCATGGAATGGCCGGCGAGCGCGAAGCGCGGCGGCGCCTCGCTCAGAACGCGGCGGGCGATCGCCGCCATGCTGTCGTCGCGGATATGGTTGGCGACCATCACGGGGCCAAAACGCCAGAGCGCCGGGATGACCGGGGCATAGATCCGGGCCGAGGAGGCAAGCCCCGGAACCAGCACGATCGGGGTGGTCTGATCCATTATTGCCTCTCAAGCCCCGGAATTTGCCGGAAATTATTCTGCAGAGCTTTAAGTGCCGGGCGGGAGCTGTCAAATATGCAAAAACGCATGTGAATCGGCGCTTCTCCGCTTTGACGCCGGCGTCCGCTGGGACTATGAACCGGGCTCATGACACAACATGACAACGATCCCGCTTGGCCGGACCACAAACCGACCGCGCTGTTGGTGCTTGCCGACGGCACGGTGCTCGAAGGCTTTGGCCTTGGCGCCGAGGGCCACGCCGTCGGTGAGGTCTGCTTCAACACCGCGATGACCGGTTATGAGGAGATTCTCACCGATCCCTCCTATGCCGGCCAGCTCATCACCTTCACTTTCCCGCATATCGGCAATGTCGGTACCAACGAGGAAGATATCGAGACGGTGAACATGGCCGCGACGCCGGGCGCGCGCGGCGTGATCCTGCGCACCGCGATCACCAATCCCTCCAACTACCGCGCCACCAAGCATCTCGACGCCTGGCTCAAGGCGCGCGGCATCATCGGCCTCTCCGGCATCGACACGAGGGCGCTGACCGCGCTGATCCGCAGCAAGGGCATGCCCAACGCCGTGATCGCACACGCCAGGAACGGCGAGTTCGACCTGCATGGCCTCAAGGAAGAAGCGCGCGAATGGCCGGGCCTCGAGGGCATGGACCTCGTGCCGATGGTCACCTCCGGCCAGCGCTTCACCTGGGACGAGACACCGTGGCTCTGGGACAAGGGTTTTGGCCGGCAGGACAAGCCTGAGTTCAACGTCGTCGCCATCGACTACGGCATCAAGCGCAACATCCTGCGCCTGCTCGCCGGCGTCGGCTGCAAGGTGACGGTGGTGCCGGCGACGACCTCGTCCGAAGACATTCTGGCGATGAAGCCGGACGGCGTGTTCCTGTCCAACGGTCCGGGCGATCCGGCCGCGACCGGCAAATACGCCGTGCCTGTGATCCAGGACGTGATCAAGTCGGGCACGCCGACCTTCGGCATCTGCCTCGGTCACCAGATGCTGGGCCTCGCCGTCGGCGCCAAGACCAGAAAGATGCATCAGGGCCACCACGGCGCCAATCATCCCGTCAAGGACGAGACCACCGGCAAGGTCGAGATCACCTCGATGAACCACGGCTTTGCCGTGGACGAGAAGACCCTGCCGAAGGGCGCGACGCAGACCCACATCTCGCTGTTCGACGGCTCCAATTGCGGTATCCAGCTCGACGGAAAACCGGTGTTCTCGGTGCAGTATCACCCCGAGGCTTCACCCGGTCCGCGCGACTCGCACTATCTGTTCCAGCGCTTTGCCGATCTGATGCGGCAGAAGAAGAGCGCGTAAGGCGCTCTCGCGAGAGCACTTCCACGACAAAAGCCCGGGTCCGCCCCGGGCTTTGTCATTTTGGCGCGCGCCTAGCGCGAGGCCGGAGCGACGGAGGAACGTCGCTTGACGACCTTCGTTGATTCAAACTATTTCGCGCAGGAGCCCCGCCATGGCCGTCGTCCGCGACAATGCCGAGCCACTCGCCATCGTGTTCGAGGATGACGGGCTCGTGCCGAACAACGTTCTCCCCTTCCTGGTCTATCAGGGCGCGGTGAAGCTCGATTCCACGCAGCCGGAAGAGACGATCGAGAGCCTGTTCGAAGCGAACGGCTGGGGCGGCACGTGGCGCAACGGCGTCTTCGACTATCTGCACTATCACGCGACGGTGCATGAGGTGCTCGGCGTCGCGCGTGGCAGCGCCCGTGTTCGCTTCGGCGGCGATCATGGCCAGGAGCTGGAGATCAAGACGGGCGACGTCGCGATCCTGCCGGCCGGCACGGGACATCAGCGCATCAAGGCGAGCGGCGATTTCTGCGTGATCGGTGCTTATCCACCGGGCGCGAAGATGGAGATCACGCGGGCAACGCCGGACAACCATGCCAAGGCGCTGAAGACGATCCCGAAGGTCGCGCTGCCGCCGGCCGATCCGGTCACGGGCAAGGATGGGGCAATGATGCGGCTGTGGCGGTAGTGAGTCGCGAACGCCAGCTGCACACTCCATCGTCGTCCCGGCGAAGGTCGGGACGACGATGCTGATGCAGTCCGACTACGCCTCGTTGCCGCCTTCCTGGCGCGTGGCTTCGAACAGGAACCAGGTGCGGCGCTCGGTCTCGTCGATGAAGTTTTCGAGGATGCTGGCGCTTGCGACGTCGCCGGCGTCATCGCAGACCTCATGCGCCTTGCGCATCGCGCCGGCGACATGCTTGTTGTCCTGCATCAGCTCGCGCAGCATCTCGCGCGGCGGGACGTAGTCCTCGTTGTTGTCCTTGATGGTCTGGAGCTTGGCGACCTGGCCGATCGACTTCAGCGTGGTGCCGCCGATCTTGCGGACGCGCTCGGCCAGCTGATCGGTGGTGGCGAAGATCTGGTCGGACTGCTCGTCGAGCAGCAGATGATAGTCGCGGAAATGCCGGCCGCTGATGTGCCAGTGGAAATTCTTGGTCTTCAGATACAACGCGAAAGCGTCGGCCAGAAGCACGTTGAGCGCCTCCGAGACCTTCTTGACCCCATCAGGTGCAAGATCGGTAGGCGTGTCGAGATCGGGCGAGACCTTGGTCGGGGCTTTGCTCACGGGAAACCTTCCTGTTAGGACGCGGACATTGACGGCGCGCTGCCGCACCCCTAACGCAATGCGGGCAGCGTCGGTTCCTCTGCCGGAACCGTCTGGCCGGGGGCCTTCGGATACCATGGACGATTGGATCGATTATTACGACTCGACGCATACGATCTATGTCAGCAAGCTGCATCGCGACCTGCACTTCCAGATCATTGCGCGGGACATCATCGCCTACATCTCCTCGCCCGAGGCGACCGTGCTGGACTATGCCTGCGGCGAGGCGCTGTCGGCGACCCAGGTTGCATCGGCTTGCGGCCAACTGATCCTCGCCGAGCCTGCGCCCGGCGTGCGCGGCCGTCTGATTGCGCGGTTTGCCCCGAATACAAAAATTCGTGTCCGCTCGCTCGACGACGTCCGCAAGATGCAGGACCAGTCAATCGATCTCGTCGTGATGAACTCGGTCGCGCAATACATGGCGCCGGAAGAGCTCGATGCCGCGCTCCTCAACATCCGGCGATTGTTGACGCCGTCCGGCAAGCTGGTGCTCGGCGACATCCTCCAGCCTGAGGTCGGCATGTTCAGGGACGTCCTGGCTCTGCTCAGCTTCGGCCTGCGTCACGGCTTTTTGAAAGATGCGCTGATCGGGCTGATCAGCACCGCGCTGTCGGATTACCGTCATCTGCGCACGCGCATCGGACTGCAGCGCTACAGCGAGGAGGAGATCACCGCCAAGCTCAAGGCAGCCGGCTTCGCGGTCCAGCGCGCTCAGCGCAACATCGGCCACAATCGCTGGCGCATGACCTTCATCGCGCGGCTGCCTCTGGTCCGTTAAGCATAACGACTGCCTGGGATGGCCTGTCGCACCCCCGATCGGTAATGATCGCTGCGGCCCGGTGGCGGAAGCGTCTACGCGAGGGCGGTGCATCGCTCTTTATCCTGGTTCAAATCCAGGCCGGGTCTCCAGCCTTCGCTGGCTCCGCCAGCTTCGGCCAGGCGAGCCGTATCGTGGCGAAGGCTGCCTCGACGAAGCACGCCGGGCGTAGTCGGGCGTTGGCGCGCAATCGTCCCAGCCTCAACCCGCGGCAGTCACCTCGCACTCCGACAGCAGCTGAAGCCGGTCGGCATCCTTGCTCGCCGAGTTGATGACGGCATCGAGCAGACCGGGAAAACGCGTGTCCAGATCCTCCCGGCGCAGCCGCATGAAGCGGTTGGTCCCCGCGACGCGCGTCAGCATCAGGCCGCATTCGCGCAGCTTGGCGAAGTGGTAGGCGAGATTCGATTTGCCGGCGAGCCCGCTGAAGTCGCCGCAGCAGAGCTCGCTGCTGACACGTTCCTGCTGGGCGAGCTGGTACACGATCGCCAATCGGATCGGATCGCTCAGGCAATCCAGAACCATCGGCAGCTCGATCTGCTCGCGGGTGGGGTGGAGAGGTGTACGGCTCATGGTCCGAGAATCATAGCGAACTGGCCGGAATGTTCAATAGTTCTTGAACCAATTGACTCCTGACCTTTCGCATACACTAGTTCAATAAACGTTGAACATGAGGATAGATTCAATGAGCGTGCTCTGGCTGGCCCTGGCCGCCTTCGCGATCGGTACGGAAGGCTTTGTCATTGCAGGGCTTTTACCGGCGATCGCCACCGACCTGTCGATTTCCGTCCCCGCAGCCGGACAGTTGGTCACCGCCTACGCCCTGACCTATGCGGTCGGATCGCCGATCCTGGCGGTGACGCTGAACAATATCGACCGCCGCACCGTGCTGGCCCTGGCGCTGTCCACGTTCATTGCCGGCAACCTCGCGGCGATGGTGGCCTCCAACTACGCCCTGTTGCTGGCTTCGCGCATGCTGATGGCCCTGGGTTCAGGCCTGTGCATGCCGACGGCGCTCGCGGTGTCCGTGGCGGTCGCCGCGCCGGAACGGCGAGGCCGTGCGGTGGCGCTGGTCACCTCGGGCCTCACGGTTGCGACCGTCATCGGCGTTCCCCTCGGCAACCTCGTCGGCAGCCTTCTCGGCTGGCGCGCGACCTTTGCCATGGTCGCCCTGATCGGCGCCGTTGCGCTCGCCGGCCTGCTGCTTGGCCTGCCCCGCGGCCTGCCGCGCAACACGGCTTCGCTCGGCGAACGGCTGGCGGTTGCGCGTCACAGCAATGTCCTGATCGCCCTTCTGATCACGATTTTATGGGCGCTCGGCGGCTTCACCGTGTTCACCTATTTCGCGATCCCGCTGCGCAGCCTTGGCTTCGATGCCTCGCAGATCAGCCTCGCGCTGCTTGTGTTCGGCGGCGCCGCCGCAATCGGGAACATGCTCGGCGGCGTCCTTGCCGACCGGCTCGGCACGCTCGCCACCGCAGGCATCGGGCTCGCCGGCATGGCCGGCGCGCTGATCCTGCATTCGCTGGTCCTGAAGCTGATGCCTGCACAGGCGCATTATGCGGTGCTGGGCGCGATCTTCCTGTGGGGCATCTCGGGATGGGCGTTCTATCCGGCCCAGGTCGCCAGCATCATCCGGATCGAGCCGCAGGCCTCGATGATCGCGCTCTCGCTCAACGCCTCCGCGATGTATCTCGGCTTCGCCGTCGGCGGGGCCCTGGGGGGCGCGGTGCTGGCCACCCTCTCGTCCGACGACCTCGGCTGGATCGGCGGAACGAGCGTTGCCGCCTCGCTGCTGGTGCATCTGGCCCGCGGCTGGCAGGCCCGGCCAAAACCGGTCAAAATTGCCGGTTGATGGGTGTTTTTCGGGGTTTCGCCGCCCCGAAAACTGGTCTAAGACCCACCCGCGCGCAGGGGAGACCACCGCGCTCTCGGCCAAAGGGACGCGCAGCAAGCGCGCCCTTTTTTTGTGCCCAAATTCCACTTCGGCGAGAGTTGATGCCCAAACGTACAGACATCACCACCATCCTGATCATCGGCGCCGGTCCCATCGTGATCGGCCAGGCCTGCGAGTTCGACTATTCGGGCACCCAGGCGGTGAAGACGCTGAAGGAAGAGGGCTATCGCATCGTCCTCGTCAATTCCAACCCGGCCACCATCATGACCGACCCGGAATTGGCGGATGCGACCTATATCGAGCCGATCACCCCCGAAATCGTCGCAAAGATCATCGAGAAAGAGCGCCACGTCATTCCCGGCGGCTTCGCGCTGCTGCCGACCATGGGCGGACAGACCGCGCTGAACTGCGCGCTGTCGCTGCGCCGGCAGGGCACGCTGGAAAAGTTTGACGTCGAGATGATCGGCGCGACCGCCGACGCGATCGACAAGGCCGAGGATCGCCAGCTGTTCCGCGAGGCCATGACCAAGATCGGGCTCGAGACGCCGAAGTCGCGGCTCGCCAACGCCTCCGAACTGAAGAAGTCCTTCCGCGACAAATACCAGGCCGAACGCGCGAAGGCGTCGGGTGCCGCGCTCGAAGAGCTCGAGCGCCAGTGGACACTCGGCGAAAGCGACCGCCGCAAGCGCTATCAGGAATATGCGCTCGGCCAGGCGCTGATGGCACTGTCCGAGATCGGCCTGCCCGCGATCATCCGCCCCTCCTTCACCATGGGCGGCACCGGCGGCGGCATCGCCTACAACAAGGAAGAGTTTCTCGACATCATCGAGCGCGGTCTCGACGCATCTCCGACCAACGAAGTGCTGATCGAGGAATCCGTGCTCGGCTGGAAAGAGTACGAGATGGAGGTCGTGCGCGACAAGAAGGACAATTGCATCATCGTCTGCTCGATCGAGAACCTCGATCCGATGGGCGTGCACACCGGCGATTCCATCACGGTGGCGCCGGCGCTGACGCTGACCGACAAGGAATACCAGATCATGCGCGACGCCTCGCTGGCGGTGCTGCGCGAGATCGGCGTCGAGACCGGCGGCTCCAACGTGCAGTTCGGCGTCAATCCCGAAGACGGCCGCATGGTCGTCATCGAGATGAATCCGCGCGTGTCGCGCTCCTCCGCCTTGGCCTCGAAGGCCACCGGATTTCCGATCGCAAAGGTCGCCGCCAAGCTCGCGGTCGGCTACACGCTGGACGAAATCGCCAACGACATCACCGGAGGCGCGACGCCGGCCTCGTTCGAACCGACCATCGACTACGTCGTCACCAAGGTGCCGCGTTTCGCCTTCGAGAAATTCCCCGGTGCCTCCACCACGCTGACGACGTCGATGAAATCGGTCGGCGAAGTCATGGCGATCGGCCGCACCTTCCAGGAAAGCCTCCAGAAGGCGCTACGCGGGCTCGAGACCGGTCTCACCGGCCTCGACGAGATCGAGATCGAAGGGCTCGGCCGCGACGACGACAAGAACGCGATCCGCGCCGCGCTCGGCACGCCGACGCCGAACCGGCTGCTGCAGGTCGCCCAGGCCATGCGGCTCGGCTGGTCGAACGAGGAGATCTTCAACTCCTGCAAGATCGATCCGTGGTTCCTCGGCGAGATGCGCGGGATCGTCGACATGGAGGAGAAGGTCAGGAAGAGCGGCCTGCCCGGCAACGCCTTCGGCATGCGCACGCTCAAAGCCATGGGCTTCTCCGATGCGCGGCTCGCGGTGCTCGCGGAGACGACGGAGGCCGAGGTGACGGCGAAGCGACACGCGCTCGGCGTTCGCCCCGTCTACAAGCGCATCGACACCTGCGCGGCCGAGTTCGCTTCGCCGACCGCCTACATGTACTCGACCTACGAGGCGCTGTTCGCGGGTGCGCCCGCGGACGAGAGCACGCCGTCGGACAAGAAGAAGGTCATCATCCTCGGCGGCGGGCCGAACCGCATCGGCCAGGGCATCGAGTTCGACTATTGCTGCTGTCACGCCTGCTTCGCGCTGCATGACGCCGGCTATGAATCCATCATGGTCAACTGCAACCCGGAGACGGTGTCGACCGACTACGACACTGCCGACCGGCTCTATTTCGAGCCGCTCACCGCCGAGGACGTGCTGGAGATCATCGCCAAGGAGCGCACCAACGGCACGCTGCACGGCGTGATCGTGCAGTTCGGCGGCCAGACCCCGCTGAAGCTCGCGCGCGCGCTGGAAGCGGCCGAAGTGCCGATCCTCGGCACCTCCCCCGACGCCATCGACCTTGCGGAAGACCGCGACCGCTTCAAGCGCGTGCTCGACAAGTTGCGGCTGAAGCAGCCGAAGAACGGCATCGCCTATTCGGTCGAGCAGGCGCGCCTGGTCGCAACCGATCTCGGCCTGCCGCTGGTGGTGCGCCCGTCCTACGTGCTCGGCGGCCGCGCGATGCAGATCATCCGCGAAGAGAACCAGCTCAGCGACTATTTGCTCGGCACGCTGCCGGAGCTGGTGCCGGCCGACGTCAAGGCGCGCTACCCGAACGACAAGACCGGGCAGATCAACACCGTGCTCGGCAAGAACCCGCTGCTGTTCGACCGCTATCTGTCCGACGCGACCGAGATCGACGTCGACTGCCTCTGCGACGGCAAGGACACCTTCATCGTCGGCATCATGGAGCACATCGAGGAAGCCGGCATCCATTCCGGAGACAGCGCGTGCTCGCTGCCGCCGCACTCGCTCGATGCCGCGATGATCGGGGAGCTGGAGCGGCAGACCCGCGAGCTCGCGCTCGGCCTCGACGTCGTCGGCCTGATGAACGTGCAATACGCGATCAAGGACGGCGAGATCTACGTGCTTGAGGTCAATCCGCGCGCCTCGCGCACGGTGCCCTTCGTTGCCAAGGTGGTCGGCACGCCCGTTGCGAAGATCGCCGCGCGGATCATGGCCGGCGAAAAGCTCGCCGACTTCAAATTGAAGAAGCCCGACTTCAAGCATGTCGGCGTGAAAGAATCCGTGTTTCCGTTTGCCCGCTTCCCCGGCGTCGATACGGTGCTCGGCCCCGAGATGCGCTCGACCGGCGAGGTCATGGGCATCGACAGCTCCTTCGCAGTGGCGTTTGCCAAGAGCCAGCTCGGCGGCGGCACGCGGGTGCCGCGCAAGGGCACGGTGTTCGTCTCGGTCCGCGAGAGCGACAAGACGCGCATCGCCGAGGCCGTCCGCCAGCTGCATTCGCTCGGCTTCAAGGTGCTGGCAACGTCGGGCACGGCGCGCTTCCTGACCGACCAGGGCATCCCGACCGAGAAGGTGAACAAGGTGCTGGAGGGCCGGCCGCACATCGTGGACGCCATCACCAATGGCGACGTCCAGCTCGTCTTCAACACCACCGAAGGCCCGCAGGCGCTCGCCGACAGCCGTTCGCTGCGGCGCGCGGCCCTCTTGCATAAAGTGCCGTATTACACCACTCTTTCCGGGGCCGTGGCGGCCGCGCAGGGCATCCGCGCCTATCTGGGCGGGGACCTTGAGGTTCGGACTCTTCAGAGCTACTTTTCGGAAACCTGATCCGAGCGGAAGGCCAAGCCTTGAAGGGTAAGCCTTGAAGGGTAAGCCTCGAGGGGGACACCTTGAGGGGGGAAGCCTTTTGCTAAGTGACTGGCGATGAAGCCACAATGGCCGGAGGAACTGTCCGGCCATGCGGTTGTTCTGTTCCGGCGCCAAGCCCACATAACATTCCGGCGGCGGCGTGTTCAGCCCCCGGAAACACTGACGAATCAAGGTTGCCGCGCCCTTTGTTTTTCTGGGCGCGCGGCCGAAGGACGAGAGAAGACATGGAAAAGGTTCCGATGACAGCGGGCGGCTTTGCCGCACTCGGGGAAGAATTGAAGAAGCGCCAGTCCGAGGACCGTCCGCGCATCATCGAGCACATCGCGGAGGCGCGCTCGCACGGCGATTTGTCGGAGAACGCGGAGTATCACGCCGCGAAGGAAGAGCAGTCCCACAATGAAGGCCGCATCGCCGAGCTCGAGGACAAGCTGGCGCGCGCCGACATCATCGACATCTCGAAACTGTCCGGCGACACCATCAAGTTCGGCGCCACCGTGACGCTGGTCGACGAGGACACCGAGAAGAAGGCGGTGTGGCAGATCGTCGGCGAGGTCGAGGCCGACGCCAAGAAGGGCCGCATTTCCATCACCTCGCCGCTCGCGCGCGCGCTGATCGGCAAGAAGAAGGGCTCGACCGTCGAGGTCAACGCACCCGGCGGCGCCAAGGCATACGAGATCACCAAGGTGGAGTGGCGGTAGGGATTTGTCGCTGCCGCGTGATGACGTTTTGGAAAGGCCGCGCGATGCGCGGCCTTTTTTTTCGGCGTGTTCCTGAGCCTGAGGTGAACCCGCGCGCTCACCACTCGTCATTGCGAGCGCAGCGAAGCAATGACGAAGGAGGCCCTACCGTCTCCCCTTCACGTCCAGCGGCACCGCCGCCTCGTACTTCGAATTGTGCAGCACCAGCGAGGTCCGCACGTTGCGCACATGGGGCGCGGCGGTCAGGTGCGTGACGAAATCCTGGAAGGTCGCCATGTCGGGCGCGACGCATTTCAGGATGAAATCGACTTCGCCCGACAGCATCCAGCACTCACGCACCAGCGGCTCGGCGCGGACGAACTCTTCGAAGGCGCGCAAATCCGCCTCGGCCTGGCTGGAGAGATGCACCGCGGCAAACACCGTGACGTCGAAGCCGAGCTTTCGCGCGTCGAGGAGACCGCGATAACCGTGGATATACCCCTCCTCCTCCAGCGCCCGGACGCGGCGCAGGCAGGGCGGGGGCGAGATACCGACGCGCTTGGCCAGCTCGACATTGGTGATTCGACCGTCGGCCTGAATCTCGGTGAGAATTTTCAGGTCGATCTCGTCTAGGTTCCGCGACACGTGATTGGAACTCCTGGGCCTTTGCGACGGTATTGGTGGGTTTGTCGCAATCCTCATAGCGCAGACGCACCGCGCAGCGCAATTTTATTGCGCGTGCAGCGCAATCGAGTTTTGTTCCCTGTTGGAAAAATCCGCCGACAGGGAATGCAATTCTTGCATAGCTCACCAGAAGGCTTAGATTAGCTCTGATATTTCAGCGCCTCCGCGAGGCCTCCCGGCATGTTCCGCGCCCGCGCTGCAATCCCCCGTGAAAGGCGTCCGTCGAAATGTCCGCCCCTGTCCATGCAAAGGTCGTCATTATTGGCTCCGGCCCCGCCGGCTACACGGCAGCGATCTACGCCGCGCGCGCGATGCTCGAGCCGATCCTGATCCAAGGCATCCAGCCGGGCGGCCAGCTCACCATCACCACCGACGTCGAGAACTATCCGGGCTTCGCCGACGTGATCCAGGGCCCTTGGCTGATGGAGCAGATGGAGAAGCAGGCGCTGCATGTGGGGACACAGATCAAGACCGATCTGGTGATCAAGCTCGACACCTCGCAGCGGCCGTTCCGCCTCACCTGCGATAGCGGCGACGTCTATCTCGCCGACACCGTCATCCTCGCCACCGGCGCCCAGGCGCGCTGGCTCGGGTTGCCGTCCGAAGGCAAATTCCAGGGCGGCGGCGTGTCGGCCTGCGCCACCTGTGACGGCTTCTTCTACCGCAACAAGGAAGTCGTGGTGGTCGGCGGCGGCAATACCGCGGTCGAGGAAGCCCTGTACCTCACCAACCATGCCTCGCAGGTCACCATCGTGCATCGTCGCGATCATTTCCGCGCCGAACGCATCCTGCAGGAGCGCCTGTTCAAGCACCCGAAGATCAAGGTGGTCTGGGACTCGGCCATCGACGAGATCTGCGGCAGCGAGAACCCGAACAAGGTCACCCATGTGCGATTGAAGAACGTCAAGACCGGCGCGCTTACGGACGTGAAGACCGACGGCGTGTTCATCGCCATCGGACACGCGCCGGCGACCGAGCTCGTGGCCGGACAGGTCAAGCTGAAACCCTCGGGCTATGTCGAGGTCGCCCCGAACTCGACCGCGACCTCGGTGCCCGGCCTGTTCGCCGCCGGCGACGTCGCGGACGAAACCTATCGACAGGCCGTGACGGCCGCCGGCCTCGGCTGCATGGCAGCCCTTGAGGCCGAACGATTCTTGGCCCTGCGCGCCAGCGAGCGCGCGGCAGCGGAATAAAGATCATGCCTCGAACACGCGACGGATTTACGGATATGGATTGGGACAAGCTGAAGGTGTTTCACGCGGCAGCTGAAGCGGGCAGCTTCACGCATGCGGGCGAGCAGCTCGGCCTGTCGCAATCGGCGGTGTCGCGCCAGGTCTCGGCGCTGGAGCAGGAGCTCTCGGTCTCGCTGTTCCACCGCCATGCCCGCGGCCTGATCCTCACCGAACAGGGCGACCTCCTGTTCCGCACCGCGCATGACGTCTTCATGCAGCTGCAGGCCGCGCGCGCCAAATTAACCGACAGCCGCGAGCGGCCGAGCGGCGATCTCAAGATCACCACCACGCCCGGCGTCGGCATCAACTGGCTGATCCCGCGGCTCGGCGAATTCACCGCGCTCTATCCGGAAATCCGGATCTCGCTGATCGTCACCGACGAGGAGCTCGACCTCTCGATGCGCGAGGCCGACGTCGCAATCCGCACCCGCAAGCCGACGCAGCCGGATCTCATCCAGCGCAAGCTTTTCGCGATGGGCTTCCATGCCTATTGCTCGCCGGACTACATCAAGCGCTTCGGCACGCCGCGCACGCTCGAGGAGCTCGACTCCCACCGTATCATCACGCTCTCCGACGGCAACTTCGCGCCGCATCTTCAGAACCGCAACTGGCTGGTCGAAGCGGGGCGCAACGGCTCGGGTCCGCGCGAGGCCTATTTCAGGGTCAACAACATCCTCGGCCTCGTCCGCGCCTGTCAGCAGGGCCTCGGCATCGCCGCGCTGCCGGACTATCTGATCGAAGAACAGAGCCGCCTCGTACAGCTGTTCGGCGAATCGGATTCGATCCAGCTCGATACGTATTTCGTCTATCCGGAAGAGCTGAAGACGGTCGCACGCGTGCAGGTGTTCCGCGACTTCGTGGTGAGCAAGGCGCAGCGCTGGCCGTCCTGATTTCCGCATGACTGACATGCGGCTCCGGCGCTTGCTGCAAGCCGCGGGTCAAGCTCATACTGCTTGCACGCTGAGCCTTCGCGTTGCGCATTTGTCCCCCTCCTCCAGTGGCGCGGGAGTTCAGTAATCCCTCTTGGAAGGTGATTGTGTCGGCCTCACGTGGCCAATACCTTAAGCCGGACCCTCTCGGGTCCGGCTTTTTTTCTGTCCGATCAGGCTCTCGCCTTCCGCGTGTATTGACAGTTCCACGCATACCCCGCATCATTTGCAAATGATCACGAAGTCGTGCGCAATCGTTTCGAAAAAAGGCCCCCACCTGGGGACCTCGGATTTTTGCGCGCGCTAATACTGCCTTCGTCATCGCAGCAAATCTTCGAAAACCCCGCCGCCTGGACGGGGTTTTTTCATGTGCCTCCGTCTCAGGTTTTTCCCGAGAAGGAGATGGAACATGACCGGTCTACAAGATCATTTGCACGGCCTCTGGCTGCCGCTGGTGACGCCGTTTCGCGACGGCGCGCTCGACGAGAGGTCGCTGCGACGGCTGACGCGGCACTATTGCGGACAGGCCGTCGACGGCTTCATCCTGGGCGCGACCTCCGGTGAAGGCATGACGCTGCGCGAGGCCGAACTCGAACGGCTCGCCGCCATCGTGCGCGACGAGATGGCCGGCGATCGCCGCAGCATTCCGATCTGCCTCGGCCTGTCGGGCGCGGACACCTCGCGGCTGAAGGAGCGTCTCGACGAGACCGCGGACTGGCCGATCGACGGATATCTGATCGCGAGCCCCTATTATGTTCGGCCGTCGCAGCGCGGGCTGCTGGCGCATTTCGAAGCCCTTGCCGACCACGCCGCCTGGCCGATCGCGCTCTACAACATTCCCTATCGCACCTCGGTCAACATCACCAACCAGACGCTGCTGCGGCTGGCCGAGCATCGCAACATCGTCGGGCTGAAGGATTGCGGCGCGAGCCGCGAGCAATCCATCGCGCTGCTGCGCGACCGTCCCAAGAGTTTTCGCGTGCTGACCGGCGAGGACGTAAATTATCATGAGGCGCTCAGCGACGGCGCCGACGGCGGCATCGTGCTGTCGGCCCATGTCGAGACCGCGACGTTCGCGGCGGTATATGCCGAGCTCAGGCGCGGCAACCATGACGCGGCACAGGCGCACTGGCACGAGGTTGCCGAGCTGACGCGACTGTTGTTCGCAGAGCCCAGCCCCGCACCGGCGAAGTACTGGCTGTGGCGGGCAGGCCTCATCGACAGCCCCGAAGTGCGCCTGCCGATGGTGGAAGTCGGCAGCGAGCTTGCCGCTACGCTCGATCGCGAGATCGAGCGGCGGATGCAGTTGGCGGCGTAGTTCATCTTACCCTCCCCTGGGCGGCACTCCAGGGGAGGGTAAGTGGATTCCGTGGTTAACCGGGCGCGAACGGCCTTCGCTACTGCCGCATGGCGCGTCCACGGCTCGTTTACGCAATCGCGCCTATCGTTTGCGTTCGACGTCTTTCAAAAGGGGGAATGACCATGGGGCAACGCATCCGCCCGACGGCGGCAGACATGTTCGCGCCCGCCGATCTCTTGCGGGGAATTCTGTTGGTGTCGTCGTTCGGGTTCTGGGCGGTGGTGCTCGGCCTGATGCCGGTGCTGGTGTTTCGGATCTGGCTCAGCTGACGCGCATCCCTTTCGGATGGTTAATCCGTGGTAGCACCTGTGTTCGAAAGCGCGCGAAACTGCGACGCGGAATTTTAAAACATCCTGCCTATCGTTCACGTCCATAAGCGAAGAAATCGCGGGGGCGTTTATGAATAGTCATAACGACATGGCGTCGCATTACGACGCCGGACAGCAGGGCTTCACCACCGAGGACATTCTCTGGGCCGCCGGCATCTGGTCGGTGATCCTCACGCTGTCGCCGGTGATCGTGTTCTACATGCTGATGGTGGCGTAACCACCATAGCTATCTCCGAAAACGTAAAACGCGCGGACGTCCGCGCGTTTTTCGTCCGGGGAATGATTTATGAAAATTATGCCGCCTGCTTGTGCATTGCGCCGGACGCCGACGCCGTGCCGCGAATAGCCTTCACTGAACGCTCGATCGCCGCCCACAGCCTTGCGATCTCCTGAGCCGCACGGCTCTCGGCCTGGTATTCCCGCGCGCCCTCGCCGTGGCTCAGCGCCATCAGCAGATCCGAACGGTTGGTGATCTGGCCGCCCCACACCGGAGCACGGAATTTCGCCAGCGCCTCGCGGGCGATGGTCACGATCGGGCTTTCGGACTCGTCGCGGCGCGCCGGCGCACCGTTGAGCACGACCGCGTAGGGCTTGCGCGCCGCACGGCACATCTGGATCGTCTCCTGCACCGCGTTGACGTCGAACACGCCGGGGCGGGCGGGGATCACGACCATGGTGGCATTGCGGATGGCGTCGTCGACGACGGCCGACAGGTTCGGCGGCGTGTCGATCAACACCCATTCATAACCGTCGCGCTTGGCAGCGGAGACGATGCCGCTGACCGAGTTCACCGCAGCCTTGATCGGCGGTTCGTTGGTGCCACGCAGCTTGTGCCACAGCGTGAGCGAGCCTTGCGGATCCGCATCGACGAGCAGGATGGGCTTGGTCGCCTTGATCTGCGCGGCAAGATGTGCGGCGAGGGTACTCTTGCCCGAGCCGCCTTTACGCGATGCAAAAACAATAACGTTCATACCTTCGGCCTCCAGATTGACCCCAGGCCGTGAAAATGAATCAGCGCGCTGATTCGGGAAAGAAAAATTTACCGACAGTTGCCTCGCCGCCACGAAATAACAAGGCGTGTTGGCTTTTGAGTCACACTGCGTCGTTCGGCGCTCGACACGAACTGCAATGAAACGCCTTCCGCGCCGGCCAATCGTGCGTTTTTTGAGCAGCCGGACCGGACAAGGCGGAATGCAACCTCGCCGCGCAAACCGTCTGGCGACTCTTTTCCATCGCGCGCGGTCGCAATTGTCGCAATCCTTGCGCGCCAGCCGCGCGAACAAAACGAGTCCGGTGGCTGTCGCGGGGCTGAAGCCCGGAAACGCAAATGCCCGGGACCTTGGGCGCGACTACGCGCTTTTGCCCGGGCACGATGAGTTTCAGGCGAGGAACGCTGCGCGCGCGCCCGGCGCTCAGCCTTCGCTTGATTTCTTCTTCTTCGGCGCCGGCTTGGTGGTCTTCTTCGCGGCCTTGGGCGCGATGCTGGTCGGCTTGCCGGCGCGGGCCTCGCCCGGCTCCGGTCCCGGCCGGAAGAAGGCCCGGCACGGCGGCGAGAGCTGCGACTTCTTCTGGATCATGCAGGCGGTGATGGCATCGACGTTCGGTACGAACTCGCCGCACAGCCGCATCGCGTCCGGCGAGCAGGCCTGCTGTTCCTCCGGCGTGTAGGCAAAGCCCGCACCGGGGTGGATCAGGACGGCCAGGGCGATCCCCGCGATCGCAGCAGCCAAGGTTGTCTTAAAGCGGAACGCCGGCATCGATCCCCCCAAATGTCGAGTCGATGCGAATAGTGGGTGAACGGGCGTTGGTTGGCAACGAGGGGCGAGGCGAAAGGTCGGACGTGTGCGGTCTCGGCAACAGCCCCCTCCCCGGCCTCCCCCGCAAGCGGGAGAGGGAGCGCGCCTCCTCCTCCGACAAAAAATGCGAAAACAACCCCATGCACAGTAGCCGGGGCACTGAGCGTCCCTGCGAATTTTCATGCTTGCGGATTTTACGAAATCAATTTGACCCGTCGGGCAAAACAGTGGCATGATGGCATGATCGAGGATGCGTGGGGTGGTCGGCTGTCTCCCCCCTTGAGGTGAGGGTCGCATGGCCACCGTATTGATCGTCGCGCCGGTGTTTGCGCTGATCGCGGCCGGCTATGCCGCGGTGCTGTTTCGCTTCGTCTCCGAGGCCGCGCACAAGGGCATCTCCGAATTCGCCTTCAGCATCGCCATCCCCGCGCTGCTGTTCCGCACCATCGTCGTGTCCGAATTCCCCGATGTCAGCCCCTGGCGGATGTGGGGCGCCTATTACGGCGCGCTCGCCATCATCTGGATCGCGGCGCTGGCGCTCTCGGCCCTGCTGCGGCAACGGCGGGAGGATCGCGAGGACGGCGTCGTGTTCGCGATCGGCGCGGTCTACGGCAACATCGTGATGCTCGGCATCCCCATGACGCTCTCGGCGCTTGGCAACGAGGCCGCAGGCCCGATGTCGCTGATCCTGTCGGTGAACACGCCGCTGCTCTGGCTCTGCGGCATCCTGCAGATGGAGCTCGTCAGCCGCAAGCGGACGGGCTCGGTGCTGTCGGTGATCCGGCCCGTGCTCGCGGATCTCGCGCGCAATCCGCTGATGCTGGGGATCGGCCTTGGCGTGGTCTGGCGCTTCACCGGCCTCGGCCTTCATCCCGTCGTCGACAGGACGATCGAGCTGCTCGCACAAGCGGGATCCCCCGCGGCGCTGATCGCGCTCGGCATCAATCTGTTCCGGTTCGAGGTCAAGGGCGAGACGTTGAGCGTCGTCGTGATGAGCGCGCTCAAACTGCTGGCGATGCCGGCGGTTGCGTTCGTGCTCGCAAAACTGCTCGACCTGCCGCCGGTCGCAGCCGGCGTGAACGTGCTGTTCGCGGCGATGCCGACCGGCGCCAACGCGTACATCTTCGCGGTCCAGTATCAGCGGCTGGTGAACCCGGTGTCCGGCGCGGTGGCGCTGGGCACGCTGCTGGCGGCGGTGACATTGCCGGTGGTGGTCATGGTGGTGGCGGGTGTGAAGTAGCTGCTCGCTGTCCCTGCCTGGCGAGCTACGCCTGAATGCCCGGAAAATGACCGTCTTTTGGGGAAATGAAATTCGTTGGTCCGCGAGATGATCTCTGAAGCGCGATGGCTTGAAATGAGATGGCTTGGGACGAGATGGCTTGGGGACGAAGCGTCATCGCGCTGCGGTTCAATATAAGCAACTGGTGAACGCGGTGTCAGGGGCGGTGGCGCTTGGGACGCTGCTGGCGGGGATGACGTTGCCGGTGGGACGGTGAGTGATCCGCTCAAGCAGCCCAGTCCACAATCGCGTCAATGAAAGTCCGAGCTTGTCGGATCGCATCCAGCCGCGTCGCACAGACACCGACCGACACGGTTCGGCCCTTTCCGACCGTCCACTGCCAACCGGACAAATAGCTCATTTCAACGATCGAAAAGCTGACGCCGCGATGTTCCACGGAGAACCTCCGCTGACATGATGCCGTGTCCAAAAAGCCTACTCCAAATGCTGAATATGGTCCAGCCAGCAGAGCCAACAGAGCTGATGTTGGCTGGCGCTCTCGGAGAGCTCGAAACGACCCGGCGAGACCAGGCATAGACGCTGACTTCGTCGTTGACCGTCGCCGTGGCGTGCGCGCTCAAACTGCTGGCGATGCCGGCAGCCGCGTTCGTGTTCGCGGCAATGCCGACCGGAGCGAACGCGTACATCTTCGCGGTTCAGTATCAGCGGCTGGTGAACCCGGTGGTCTGGAGCAGTTTGCGCTGGGGACGCTGCTGGCGGCGGTGACGCTGCCGGTGGTGATGGCGCGGTAAGCCCGCTGCCACGATTTTGCCATTGCATGCAAAGGTAGCTATTATGGGATGACAGGCATCACAGGAGGCGGATATGGGACATCGCGAGGGAATGCTCGACGTCATCAAACGCGCTTACGCCGCGCGCGATGACGGTGACGTGGAGGGCCTGGTCGCGGCTTTTCATCCCGAGGGCCTGTTCACGTTGATGGGAGACAAGAGCACGCTCGAACTGACGGGAACTATGCAAGGGCACCCGACCCTGCGCGGGGCTTTCGGCCAATTGATTGCCGACTTCAGCTTCGAAAGCCGCGAAATTCTGGCTGAGTTGGTTGACGGGAATCGTGCCGCAATACATTCCCGCGCTCTCGTTCGACACCACCCAACCGGAAAGACTGCCAGCACCGAGATTCTCGACCTGTTCAGATTTGAGGATGGTAAAATCGCCGAGCTGATTGAGTTCGCGGACACGGCACAAATCAAAGCCATGATCTCCTGACGCGCGATGAGACTGGATTGAATCGTCCTCGCGCAGGGAGAGAAGCCCGAGATCCTCGTGCTCGAATTGCCGCCGGTCGCAGCCGGCGTGATCGTGCTGTTCGCGGCGATGCCGACCGGTGCCAACGCGTACATCTTCGCGGTCCAGTATCAGCGGCTGTTGAACCCGGTGTCCGGCGCGGTGGCGCCGGGCACGCTGCTGGCGGCGGTGACGTTACCGGTGGTGGTCATGGTGGTGGCACGTCTGGCCGCCAGGCGCGTTCCGCTTCGGCAGGTCGCAACCCGCCGGATCAACGCAATCCCAGGAATGACAGAATTACGCCAACCACGACGACGAGACCGACGATATAGATAATTCCGTTCATGGCTCAACTCCTCAGCGTTGTTTGTCCCTGCCGTATGCAAACACCCCGGCCGCCGAAAAGGTCCGCCGCACCGATTGCCGATTTTTCCCGAACGAAGGAACGAATGGCCTCCCTGCCGCTTCTGAATGCGGGACTGTCTGGAACAAGAGGGATCGATGGGTGTCTGGCATCAAATCGCGAGTGCGACGACGACGATTGCATTTTCGATTTGCCTGTTCATGGCGTCGCAGACGTACGTGGCGTCCCGCTTGTCCGCTGCAGAACTCTCAACCTCGAACGTCCTGAAGCTGCGAAACGCGGCGTATCGCGTGCCGCACGGTCATTGAGCCGGACCGGCATGCCGCTTGCCATATCGCTGATCGTGGACGGCTATGTGCGACTGGGGGATCGCGAGGCTCTGAAGACGCTGCGCGTCCACCGTACCACGATGCTGATAACCTTCAGGCCATGAGCCTGGCGACGGCCGAAAGGGTTATTGAACCCGCTGGCCCGCGCGCCAGGCCATCTCCCAGAAGTCTGCCTCGAGCCGGGTGGCTTCCTTGAAGATCGCAATCAGTTCTGCCTCGCGGGCCGGCGTGGCGTAGAGATCGGCGAGATGCTCCATGTGCGCCCGCGCCTTGGCAGCGACCTCCTGGTACGGCGCGCCGGCATACTCGGCGATCCAGACGCGATAGGCGTTCGTCGCAGCGTCCGCGAGGGGGAGCGAGGCGAGCCGCGTTGCGATCTCCGCGTACCCGATCACGCAGGGGGCAAGCGCCACCTTGAGTGCCAGCAGGTCGCCGCGCATTCCCGCGTCGAGCACGTAGCGTGTATAGGCCAGCATCTCGGCCGCCGGAGCGGCCTGTTCGAGGTCGGCCGGGGATAGACCCCATTCGGCACAGAGCTTCACATGCAGGTTCATCTCGACATCGAGGATGGCCGAAAGGCCGGCCGCTGCTTCACGCATGTCGGCAAGTCTGGGCGACTTGTAGACCGCGAGAGCGTAGGCGCGAGCAAACTCGATGAGGAACAAATAGTCCTGAACGAGGTAATGACGAAACGCCGCTTCGGGGAGCGAGCCGTCTGCCAATCCGTTCGTGAAGGGATGCTCGGTGTAGGCCCGCCACTCGACGGATGCTGCTGTCTTGAGACGCTCGAAGAAACTCACGATCTTTTTCGCCTGGCTTGCTTGTCGATGAACGTCTTTGGAGCGCTATCGATAGCTCATTGCGGACTGAGGAGCTACGGCGACCGCGGACAAAACTGGCTTTGAGCAGCGTTGCGGATGGGGCACTCCCCGCGTCGAGAGTTTGGTTCACGGCAATTGAGAAGTAGCCTTAGTCAGTCATCCGCGCTCTACGGTAAAGAGCGTGGATGATCCTAACCCATTGACTTATCACATGGTCGAATGCGGCGTGTAGCTGACGTTAGCTACTAAATCGGCTTACGAATGAATCCGCGCGCTAGTTTTGCAGGCTTCTCAAAGCTATGCCGGTATAGCGAACGAACTAAAAGTGCTTCAGCGCTCTCCTGCATAGAGCGCGCAGGCAAGCGGATCGCCATAAACTATTGAATTTGCTGTCATTCGTTTTCGTCGCCAATCTTCGTTGCGTGTCAGCCGAACAATGCGGTCAATCAGGACGTATCGCTCGGCTCCAACACCAAATTGAGGAAACATCATGCGGCATCGACTCGACATAAGGTTTCTTGGCACTCAAATCCGCGCCGAAGGCGTTCTTGGAATTCTTGGCGCGATCGCTATTATTGCAGTTGTTATATCAGTTTATTTCAGAACTTGAGCATCCAGATGACAAACACACTAAGTGAACTGATCGAGTCTTACCGCACTGACCGGCAATCTTCTTTTCTCAAGTTGAGCCACGGCGTGCGCGTAAGGCACGAACGTCTACTGTCGCAGATCACGCGTGAACACGGGGCTTGGTCTCTGAAGAAGATTCGTTCCCGCGACCTGTTAGCGTGGCATGAAGGCTGGCTTGGCAATGGCAAGATCGCCAAAGCTCATTCACTTATCAGTCGGCTACGTGTGATATTTCGCTTCGGCGCAATTATTCTTGAAGACAAAGAATGCCGCCGACTGTCTGATGCACTGAGCGAAATGCAATTCGAGAGATCTACTGCACGCAGCACCGCATTGTCATCTGAGCAGGCGGAACTAGTCCGAACCAGTGCGCGCGAACATTTCGGCTGGTATTCTATCGCCCTAGCGCAAGCCTTCCAATTTGAGTTGCGACTGAACCAGAAGGCCGTCATAGGGGAATGGGTACCGGCTGGCCAAACGGGCGCGGGAAGCGTACGGCGTACAGTCGAAGGGCTCGAACAAAGCTGGGAGGGAGGTCTGCTTTGGTCCGATATAGATGAAGAAATCATCCTGCATTCTGTCGATAGTCGCGGACGGGAGCGCAGATTTGATTTGAAGGGTAACTCGATGATTATGCAAGAACTGGCCGTCTATGCCGACACCTCTGTGGAAAGACTGACTCGCGATAGCCTTCCTGATCGGGGCCCCCTTGTTATTTGCGACATAAATGGGTTGCCGTGGTCCCCGGCCGAATTCCGAAGAAAATGGCGTCTGGTTGCGACGCACGCTGGAATTCCGAAGAACGTTATGAACATGGATAGCGGGAAAGTAGCTCCGAGATGACGGTGACATTGCACCAAATCATGTTGCCGGACGGCAGCGGAGGCACGCCCGACAGATCGAAGGCGGAGTTTCGTGTCGCCGTAACTCCTGTCACCTTTATTCTGGATACGTGACTATGACAAAATTCAAGTTGCCACCTGTGGTCGCTGAACTCATCTTGGCCCGCAATCGTGTTCGTGACCACTACGATGTGCCTGGTCTCGCCTTTACATTGGATGGCAAATTGGTGGGCGACATCGGAGAGGCCGTGGCGGCTGAGATGTATGACATTACACTCACTCCGGGCGGTGGTAGTGGGATCGATGGTCATGCGCCCGACGGGCGCACGGTCCAGGTCAAAGCTACGGGCACGAAACGCGGTCCCGTTTTTCGCCAGGTTGAGACGAGAGCCGACCACCTGATCTTTATTGATTTCGATTTCGCCAACCTGGAAGGTGAAGTCATCTTCAATGGACCAGAACGCATAGCGCTACAAAACATGCCGGCCGCCTGGCAAGGTCAGCGTTCGGTCTCTGCCGTCCAAATCCGGCTCCTGAATCGCCAAGTTACTCCTGAAGACCGGCTGGGCGTTATCGACCCTACGCCGCGAGGTGACGTTTCAGCCGCTCCCTAACCACAAGAGGTCATACGGAGCGGCGCGCTCTCAGAATTACGGTGACCGCGTACTATGTCACCTGATGTCGTGGAGTTTCGTGCACTGTCAACGTAGTCAGTTATACGCAACTAGTTATACGCAACTCGCGAATTGATGATAACGCGGCCGCCCTGGACGAGCGGCCACACATTCGAATCCGTGATGTCAGGGCTAAATCATTGTCACCGCTGGTACAGTTGGGTGGGCTCGAACCACCGACCTCCTGTTCCACAGACAGGCGCTCTAACCAACTGAGCTACAACTGCATCCTTGCGAGCCGCCCGAAGGGCGCCCTTGAAAGGGCCGGTACCGAGGGGGGCTGGACGGGGCGGAAACTAGGTGCAACGGGCGTTTTTGGCAAGGCCGCAAACGGGCGGAATCCACCCTCAAACGACGTTATTTCCAAAGGAAAACCCGGGCCGTGAGGCCCGGGTTTCAATAATTCAAACCAGCGATCCGCTCAGGCGGCGGGCGGGTAGAGCTTGGCGGCAGAGGCCTTGATCGGCTCGGCGGCGGCGGTGGCCGCGCGCTGGGCGATCTCGGCGAGCTCCTTGGCCTGGGCCTGGAAGGTCTCGAGCTGCTTCTTGGAATGGCCGGTCCACAGTGCGAACGCATCCTGCGGCGACTTCACGCTGAACAGCTCCTGGGTGAAGTCCAGATGGGCGGTGGTGTTGGCCTTCATGAACTCCATCACCTTGGCATTGTACTCGCTCGCGCCCTTGTGGGCGGAGGTGAACACGGCCTCGATGGTGCCGTTGTGGGTCTCGGCGGCGTCCTTGAACTTGGCATAGCTCTCGCGGGCCTGCGACACGCCCTTTTCGGCGAACGCACGCATCTGCTCGGGGACCTCGAACGGAATGATCGAGGCAGAAAACGGATCAGTCGCACCTGTCATGGTTGTCCCTCACGCTAATGGAAAAATGGAGTGAGCCTTCTGGCGCGCCCGCCGGCCAACCGGGCTGTGTCTTTGGCTGAAGAGTACTGGCCCAAGACCTGGCGGGTACGAAGACTGGAAACGCGAAACGAATGATGGCTCGCCCAACGCCCAGCACTATCGCTGCCTAACATGTCAACATTGTGCATCGCAACGCAGTTTGGGCGGCGTTGCGAAAATTAATCCCGGAGAGGATGAGGTTCCCGGCGGATGGAACCGGTGGTTGAGGTGGCGGGGTAGGGGTAATTGCTCGGGCGGCGACATCGTAAGTGCCCATCCTCCCCTTGAGGGGGAGGATCGGTCCGCATGGCGCGAAGCGGTATGCGAACCGAGGTGGGGTGACAGTCTTTCCGCAGAAGCGGTGCCCGAGGGGAGAGATTAACCCCGCCCCGCTCGCGCTTCGCGCGATCGACCCTCCCCCTCCAGGGGAGGGTAATGAGCAGCCCCCCGCGAATCCTGCGGATGCAGAGCGCCAGCGGCTTGCGGCGCCGGCCGGATTAAGGTTATCGCGGCTTTAGGGCCTCCCCTGTAGACCGGGGCCGTGGACCTGCCCGCGCCCGCGGGCGATACTAACCCTTTCTTAAGGCTGTCATTCCGGCAGCCTCGTACCCTGATGCGTGACAGCGAGACTTGAAGCCGGTCGGATGACGAGTTCGGATTTCCAGTTGCGAGGCGTGGGTGATCCCCGGCTGGCCGTGCACGCGACCTCTCCGCTGCCCGCCTGGCTTTGGTCGATCGACGGCACGCGCGTGCTGTGGGCCAATCCGGTCGGCGCAAGACTGTTCGGCGCAATCCATGCCGCGGCGCTGGCGGAGCGGAGCTTCGGCCCGGCCGACGGCCATCGCCGCCAGGTCGCCCGGCTCGCCCGCCAGCTGCCCGCGAACGGCGCCATCAGGCTCGAACGGCTGCGCGGCTTCGGCGCCCGGCTCGGCACGCTGATGACCTGCGGCTGCGCGCGGCTCGAGTTTGCCGATGGCAGCTCCGGCGTGCTCGTCACCGCGATGGACCCGAACCTGCGCACCATGCCGCTGGTCGAGCGCCTGCTTCGTCTCGTCGACGGCGCCAGGGTGCCGATGGCGGTGTTCGCGCCCGACGGCCTGTTCGTCGGCGCCAGCGAGGCCGCCCGTCCCCTGCTCGGCTTCCGCGATCTCGGTGAAGCCGGCCTCGAACAGGCGCGCAGCGACGCGCTCAGCTTCGGCCGCGCCGAGACCCCGATCGGCATCGGCCAGATGGTGCTGCAACGGGTCGGCAGCGGTGCCGATATCGGCTTGGTCGCGCTGATCGAGCCGGCCGCGCAAGCTGCGGCGCCTGCGCCTGATGACGTCGAAACTGAAATTGCCGAAGACGTCGCGCGCACGGAAACAACTCAGCCCGAGGCTGCGCCGCCCGCGCCTGCAGCCGCCGTGCCGGAGGATGTGCAGCCTGCGTTGGCGAACGAGCCGTTGCCCGAAATCGCACTGTTCGACGCCTTTGCCGAGCCGGTCGAAGCGCCGGACACAACCGGGACGATCGCGCACGAATCGCCCGCGAGCGAGCCAGCGACGGAGATCGTATCGATCCAGCAAGCGCTCGCCGGGAGCGCCGAGATCACGCCCAAGACTTCAGTTGAAGAGAAGACTCCGGTTGAAAACTCGCCGGAAGCCATTGTGTCGCCGCAGGCCGCGCCGATCATTTCCCGCATGGTCGAGCCGCCGTCGGGCCATGAAGAGCCGCCCGCACCGCGTCAGCATCCGCTGCGCTTCCTCTGGCAGATGGATGCGGAGGGCCGCTTTGCGCTGCTCTCCGAGGAGTTCATCAACCTGATCGGTCCGCGCACGGCCGCCGGATTCGGCCGCCTTTGGCAGGAGATCGCCGCGGAATTCGCGCTCGATCCGGACCGGCGCGTCGCAGAGGCGCTCGCAAGTCACGACACCTGGGCCGGCATTACCGTGAACTGGCCGGCCGACGGCGGCGAGCATCTGCCGATCGAGCTTGCGGGCCTTCCCGTCTACGACAGCGCGCGCAATTTCGCCGGCTTCCGGGGGTTCGGCGTCTGCCGCGATCTCGACGGCCTCAACCGGCTCGAGGCGCTCCGGCGTTTCGAGCAGCGCGCCGAGCCGCCGGCGCCGCAAGGCCTGTCCGGCGACATCGTCGAACCCGAGTCCGAACCGGAGCCTGAGCCCGAACCCAAGCTGGAGGCGCCGCCTCCGCCGATCGAGCCGCCCGAACCCACGCCTGAGCCTGAGCCCATCGCCGAACTGCCCGAACCCGCAACCGATGTGACTTCACACCCAACCGATCCGGAAGCACCCGTGGAAACGCCCCCCAATGTCGTGCCGTTCCGCCCGTCGGGCGATGTCAGATCACCCGGTGATCAGAGATCGCCGACGCTGACGCCGATCGAGAACAGCGCGTTCAACGAGCTCGCCCGGCAATTGTCCGAGCGGCTCGAACGCGATCGCGAGACGATCACAGCAAGCGCGATCGAGCCGCCGGCGGCCGAGATCGCCCCCGAACCGCCGCCGCCGGAGCCCGAGGCCCCGCACGCGCCGGCCGAATGGCTGACCGAGCCCGCGCCGCCCGCTCGCGGCCACAGCACGCGCGACCGCGCGCTGCTCGATTTGCTGCCGACGGGCATCCTGATCTACCGCCTCGACCGGCTGCTCTACGCCAACCCCGCCTTCCTCGCGCGCATGGGCTATGCCAGCATCAGCGCCCTGGAGAACGCCGGCGGGCTCGATGCGCTCTATGTCGAGCCGGGCGTGTCCCCGGCCAGCAGCACGTCGCAGGCCGGCACGCCGGTGACGATCAGCGCGACGGTGGCGAGCGGCGAAGCGCCGCTGCCGACCACCGAAGCGCATCTGCACGCCATCGACTGGGACGGCGAGAGCGCGCACGCGCTGATCTGCGCATTGCCGCAGGCGCTTCCCGTGGTCGCCGCGCCCGTCACCGCCGAGACCGTCGTCGTGCAGTCCGTTGTCGCCCAGTCTGTCGTTGCCGAAACCATCGTCCCGGAATCGTTCCCCTACGCGCTCGAGCCCGAGGCCGGCGATGCCGACGCGGAAGATCTCGCCGCGATCCTCGACACCACGGCCGAGGGCATCGTCATGTTCGATGCCGAAGGCAACATCCACGCCTGCAACCGCAGCGCCGAGGCGCTGTTCGGCCATGACGGCGAAACGCTGATGCAGCAGAACCTGGTGACGCTGTTCGCGCCGGAGAGCCAGCATGTCGTCGCCGACTATCTCGAAAGCGTCAAGAGCCAGGATATCGCCAGCCTGCTCGACCACGGCCGCGAGGTGCTGGGACGCGAGAAGAAAGGCGGCGTCATTCCGCTCGCGATGATCATGGGCCGCACGCGGCCCGACGGCCCGAACTTCTTCGCCGTGTTCCGCGATCTCTCCCAGAGCAAGCAGGGCGAGAGCGAGCTGATGCGGGCCCGCCACCTCGTCGACGGCGCGGCCAATGCCAAGGCCGATATGCTGGCGCGGATCAGCCACGAGATCCGCACGCCGCTCAACGCCATCATCGGCTTTGCCGAGGTGATGATCTCCGAACGCTTCGGCACGCTCGGCAACGAGCGCTACGGCGAATACATGAAGGACATCCGCGCCTCCGGCGAGCGCGTCATCGCCATCATCGACGACCTGCTGGAATTGTCGCGGATCGAGACCGGCAAGCTCGACCTCAACTTCGCCAACCTCAACCTCAACGACCTGGTCGAAGCCTGCGTGGTGGTGATGCAGCCGCAGGCCAACCGCGAGCGCATCATCATCCGCACCTCGCTCGCCCATGCGCTGCCGCAGGTCAGCGTGGATGCGCGCGCGATGCGGCAGATCACGATGAACCTGATCTCGAACTCGATCCGGCTCGCCAGCGCCGGCGGCCAGGTCATCGTCTCGACCGCGCTGTCCGACCGCGGCGAGGTTGCCTTGCGCATCCGCGACACCGGCCACGGCCTCACCGAGCGCGAAGTCGCCGCCGCGATGGAGCCGTTCCGCACTCCGCCGCCAGGCGATGCCGAGGACAATTCGGCGCTGAGCCTGTCGCTGACCAAGGCGCTGGTCGAAGCCAACCGCGCCCGGTTCAACATCAGGAGCACGGCCAACACCGGCACGCTGATCGAAGTGGTGTTCGCACAGGCGCTGGCGAAGGCCTGAGGGCTTCAAATACGAACTGCGGGATAGACGAAGGCTTTCGGCCCCGCGCAATGACGAAGGGCACGGCTTGCGCCGTGCCCTTCGCAATTCAGACCTTGCGATCTCAGCTGTAGATCTCGAACAGCCCGGCGCCGCCCTGGCCGCCGCCGATGCACATCGTCACCACGCCCCATTTGGCCTTGCGGCGGGCGCCTTCCTGCAGCAGGTGGCCGGTGAGACGTGCGCCGGTCATGCCGAAGGGATGGCCGATCGCGATCGAGCCGCCGTTGACGTTGTACTTGGCCGGATCGATGCCGAGCTTGTCGCGCGAGTAGAGGCACTGGCTGGCGAAGGCCTCGTTGAGCTCCCACAGGTCGATGTCGTCGATCTTCAGGCCGGTGCGCTTGAGCAGCTTCGGGATCGCGAACACCGGGCCGATGCCCATCTCGTCCGGCTCACAACCGGCGGTCGCCCAGGCGACGAAGCGGCCGAGCGGCTTCAGCCCGCGCTTCTCGGCGTCCTTGGCTTCCATCAGCACCACGGCGGCGGCGCCGTCGGAGAGCTGGCTGGCGTTGCCGGCGGTGACGAACTTGCCGGGCCCCTTCACCGGCTCGAGCTTGGCAAGGCCCTCCAGCGTGGTCTCGGGCCGGTTGCACTCGTCGCGGTCGACGACGTAGTCGACGATGCTCTCGGCCTTGGTCGCCTTGTCGACGACCTTCATCTTCGTCTTCATCGGGACGATCTCGTCCTTGAACTTGCCGGCCTGCTGAGCCGATGCCATGCGGCGCTGCGATTCCAGCGAGAACTCGTCCTGGTATTCGCGGCTGAGCTTGTAGCGCTCGGCGACGATGTCGGCGGTGTCGATCATCGCCATGAAGATGTCGGGCGCGACCTTGAGCAATTCGGGATCGATCGATTCCTTCGGCGAGCCGCCGCCCGGGATCGAGATGCTCTCGACGCCGCCGGCGACGATGCAATCGGCCCCGTCCGAGCGGATCGAGTTGGCGGCCATCGCGATGGTCTGCAGGCCCGAGGAGCAGAAACGGTTCACCGAAACGCCGGCCGTGGTCGTCGGCAGGCCGGCGAGCAGCGCGGCCTGGCGGCCGATGTTGGGCGCGCCGTGAGCGCAATTGCCGAGATAGCAGTCCTCGACATAGTCCTTCTCGACGCCGGCACGCTTCACCGCGTGCTGGATCGCGTGGGCCGCGAGCGACATCGGCGGCGTGATGTTGAACCCGCCGCGGCCGGATTTGGCGAGGCCCGTGCGCGCATAGGAAACGATGACGGCTTCACGCATTGTCTTCTCCCTTTTCGAACGATCTTGAACCCAGCGTCCTCGCGCCATTGGTACACGAAGCTTGGAGAAAATATAGCGCCGCCTCGCGGCAAACAGAAACGCCGCCCTCGGATCAGGGCGGCGCTGTTCCGCGGGTCGGAATATGTCGGCGCCTCAGAACGTCAGCGCCTTGACCTGCTTGACCTGCGGCAGGGCCTGCACCTTGGCCAGCAGGTCCGCCGGCACCGCGCCGTCGACCTCGATCAGCGCGATGGCATCGCTGCCGGGCGCGACACGGCCGAGATGGAAGGTCGCGATGTTGATCTTGGCGTCGCCCAGGAGGCTTGCGAACTTGCCGATGAAGCCCGGCTTGTCCTCGTTGGTCACGTAGATCATCGACTTGCCGAACTCGGCGTCGACGCGGATGCCCTTGATGTCGACCAGGCGCGGCTTGCCGTCGGCATAGACGGTGCCCGAGACCGACCGCTCCTGCCGCTCGGTGGTGACCGTGACGGTGATCAGGCTTTCATAGTCGCTCTGCGCGGCGCGCACGATCTCGTCGATCTCCATGCCGCGCTCCTTGGCGACGACCGGCGCGGAGACGACATTGATCTCGCCCAGCATCGGCCGCAGCAGGCCCGACAGCACGGCTGACGTGATCGCCTTGATCTTCATCTCGGCGACGTGCCCCTCATAGGTGATCTGCACCTTGAGGATGCCGCTCTCGGTGAGCTGGCCCGCGAACGAGCCGAGCTTCTCGGCGAGCGCGATGAACGGCTTCAGCTTCGGCGCTTCTTCCGCCGTGATCGAGGGGAAGTTGACGGCGTTCGAGATCGCGCCGGTCAGCAGATAATCCGACATCTGCTCGGCGACCTGGAGTGCGACGTTCTCCTGCGCTTCGGTGGTGGAGGCGCCGAGATGCGGCGTGCAGATCACGTTGGGATGGCCGAACAGCACGTTCGCAGTCGCGGGCTCCTCGACGAAGACGTCGAAGGCGGCACCCGCAATGTGCTTGGCGTTGAGCGCATCGACCACGGCCTGCTCGTCGACGAGGCCGCCGCGCGCGCAGTTTATCAGGCGCACGCCCTTCTTCATCTTGGCGATCGCGGCTGCATCGATGATGTTCTTGGTCTTCTCGGTCAGCGGCGTGTGCAGGGTGATGAAGTCGGCGCGCTTGAGCAGGTCGTCGAGCTCGACCTTCTCGACGCCGATGTCCTTGGCGCGTTCCGGCGACAGGAACGGATCGAACGCGACCACCTTCATGCGCAGGCCGAGCGCGCGGTCGGCGACGATCGAGCCGATGTTGCCGCAGCCGACGACGCCGAGCACCTTGCCGGTGATCTCGACGCCCATGAAGCGGTTCTTCTCCCACTTGCCGGCCTGGGTCGAGGCGTCCGCCTGCGGAATCTCGCGGGCCAGCGCCAGCATCAGGGTGATGGCGTGCTCGGCGGTCGTGATCGAATTGCCGAACGGCGTGTTCATCACGATGACGCCCTTTGCCGTGGCAGCGGGAATCTCGACGTTGTCGACGCCGATGCCGGCGCGGCCGATCACCTTCAGGTTGGTGGCCTTGTCGAGAATCTTGGCGGTCGCCTTGGTCGCGGAACGGATCGCAAGACCGTCGTAATTGCCGATGATCTCTGCGAGCTTGTCCTTGTCCTTGCCGAGGTTGGGCTGGAAGTCGACCTCGATGCCGCGGTCCTTGAAGATCTGCACGGCAGCGGGCGAGAGCGCGTCGGAAATGAGAACTTTGGGCTTGGTCATGGGAATGTGTCCTTCACACCCTCCCCTGGAGGGGGAGGGTCGGCGCGAAGCGCCGGGGTGGGGTGAAGCTGCAAAAAGAAAATCGCCGGTGCGCCGTGTGGAGAGATCACCCCACCCCGCCGCACCTGGCGGTGCGTCGACCCTCCCCCTCCAGGGGAGGGTAAGAACTTACGCTGCTTTCGCTAGCGTGGCCTTGGTCTCGGCAAAGGCCCAGTCGATCCACTGGGTCAGGAGTGCGACATCCGAAGCCTCGACGGTGGCGCCGCACCAGATGCGCAGGCCGGCCGGGGCATCGCGGTAGTAGGCGAAGTCGTAGCCGGCGCCTTCCTTCTCGACCAGCGCGACCAGCTTCTTGGAGAACTCGGCCTGCGCGTCCTCGGAGAGCGAGGTGATCGCGGGATCGGTGAACTTCAGGCACACCGAGGTGTTGGAGCGGATCGCGGCGTCCTTGGCCAGGAAGTCGATCCACGGCGTCTTCGCCTTCCAGTCGGCGAGCACCCTGGTGTTGGCGTCGGCGCGCGCGATCAGCGCCTTCAGGCCGCCGATCGACTTGGCCCAGTTCAGCGCGTCGAGATAGTCCTCGACGCAGAGCATCGACGGCGTGTTGATGGTCTCGCCGACGAAGATGCCTTCGTTGATCTTGCCGCCCTTGGTCATGCGGAAGATTTTTGGCAGCGGCCAAGCCGGCTTGTAGGTCTCGAGCCGCTCCACCGCGCGGGGCGACAGGATCAGCATGCCGTGCGCGGCCTCGCCGCCGAGCGCCTTCTGCCAGGAGAAGGTGACGACGTCGAGCTTGGCCCAGTCGAGCGGCTGCGCAAACGCGGCCGAGGTGGCGTCGCAGATGGTCAGGCCTTCGCGGGCAGAACTGATCCAGTCCGCGTTCGGCACGCGCACGCCGGAGGTGGTGCCATTCCAGGTGAAGACGACGTCGCTCTTGGGATCGACCTTCGAAAGGTCGGGGATTTCACCATAGGCCGCATTGAGCTTGGTGACGTCCTTGAGCTTCAATTCCTTGACGATGTCGCTGACCCAGCCCTCGCCGAAGGATTCCCAGGCGAGCGTGGTGACGGGCCGCGCACCAAGCAGCGACCACAGCGCCATCTCGACCGCGCCGGTATCGGACGCCGGCACGATGCCGATGCGATAATCGGCGGGCACTTCAAGCACTTCGCGCGTCAGATCGATCGCGAGCTTGAGCTTGGTCTTGCCGACCTTCGCGCGATGCGAACGGCCGAGCGCTGCGTCCTTGAGATTTTGGGCATTCCAGCCGGGGCGCTTGGCGCAGGGGCCGGAGGAGAAATGCGGCACGTTGGGCCGCGAAGCGGGCTTCGCTACAGTCATGATCTACCCTTCCAGATAGTAAGCCTCCCGTTGGGGGGAGGTGTCCCGCCGCGGCTGATACGGGAAACGGGAAGAGTCGTCAAGGAAGTTCCGGAGCCTCACGCGCGAGTGATGGCGCCTCCGGCGCGATATCAGGGGATTCGACCACGGCAAGCGCGTTCAGCAAGTCCGTGGCATCGCTGATCAATTGCGCGGCACGGCGTCGGCTGCCGACCTTCAAAATGCATTTGTCATTGGCCTGCACAACGTAGTCGTTGCCGACCTTGATCATCGAATAGCTTTTCATCGAAATCCCCGAACCGACCGAGCCCGGTTTCAGACGCAGCGGTAGCACCGTTCGTTCCTGGTTCCACGTGAACGACGGTTGGGTAGTTTACCCACTCTTAATACGAACGCACGCGCGATCCGAATGTGCTGATCGCGCAAGGCTCCCGCAGAGCTGCGTCAAAAGCGGACAGTCATGCCGACGTGACTCGCAGTGAACCCAAGCCGCTTGTAGAAGCGCTGAGCATCGACTCGCGTCTGATGCGTCAACAGTTCGACCAGATTGCAGCCGCGCGCTCGCGCTTCCGCGACTGCCCATTGCACCAGCAATTCACCGATGCCGCGGCTGCGACAATCGGAAGCAACGCGAACGTCCTCGAGCAGACCGCGGATACCGCCTTGCGAACTGATGCCTGGCAGCACCGCGAGTTGCAGGCAGCCGACCACCCTGCCCTCGCTCTCTGCGACTACGAGCGCGAGATTGGGATCGCGCTCGACCCGCTCGAACGCCGCGTAATAGACCGCAGGCAGCGGATCCTCCACGCGCTCGCGGGCGCGCCCGAGATGATCGTCGGCGAGCATTGCGATCATCGCAGGGACGTCCTCGCGACGTGCGGGACGAATGGAAACGGACTTATCGTTCATGCGAAAAGCTCCAGGCTCAACGCGCCGATGGAAGGCCGAGATAGGCCTCGGCTTCGCCGATCCAGCGGCGGACGGCAGCAAAGCGACCGAGATCGAAGCCGCCCTCATGCGCAACGCGGGTATAGGCGAGCAGCGACAAATCGGCGAGCGAAGCTCCCTCGCCCGCGAAGAAGCGGCTGCCGGAGAGATGCTGCTCCATGCGTTCAAGCGCCGCATAGCCGCGCTTGACCTTCTCGGGATCGAGATCCGCCGCGGCCTTGCCGAGATAGACGAGCTGGAAGCGGCATACCGCGATATAGGGCTCGTGGCTGTACTGTTCCCAGAACAGCCATTCGTCCATCTTGGCCGCAGCAAACGCATCGCGCGGAATCAGCGCGCTGTCGCGGGCGAGATAGCGGATGATGGCGTTGGACTGCGCCAGCGTGCGGCCGTCGTCGAGTTCGACGGTCGGCACCTGGCCGGCACCGTTCATCTTGAGGAATTGCGGCGTGCGGGTCTCACCCTTGCCGGTGTCGATCTCGACCCAGTGATAGGGCAGCGCGAGCTTGTCGCAGACCCATTTCACCTTCAGACAATTGCCGGAATTGGTATCGCCGTAGATCTTCATCGCCGTCGCCCCGCTCAGGGCGACAGAGCATCAGGACGGAGGAAACCTGTCAACCGGCGCCATGCGCGCGCGTCAGAACTTGTAGCCGAGGCCCGCGCGGACGGTGTTGATATTCGTGTCGATGCTGCTGGTGAAGCGGATGTATTCCCATTCGGCGCGCGCGAACAGCCCGCCGACGAGGTTGACGTCAACGCCAAGTCCAGCGGTGTAGCCGTAGATCATGTGGTTGTGCACGGTATCGTTGGCGGTCAGCGGCTGGAGGGTCGTATAAGCTCCGTTGATCGTGGCGCTGACCGCGTCCTCGACGAGCACGCTGCGCGAGATATCGGCCTTGCCGAGCGCGAAGCCTCCGAAGATGTATGGCAGGAAGCAGCCCCAGGCATACGCCGCGCGGCCGCGGAACGTCGCCATGTCCGAGATTGAAATTCCGGCCGACGATGTCACCCTGACATCGTGGAAGAAGCCGTCGCTGAGCGCGCTGCCACTGACAAGCTCCTTGGACGCTTGTGACGTGCCACCGAATGAGCCGTGCAGATAGCTCACCTCGAGGCCGAGGACGACATCGTCCCACTGGCCGTTATATCCGAAGAAGGCACCGTAGCCGCTCGACCGGGTCGACTGCCCGCCGAGGCCGAGATTCCAGTTCGCCACGTCCATCTGCTGGATAACGTTGTGGTCCAGCAGCGTGTCCAGCATCGTCTTGTTGCTGCCGCTGAAATGTTCGTCCGACGCGCCGTAGCCGCCCTGGGCGCCGAAATAGCTTCCCTGCCAATTGACGTTGGACTTGCTCAAGCCGTCGGTGAAGCTGCCGCGCAGGATCGGCAGATCCGGCATGTCGGCCGCGTGCGCGGCAGATACCGTCCCCAACATTGCCGCCGCCAACAAAAGCCTACGCATTGCAACGCTCCATCGAACTCGAACTTTCGCCATGATCATGGCTCGTTAACCTTAACCAATGGTTGCGCCGGAGCCCTTCGTCACCGCTCGCCATGAAAAATACGCAACGCAAAACGGCGCGGGATGATCCCGCGCCGTTAAGAGGTCTTAAGCGATGAGGCTGCTGATCAGCCCTTGGTGACGAGCGGCGGCGGCATGTAGGCCGGCGGGCTGCTGAGATCCCAGCGCACGCCGAGCTTGATGTCGTGCGAGGTGATGTCCTTGATCTTGATCGAGCTCGGGCCTGAGCCGCTGTTGTCGAACAAGCGATAGTTGCCGGGCGCCGCGTCGCCGAGATCCATGTAGCTGTAGGCCAGTTCGACGGTGAACCCGGGATTGACCTTGTAGGCGAGACCGGCATGGGCCGCCCAGGCCAGATTCCACTTCCCGTTGTCGGCGAAGTAGGCGACGCTGTTGTTGAGGCCGGGGCTGTACGACACGCCGTCGTCGCGGAAGCCGCTGATCTTGTTGTAGGAGCCGCCGACACCGGCACCAATGAACGGAGTGATGCACCACCAGGTGCCGAGGTCGACGTAGGCGTTGGCCATCACGACCCACTCGGACTTGCTGCCGGTGTAATTGTTGACGCCGACGAAGCCAGGTCCAACGACGTTGTCGCTGCCGTGCAGATTGGCTTTGCCGCGATACTGGCCGATCACGTCGGCGCGGAACCAGTTGTTGAAGCGATAGCCGGCACCGAGGTCGAACAGCGGTGACGAGTCGAAGCCGAGCCCCTCCGTCGTCTTCGTGAACCCAGGCGCTATGGTGCCCTCGATGCTCTTGGCGCGCTGATTGGTCATGCCGACGTCGCCGCGCAGATACCAGCCGCCGAAGTCGGCGGGCGGAGCCGGCGGAGCGTACATCGGAGGGGGCGCCGCGATCGGCATATCGGCGGCGAACGCCATCGACGAGATCAGGGTTGCCGCACCCGCGGCAAGGAGAGACTTCACGCTACGCATTGGCTTCGTCCTTATGGCCGGTGAGGCAAAATGCAGATGCCTCACGTTCTGGAAACTCACAGGACGGACGATGGCAGCAAATGTTTAAGCGCCACTTAACCCTAATTTTTAAGGTTGATTTTTTCTGACCGCACACGCGGATGCGGCCAGAGCATTGCAAAAATGCAACGCATGCACGCCGCAATTGCTAACGATTGATGAAGCCGCAATGCAGCGAAGCAGGATTTGTTAACGCGCGTGCCGCGGCAGCTTGGGCAGGAACACCGCAAGCAGTCCGATCGCCGGCAGATAGGCGCAGACCTGATAGACGAACGCGATCGAGGTGTGATCGGCGAGCTTGCCGAGCACGGCGGCGCCGAGGCCTCCGATGCCGAAGGCGACGCCGAAGAACACGCCGGAGATCATGCCGAAGCGATGCGGCACCAGCTCCTGCGCGAACACGATGATCGACGACGTCGTCGAGGAGATGATCAGGCCGATGATCACCGACAGGACCGCGCTCGCATAGAGGCCGGCATAGGGCAGCGCCAGCGTGAACGGCAGCGCGCCCAGGATCGAGATCCAGATCACGATCTTGCGGCCGAAGCGATCGCCCAGCGGTCCGCCGAGAAACGCGCCGACCGCATTCGCCGCGAGGAAGATGAAGAGGTACATCTGCGCGGCCTGGGTCGACACGCCGAAACGATCGATCAGGTAGAAGATGTAATAGCTCGACAGGCTCGAGACGTAGAGCTGCTTGGAGAACAACAGCGCCACCAGCACGAGAAGCGCAACGACGACGCGGCGCGAGCTCGGCGCATCGGGATGAGCCAGGGCCGCCACCGTCTTCTTCGCCTTGATCTGCGGCGCGTACCAGCGGCCGATGCGCCAGAGGATGAGAATCGCGAGGAACGCGATCGAGGAGAACCAGGCGATGCTGCCCTGCCCGAACGGCACCACGATCAGCGCGGCCAGCACCGGCCCCATCGAGGTGCCGAAACTGCCGCCGAGCTGGAACACCGATTGCGCAAAGCCGTAGCGGCCGCCCGACGCCAGCCGGGCGATGCGCGCGGATTCGGGATGAAACACCGCCGAGCCGAGCCCCACCAGCGCGGCGGCGACGAGGATGACGAGATATTGGTGCGCGGCGCTCAGCAGCAACAGGCCGAAGAAGGTCGAGGCCATGCCGATCGCCAGCGAATAGGGCTGCGCCTTCTTGTCGGTGTAGTGCCCGACCACCGGCTGGAGCAGCGAGGCCGTGAACTGGAAGGCCAGCGTGATCATGCCGATCTGCGCGAAGTCGAGCGCGTAGGTGTCCTTCAGGATCGGGTACACCGAGGCGATCAGCGACTGCATGGTGTCGTTGAGGAAGTGCGAGACGCTGATGCCGGCAAGCACGACATAGGCCGGCCCCGCACCCTTAGCGGCGGGCGCCACGTCGCTGACGACGACGGGCTCGGTCAGCGTTTCCTCGGAGACGACGACAGGCTTGTTCAATGGCGCATCCCGGCAGGCGCGGCGAACCGCCGCACTGCCTAACTACGATGCCAGCTGCGGCCGAACCACCGCCAATCGTCGATGGCTGGGATGCGCGTGTGCTCTCGTCGCTTACCCTCCCCTGGAGGGGGAGGGTCGGCTCACATTGAGCGCAGCGAAAATGTGAGACGGGGTGGGGTGACGATCCCTCCGCACCCCATACTGCCCGAGTGGAGAGATCACCCCACCCCGCTCGCGCTTCGCGCGAACGACCCTGCCCCTCCAGGGGAGGGTAAGAAGACCTCAGGCCGCTGCCTGACCCAACGCCGAGACGATGGTGTCGACGACGTCCTCGACCAGGATGCGGTCCTCGCCCTCGCCCATGACGCGGATCACCGGTTCGGTGCCGGAGGAGCGGATCAACAGGCGGCCGTGGCCGTTGAGCCGCTTCTCGCCGTCGGAGATCGCCGATTTGACGTCGGAATCATCGAGCGGCTTGCCGCCCTTGTGGCGGACGTTCTTGAGGATCTGCGGCAGGGGATCGAAGCGGTGGCAGACTTCCGACACCGGCCGGCGCAGCTTCTGCACCACCGCAAGCACCTGCAAGGCGGCAACGAAGCCGTCGCCGGTGGTGGCGTAGTCGGACAGGATGATGTGGCCGGACTGCTCGCCGCCGAGATTGTAGCCGCCGTTCAGCATCTGCTCGAGCACGTAGCGGTCGCCGACCGGCGTGCGCACGAGATCGAGCCCCTGGCCTTTCAGGAAGCGCTCGAGCCCGAGGTTGGACATCACGGTGGCGACGATGCCGGGCCGCGACAGCCGGCCGTCCTCCTTCCAGCTCTGCGCGATCACCGCCAGCAGCTGGTCGCCGTCGACGACATGGCCGCGCTCGTCGACCAGGATGACGCGATCGGCGTCGCCATCCAGCGCAATGCCGATGTCGGCGCGCATCTCACGCACTTTCTTCGACAGCGCTTCCGGCGAGGTCGAGCCGCAATCCTTGTTGATGTTGAAGCCGTCCGGCTCGACGCCGATCGGCACCACGTCGGCGCCCAGCTCCCACAGCGCTTCCGGCACCACCTTGTAGGCGGCGCCATTGGCGCAATCGACCACGACGCGCAGACCATCGAGCGACAGATCGCGCGGCAGCGTTCGCTTGGCGAATTCGATGTAGCGGTCGTGCACGCCGTCGATGCGGCGGGCACGGCCGAGACTCGCGCTCTGTGCGAGGCGCTTGTCGATGGGCTCGTCGAGCAGCTGCTCGATCTGCTTCTCGACGTCGTCGGAGAGCTTGAAGCCCTGCGGACCGAACAGCTTGATGCCGTTGTCCTCGAACAGATTGTGCGAGGCCGAGATCATCACGCCGAGGTCGGCGCGCATCGACTTGGTCAGCATCGCGACCGCCGGCGTCGGCATCGGGCCGACCAGCAGCACGTCCATGCCGACCGAGGTGAAGCCCGCGACCATGGCGTATTCGATCATGTAGCCGGACAGGCGGGTGTCCTTGCCAATCACGACCCGGTGGCGGTGGTCACCGCGCTGAAACGCGAGGCCCGCGGCCTGGCCGACCTTGAGCGCGAGCTCCGGCGTGATCAGTCCGTTGGCGCGGCCCCGAATCCCGTCTGTCCCGAAATATTTGCGGCTCATATCGTCCCCCACGCAACAACCAGGGTCCCCCAATACAACCGCGGGCTGCCCGAACGGGCCCCGCATCCCTGATTTGCTGAGGTGTTATAGAGCCATCGCGGCTAACTTGGCTTCAAAAAATATGATGAATCATTACGGAACCGGCCCGGCCGCCGGCCCGATAACGTCTTGTTAACATTATATTTCCGGCCGAAATGGCGAAACAGGGCGGAACCTGCCTAGCCGGAGCGCTTCACATGGCCGTCGCCGCGGCTCGGCGCCGGCTGGGTGACGTTGACCGGATCGGAGCCCGGAAAGGTCTCTTCCAGACCTTCCTCCAGCGCTTCCTCGAGATCATGCTTCTCCTTGATCTCTTCCGGCGAAGGTCCGGCGTGCGGCTTGGTCATGGCGCCCTCATCTCAAACGATTTGGCTGTGCATCCAACCATGCTAGATGACCCCTCGATCTTCCGATGCAAGACTCCTGACACCAAGAGACTTTCCGATAGAAGACGGGCCGGGGAAACGTTCATGAAGCACATCACCTGTATCGACGATCTTCGCACGTTGCATCAGCGCCGCGTTCCGAAGGCGTTCTTCGACTATTGCGACCGCGGCTCCTATGCCGAAGAAACGCTGCGCGCCAATCGCGACGACATGCAAAACATCAAGTTCCGCCAGCGCATCCTGGTCGACGTCTCCAAGCGCGACACCTCCACCACGATCCTCGGCGAACCCTCGTCCATGCCGCTGATGCTCGCGCCCGTGGGCCTGCTCGGCATGCAGCATGGCGACGGCGAGATCCATGCCTGCCGCGCCGCGCAGGCCGCCGGCATCCCGTTCACGCAGTCGACGATGTCGATCTGCTCGATCGAGGACATCGCCGCCAATGTCGAGAAGCCGTTCTGGTTCCAGCTCTACGTGATGAAGGACCGCGGCTTCATCAAGGCGCTGATCGAGCGTGCGCTCGCCGCAAAATGCTCGGCGCTGGTGCTGACCGTCGACCTCCAGGTGATCGGACAGCGCCACCAGGACATCAAGAACGGCATGACGGTGCCGCCGGAATGGTCGCTGTCGAAGCTGATCGATTTCGCCACCAAGCCGGCCTGGGTGTCGGGGGTGCTCCAGGGCAAGCGACGCACCTTCGGCAATCTCGCCGGGCATCTGAAGGTCAGCGACGACATCACCTCGCTGTCGACCTGGATCAGCTCGCAGTTCGACACCTCGCTGAACTGGAAGGACATCGACTGGATCCGCTCGATCTGGCCGGGCAAGCTGATCCTGAAGGGCATTCTCGACGTCGAGGACGCCGAGCTCGCCGCCAAGACCGGCGCGCAGGCGATCGTGGTCTCCAACCATGGGGGCCGCCAGCTCGACGGCGCGCCCTCCTCGATCGAGGTGCTGCCCGAGATCGTCGATGCCGTCGGTGACAAGGTGGAGATCATGTTCGACGGCGGCATCCGCTCCGGCCAGGACGTGATGCGCGCGCTCTCGCTCGGCGCAAAGTCCTGCATGATCGGCCGCGCCTACGCCTACGGCCTCGGCGCCGGCGGCCAGGCCGGCGTCGCCAAGGCGATCGACATTATCCAGAAGGAGCTGCTCACCACCATGGGCCTGTGCGGCGTCAACAGGATCGACGAGATCGACGATCACATCATTGCGGTATGAGGCACAGAGGCGCGAAACGCGCGCCTCAAATGTCGTCCCGGATCTGCGCTTCGCTTGTCCGGGACGACCGCGAGGATGTGGCGGCAGCATCCGCCTCACATCGGCGGCGTCAGGCCGTCAACGGCCGACGCTGATGCGATTGGCTTCGAGTGATCCATCCGCCAGCGGCTTGACGAAGGCGATGACCTTGGCGCCGGTCTTCAGTTCGGCTTTCTCGCCGGGCACGGCGATTACGCGCTATTCTCTCAAGTCTTCGTGAGATCGGCCTCGACCAGCGCACGCAGCTCGGCCGTGACCTGCGGCCGCCGGCCGAACCACAGCTCGAAGCCGCGCACCGCCTGATGCAGCAGCATGCCGAGCCCGTCGGCGGTCTTCAGGCCGCGCGCTTTCGCGGCCGCCAGCAGCGGCGTCACCAGCGGGACATAGACGAGATCGGCGACGACGGCGCCATCCGGCAGGCGCGACACGTCGATTTCGAGCGACGGCTGGCCATGCATGCCGAGCGAGGTCGTGTTCACGAGAATTTTTGCGGCCGGCAGCACGTCGCTGATCCTGTCCCACATGACGGGATGCACGTTCTCGCCGAACTGCTTCACCAGCGCCTCGGCCCGCGCGATGGTGCGGTTTGCGAGATGGACGCGCTTGAAGCCGCGTTCGAGCAAGCCGAACACGACGGCGCGGGAGGAACCGCCGGCGCCCAGCACCACCGCCTCGGCAGCGCCGTCCCATCCGGGCGCACTGGCATCGAGATTGCCGAGAAAACCTTCGACGTCGGTGTTGGTCGAGCGCAGCTCGCCGTCCGCAAACCACAGCGTGTTGGCTGCGCCCACGGCCATGGCGCGGGCATCGGGCGTCGACAGCGCCAGCACGCCCTCCTTGTGCGGGATGGTGACGTTGGCGCCGACGAAGCCGCGCAGCGACAGCCGCAGCACGAAATCGCGCAAATCATCGGGCGGTACCGCCTCGATGACGTAGCCGCCCTCGATACCCAGCGTGCGCAGCCAGTAATGATGGATCAGCGGCGAGCGCGAATGCGCGGCCGGCCATCCGATCAGACAGGCTGCGGGAGCCTTGGTCACGGTCGTCCTCCCCTCGGGTCGTTTCGGAGGCGATCCATTTCGCGTCCCGCAGGCTCTGTCAAGCGCGCGGGCGCCGCATCGGGAGAGGCGCGGCGCTAGGTCGTGCCCGCGTCACCTGCCGCGGGCTGCGCCGCGCCGCCCTTGATGTCGGCGACCGCACGCGCGATGGTCTCGCGATAGCGGGCGCGCGGCGGCGTGACGCCATGGGTGAGCAGCGCGCGGCGGACCGTGGGCGATGCCCCGGTGATGAACAGCCGGATCCCCTGGCGGTGGGCCTTGGCGGCGACGCGGCCGAGCACGTTTGCCGCGGTGGAATCCAGGAACGGCACGTCGGCGAAATCGACCACAAAACCCTTGCGCTTGTCGGCGACGCCGTCGAGCACGCTTCCGATCGCCGAGGCCGCGCCGAAGAAGAACGCGCCGGTGATGCGGTAGACCAGCACGTCGCGATCGACCGCGAGCGCGGGATCGTAGGGCACGCGCTTGCCATTGCCGTCATCGGGACGATCGGCGACTACCAGCGGCGAGCGCTCCTCGATGCCGGTCATTTCCGCCATGCGATGGATGAACAGCACCGCGCCGAGCGCGAAGCCGACCAGGATCCCCTCGGTCAGATCGCGGAAGATCGTGAGCAGGAAGGTTGCGAGCAGCACGACGGCATCGCCCCAGGAGGAGCGCAGCAGCGTCGTGAATTCTTGCTTCTCCGCCATGGTCCAGGCCACGACGACGAGCACGGCGGCGAGTGCGGCCAGCGGAATGTAGCTTGCGAGCGGCGCCGCGATCAGCATGAACAGCAGCAGGAAGACCGAATGCAGCATGCCCGCGAGCGGTCCGCGCGCGCCGGCGCGGATATTGGTCGCGGTGCGCGCGATCAGGCCGGTGACGCAGATGCCGCCGAACAGCGCCGAGCCGACATTGGCCGCGCCTTGCGCGACCAGCTCGCAATTGGAGCGGTGACGGCGTCCGGTCATGCCGTCGGCCACCACGGCGGACAGCAGCGATTCGATCGCGGCCAGCAGCGCGAAGGAGATCGCGTCCGGCAGCACCGCTTGCACCTTGGCAAGCGAAAACGCCGGCAGCGCCGGCGACGGCAATTCGCGCGGGATGCCGCCGAATCGCGATCCGATGGTCTCGACCGGCAGCGACAGCACGGCGCTCGCGACCGCCGCAAACACGACCGCGATCAGGATGCCGGGCCAGGACGGCCGCCAGCGGCGCAAGGCGGCGATGATGACGATGCTGCCGATTGCGACGGCAAGCGCTGACGGATTGACGGTAGGCAGGCCTTTGGCGAGCGCTGCGAGTTTCGGAACGAACTCGCTGGGCTCTTTCCCGGCCAGCGTGATCCCCGAGAGATCGCGGAGCTGGCTCGCAAAGATGATCACGGCAATGCCGGCGGTGAAGCCGACCGTGACAGGATATGGAATGAACTTGATGTAGGTGCCGATGCGCAGGAAGCCGGCGGCGATCAGAAAAAGCCCAGCCATCAGCGTGGCGAGGATGACGCCGTCGGCGCCGTGACGGTCGGCCGTCGCCGCAACCAGCACAATGAAGGCGCCGGCCGGTCCACCGATCTGGAACCGGCTGCCGCCGAGCAGCGACGCGATGAACCCGCCGACGACGGCCGTGTAGAGGCCGCGGTCCGGCGTCACACCCGAAGCGATCGCGATTGCCATCGACAGCGGCAGCGCGACGATCGCGACCGTGAGGCCCGCGAACACGTCGGCGCGAAAGTCCGCGACGCCGTAGCCCTCGCGCCAGACCGTGACGAACTTTGGCAGATAGAGTTCTGCAAATGTCGGTCGACGAAGCTGGTGCAGCTTGCCTGCGTGTTCGCCTGTGCTGCTCATGCCCACAATGCTCCGATGCATCGTGCGTGCGACGATGCGCTAGCTCATCCTGATCCCAGGCACGATCATCTTCCGATCAAGCCCCCACACGGCGCGGCGGCCCCGGCTCCTTCAGGCGAACACCACGCCCGCCGCTTTCGCTGCGGGCCTGCTCACCGATCAGCTCGACGCCGGCCCGGTCGAACGCCTCGACCACTTTCATCAAGGTCTCGACCACGCCACGCACATTGCCGGTGCTGGCCTCCATCCGCTGGACGGTCGGCAACGAAACGCCGGCAAGCTCGGCCAGGGTTTTCTGGTCAATGCCGAGCAGCGCGCGGGCTGCCCGCATTTGGAACGACGTGATCACCTTGGCCTCACGTATCAGATCTTATAAGTGATATCTAGTACATGTACAATGATGTAAAATACATCATATGTGGGCAAACGCAAGAGCCAACATCTCCCCGCTTTGCCGGCGGGGGCGGTCGGATCGGTCCGGTGACGGGAGCATCGTCCGGTGCGATCCGGGGGGAGCACTCCTTTGCTACCAGCGAATGTCCGTCCGACTCGTACGACCATCGCGCGCCTTCGGCTTGCAAACCAGATCGCAGTTGCTGAGCCCGCGCGCGCCCCCACTCGCGCTGCAAGCGACCGCGTTTGAGGAACTGTTCTCCCAGCGGAACGTTGGAGCGTTTTTCGGCATGGAGATCACCATGGCGCAGCGGCGTCGGATCAAACAGGTAACGAGTCTGGAATCCAGACTGGCAAGGGAAGCCGCCCGTTTGCGGGAAGAAGCGAAAGTGCTTCCCCCCGGCGTGGAGCGCGAGCACCTGCTGAAAAAGGCTCGCCAATGCGAGACCGGGTCTCACTTGAGCGAATGGCTCCGTGCGCCCGGCATGCAGCCGCAAGATTTTGCGGAGTAACAAAGGCATCTGTCCAACGGTACATCGACGAACGGCGGCCGGTGCCTGAAGAAGACGCGTCACGAGGTCTTGGCTGGGTGACTCCGTCAGGCGTCATTGGAAGTCCTCTGCAAGTCTGACAAGGACGGCACCAGGGAGGGCGTCCGCAAACGAGCGGATACCAGCCTCGAACTTGCCATCGTGCAGTCTCGCCCCTGTTCCTTAGCGTGATACAGGGCTATGTCGGCATCGCGGACGAGAGCCCGTTCATCAATCGTAGCGTCGCTCTTTTGGGCGACCCCTACGCTGATCGTCAAATAGCTTCGCGGCGCCCGCGGATGGTAGACTTGCAGCCGCCTGATCAGCACTCGAAGGGCATCGGCCACTTTGACTGCCCTCTCTTCGTCCACGCCTGGTAGAACCATGGCGAACTCCTCCCCGCCATATCGCGCCGAAAGCCCTCCTGTGTTCGCAGTAGCACTTCCAACGACTTCAGCGACGCGCTGGAGACAGTCATCACCGGCCTGATGACCCAAGGTATCATTGAAGTCTTTGAAGTGGTCGATGTCGATCAACAGCACCGAGAGAACTGGATACTTGACGTAAGCCTCGCGAAGGAAGGCGTCGAAGCTGCGCCGGTTGGCGAGCCGCGTTAGACCGTCTGTCGTGGCGAGCTGCGCCAGCTTCAGGTTGGCGGACGACAACTCGTCCTCAAGGCCCTTCTGCTCCGTGATGTCGCGAAGGACTCCAACGATCTCTAACTCACCGCCAAACGATTGCTCTGCCAGCTTGAAGTGGGCGTCCAGCCAGGCCATGGCTCCATCGCCTCGCAGCACGCGGAACCGAACTGAGCTGTAGGCCCTTGCCTGCTTCAATTCGCGGCTCGCGGCTATTACCTTTTCGCGGTCATCGTCATGCACGACATCGAGGCATGAGCGCCCCAGGAAGACGTTCTCGGTCATCCCGAGCACCGGCACCACGGACGGAGACACGTAACGGAGGACTCCGTTTCGGTCCATCACGATCACGATGTCGGCGATGTTGTCCGCCAACAGCCTGAACCGGGCCTCGCGTTCCCGCAGCGACCGCTCGAGTGCCGTCCTGAACCTCAATTGGCTGCTCAACAGCCCCGCCATCCCGATGATGATTGCCACCAGCACGCCTGCCACAACTGCGTCCGAGATGAGATCGGCACGCCAGTTAGCGAGCACTTCATTCTCCGATCGCGCCACCGTCACGACGATCTGGTATTCGGGGTCCCGCTCGTATGCGATGTATTTGGCGAGACCGTCGAACGGCGAGGTGATCTTGTAGGCTCCCGCGGAGCTTTCACTCAGGCGCTTCTGAAAGAGCGAGGTGTCGGCGAACTTTCGACCTGCTTCCACGATTGGCCAACGAGCGAGCATCGTTCCATCGGTAGACAGGAGACTGATGCCGCCCTGGGTGCCGACGCCGAAGGACGAGTAGAAACTGCTGAAGTAACCGCAGTCGATCGCGGCCACCACGACACCTGCGAACTCGCCGCTTGGCGTGGTGATCCGCTTCGACAAGATGATGGAAGGCTGGCCGCTCATCCTGGAGATGATCGGCCCCGTCACGAGCATCTTCGAGCTGGGATTGTCGCGGTGACGCGCAAAGTACGGGCGATCGGAATTGTTGTGCTCCGGCAGGCGTTCAAATGACGAGTATCGCCAGTTGCCCTCCGCGTTAAGCACGCCGATCTCTCGGATTTGCGACAGGGTTCGAGTGGTGGCGATCAGATGGGCATTGAACCGCTCTGGCAATGGATTTTGATACTTCAGCAGGTCCGCCATTCCCGTCATGGCCACGTCAGAGGCCTTGAAGGTGTTGGTCGCGTGCCGGGCGAGCGAACGAGCCAGATTGTTCAGATCTTCTTCTGCCCGGACCAGGGTTGCGTTGCGAGCGACCGAGGTCTTCCAGGAGACCAGACCAAGGACCGAGGCCAACATCAATGCCAGGAATGCGCCGACCATCAGTTGCGGCTTGCGTTGAATCGACTGATGGATATGAGCCATTGCCGTCTGGTCCGTTCGGATGCACCCGAATGATGATCATCATGCAAGGCTTCAGACCGCCTAACGATAGCCCGCTGCTTCGAGAAAAGTGCGTGCCTTCGCTAACGAGACGTTTGGAGTCCTAACGGAATCCGGCAAGCGTTCAGCTTGATCTGGATCAATGCAGATCCACCGAACGAGAATAAGATTTTACCGCTGCATTTTCCGGCCACGATGGGAGCACGCGCTATTCTCGCCGAAATCCGATAAGCGGGCCAGTTGGGCCATTAATCATTAGATGATATCCATCATAGTGCACCCTCCGTATCGCCAGCGCCCAATCGAAGCGACAAGGAAATGTTGGAATGCCCAACATAATACCCCTTCCTGCAGTCCGGGGGCCGCTTGCGCACCCCGCGGTCAAACGACTTAACGGCATCAGGGAAGCTGTTGCGAGCCTCGACACAGTGCATCTGAGCACTGCGGCTGACCTGTCTCGCGCCCTCGCGGCACTGGACGCGGCAAACAAATGTATCCGAATTGTATTGAGTGATTTTCGAGACGTGCCGACGACGGCGCAGCTGATCGAACAGTCAGCTGCTTTGAATTTGTTGATCGAATCTGCTCGCGAGAAAGTTGCTGATTTGCGACCATGCGCCACCTAAGCGCCCTTGACGGCTCTCAAGATCAAGCCGGGTGCTCCCCGGGTTTTTGCGGACTGAGACGCTCGGCGGTGCTGCGGACCGATCATTTCGCGACTTTTGAACAGTTTCGCCCGAGCGGCATCCTCGGCACTTCAAGAACGGTCGCGCTCGATCCTGCGTCAGCATCCATTCATCGCGCAACGCTGGCTTTGCCGGAGTGCCGCTTGGTGCTGCAACGATCGTTCGCTCGCGAATATGAAGGCGATCTCGGCTCTGATACCTGCGGCTTGGTCGTGCCAATGTCCGACGATCATTGCCACAGCGTAAACGGTCAGCAAGTCAGAGGCGATGGAGTTGTCCTTCTGCGGGGAATTGTGCCCTGCCGTGTGGTCGAACCGTATCCAAATACATACGCGCTGGTCCGCCTCGGGACGGCAATGCGCACGAGAGGGTGGGCGGACGTCGAGCAGGGCTTGGGCCTTTTTGGCGCCACCGCTCAACAGATGCATTATTTGCAGCGGGTCTTGTGGAACATCGCCAAAGCGGCATCCGCTTGCCCGGTAGCAGATGACTTCGCGCAACAAGCGCCTGACATGCAGGAAACACTGTACGCCGCTCTGGACGACATCCTGATCCGCCCAGACGCAATAGAATCGCGTCCGAGGTCCTATGATCGCCATCTCAAATTCGTTAGCCAGCTCGATGCCATGATCCAGGAAGCACCCGGCGTCGCGATGTACAGCGAGAACTTGGCTCTCGCCCTCGGAACTTCCGTGCGAACGTTGCAAGCCGCGATAGTGGCCGTTCACGGCATCTCGCTGCACAGATACATTCGGATAAAAAGGCTTTGGATGGTTCGCCGTGCGTTGGCAAAGGCCCACCCGGGAACCAACATCAAGGCCGCCGCTGCCGCTCATGGCTTCTGGCACATGGGGGAGTTTTCGCACACCTACAGAGTTGAGTTCGGGGAGCCGCCGTCCGAGACGCTCATGCGAGCCCGAGGAAAGGCATAGGCTGCTCACCCCACCTCCCCCTCGAGAACGGGGAGAGGTGGAGTGAGAGAGCGATGCCTCCCTTATCGCGCGAAGCCGATCACGCCGCGTGCTGATGCGCGGCGATGATCTGGTCGGCGGCGCGGCCCGTGACTTCGGCCATGTGGTCGAATGTGCGGGTGAAGCTGCCGGCGCCGGCCGTGGCCGACCGCAGCTCGACGATGAGCTCGCCTATCTCGGCTTCCGGCATCATGGCGCGGACACAGTCCCAGCCGCTCCAGCCGTCGCGGGTGTCGAAGCCTAGGATCTGGCCACGCCGCGCCGACAGGATCGCGTTGATCTTGGCGGTGGCATCGGTCGGGCAGACGATCTCGACCACGTGGATCGGCTCCAGCAACACCGACTGGCATAGCGGCAGGCCTTCGTTCAGCCCGATCCGCGCCGCGGTGCGGAAAGCGAGGTCGGAAGAATCGACGCTGTGATAGGAGCCATCGGTCAGCGTCACCTGCAAATCGGTGACGGGGAAGCCGAGCGGGCCGCGCGTGAGCCCGTCGACGACGCCCTCTTCCACCGCGCCGATGTAGTTGCGCGGCACTGCGCCGCCGACCACCTTCTCGGCGAACTTGAAGCCGTCGCCGCGCGGCAGCGGTCTGATGTCGAGCACGACGTCGCCGAACTGACCGTGGCCGCCGGACTGCTTCTTGTGGCGGCCTCGCTGGATGATCGGCTTGCGGATGGTCTCCTGGTAGCCGATCGCAGGCGGATGCGAGGTGACCTTGACGCCGAAGCGGTCGCGCAACCGCTCGCCGGCGACCCGCAAATGCATCTCGCCCTGCCCCCACAGCACGGTGTCGTGGGTCTGGGCATTCTGCACGACCACCAGCGAGGGGTCCTCCTCGTGCAGCCGCGCCATCGCCTGGCCGAGCTTCACATCGTCCTTGCGATCGGTGGCAGCGATCGAGACCGCGAGCACCGGCGCTGTCGGCTCCGCGGCGACCAGCGCTGCCGGCGGCGACTTGCCGTTCGAGACCGTGTCGCCGGTCTTGATCAGATCGAGCTTGGCGAGCGCCACCGTGTCGCCGGCGTCCGCCGCGGCACGCTTGGTGTCGTAGGCGCCGGTGACGGCGAGGATGCCGGAGATGCGGCTGGTCCCGCCGGAGGAGGATTGCAGCGTGGCACCGTCGTCGAGATGGCCGGCGAGCAGCCGTGTCAGCGAGAGCTTGCCGCCGTGCTGGGAATGCAGCGTCTTGAAGACGAAGCCGAGCGCGTCCTTGCTCTCGGAAACGCCGAGACGTTTTGCGGTTTCCTCAATGCCGGGCGCCTCGTGACGCAGCGCCTTCATCAAGCGCAGCACGCCGTTCTCGCGCGCGGCCGCGCCCAGCAGCACGGGACAGATCAGCCCTTCGCGCAATTCACGGGCGAGATCGTCGAACACGGCATCACGCGGCGGCTGGATGTCCTCGAGCAATTGTTCCATCAGCGCATCGTCGTGATCGGCGAGCTTCTCCAGCATCGAGAAGCGGGCTTCCTTCTCGCGATCGAGATCGCCGCCTTCGAGCCCGATGACCTCGGAAGCCTTGTGCTCGCGATAGATGAACGCACGCTCCAGGGCGAGATCGACGAAGCCCTCGATCAGATCGTCCTTCCAGATCGGGATCTGGCGCAGCACCAGCGGCACGCGCGAGGCGGGCTGGAGCGTTGCGAGCGTCTCGCGGATGCGCTTGTTGGCGCGGTCGATCTTGTTGAGGAACAGGAAACGCGGGATCTTCATCTCCTCCAGCTCGCGCAGGATGATCTGAAGTTGCGGCAGCTTCTTCTCGTCGGCTTCGCAGACCACGATTGCGGCGTCGACCGCGGGCAACGCGGCGCGCATGTCGTGGGCGAACTCGACGGAACCCGGACAATCGAGGAAGGTGTAGCTGTCGCCCATGAAACTCGTGGTGGCGGCAGTCAGCCCGACGGTCATCTTGTGATGGCGGGCCTCGGGCGCGGCGTCGCCGACGGAAGTTCCGGCATCGACGCTGCCGGCGCGCGGGATGGCGCCCGTTCGCGCCAGTATTGCTTCGAGAAGTGTGGTTTTACCGCTTTGGAAAGGGCCCACCAGCGCTATGCACCGTGGACCTCGGGGACTTCTGACGTCTTGTCCCATTTCGCCGCCTCCTTGGTGTGGAGCTCGGCCCATGATTGGGTCGGCAAACGCAGATGCTCTGCCCGTCCCCGAGATTTGGCAAGCGTCAAACGTCGCTGCGGTGCGTCGATGCCGGGATCGTGCCGGCCGGCGCGATTCCCGTCGCGAATTCGTCAACGGCCCGGACGAAGTTCCAGGCTCTCGAGGCCGGCGGCGACGTTGAGGCCGACCTGGCCCTGCACGCTGAGCGGCTGGAGCGCGATCGAATTGTTGGAGCCGCCGACCAGCACGTTGCCGCCGAGGCCGACGCCGACCGACGCGCTGCCCTGCGCGCCCGCATAGGTGCCGGAGAGATCGCCCGGTCCGAGCCGGTCGACCGGTGCGAACACGCCCCAGGCCAGCGCCGTCTCCTGGGTGATGCCGATGTCGAGGCCGACCTTGCGAATGGTCGCGACGTAGCGGTCTTCGGGCAAACCCTCGGCGCGCAGCACGCAGCCGAGATGAGTCACCGATCCCACCACGAAGCCGACGCTGGCACCGCCGCGGCATTCGAGCACGCCGACCCGCACCATCCGCTGTTGCGCGCTCGTGCTCGCGACGGACGCAACGAGGCTGGCGGCAGCGAGCCCCGCGAAGATGAACGAACGACGCATGAAATGTCTCCGGCGATGAATGCGATGCGAGCAGAAAGGGCGCGGTAAAAGCCGCGCGGGAGTTCTATGCCACAAGTGTGATGCCGGTGCCAGATTTCGTGAAGCAATAAAAAAGGCCCGCCGAAGCGGGCCTTGTCGATGTGTTGTCGCGACAGGCTCAGCGAAGATTGCCGCAGAAGCGCTGGATACGCTTGCAGGCATCTTCGAGGTCCGAGGTCGCGGTCGCGTAGGAGATGCGGAACGCGGGTCCAAGGCCGAAGGCCGAGCCCTGCACCACAGCGACGCCTTCGGTCTCCAGCAGCTCGGTGACGAAGGTCTCGTCATTGTCGATCACTTTGCCCGACGGCGCGGTCTTGCCTATCGTCCCGGCGCAGGACGGATAGACGTAGAACGCACCCTCGGGACGCGGGCACTCGATGCCCTTGGCCTGGTTCAGCATGGAGACGACGAGGTCGCGACGCTCCTTGAACACCTTGTTGTTGGCGGGGATGAAGTCCTGCGGACCGTTCAGCGCTTCCACCGCGGCCCATTGCGCAATCGACGACGGGTTCGAGGTCGATTGCGACTGGATGGTCGCCATTGCCTTGATGAGCTGCGCCGGACCGCCGGCATAGCCGATGCGCCAGCCGGTCATGCAATAGGCCTTCGACACGCCGTTCACGGTGAGCGTGCGGTCGTAGAGCTTCGGCTCGACCTGCGCGACCGTGGTGAACTGGAAGTCGTCGTAAACGAGGTGCTCGTACATGTCGTCGGTCATCACCCACACATGCGGATGCCTCACCAGCACGTCGGTGAGCGCCTTCAGCTCGGTCCTGGTGTAGGCAGCTCCCGTCGGGTTCGACGGCGAGCACAGGATCACCCATTTGGTCTTCGGCGTGATCGCGCGCTCGAGCGCCTCGGCCTGAAGCTTGAAGCCGGTCGCGGCGGTGCAGACCACCGACACCGGCTCGCCGCCGGCGAGCGCCACCATCTCGGGATAGCTGACCCAGTACGGCGCGGGGATGATCACCTCGTCGCCCGGATTGATGGTCGCCATCAGCGCATTGTACAGCACCTGCTTGCCGCCGGTGCCGACGATGATCTGGTTCGGCTTGTAGACGACGCCGTTCTCGCGCTGGAATTTCGCGATGATGGCTTCCTTCAACTCGGGGATGCCGTCGACCGCGGTGTACTTGGTCTTGCCGGCTTCGATGGCGTGGATCGCGGCCAGCTTGATGTTGGCGGGCGTATCGAAGTCGGGCTCGCCGGCGCCGAGGCCGATGACGTTGCGGCCCGCCGCTTTCAGCGCACGTGCTTTATCCGTGACCGCGATGGTCGCGGACGGCTTCACACGGTCGAGCGCAGCGGCAAGGAAGGACATCGTCATCTCCTGACAAGCGTCGTGAACCCTTTGGCTTCACGACTCTGATTGTGGGAATGAGTGACCTTAAAACGAGTGCCGCTGCACCGCAAGAAACTTCGGTCCGAACTTCGGTCCGATCTTGCAAAAGTTTGCGGATCCGGAGCGGTTCAATGCGCGATTTCCCGCAATTTCCCGCAATTTTGCCGGGCAAATCGCTCATATCCGGCAAGACCTGTCCTCGGAGCAATTTTGCGCCCATCGCAGGCCTTGAAGTCGACGGCGGTCCGACGCTCGAGAGACGGGCGGAGTGTCGGGCGGATCGACGGCGACCGAGGCGATCACGTCCGTTCAACTCTCTCACGCGAACGCGCCGCGCGATGTGCCCGCGCGTTGACGCAAGCGTGAACCGAATTGCATGCTCGCACGGAAATGATCTTCCGCCGCGTTGCAATGCGGTAGGGTTTTCGAGTTTTTCTACTGGCTGACCCTTGCAGCGGATTCGCATCGGCATCATTGTTTAGCCGCGTCGCGAGGCAACAAGCGCCGCGCCTTCCCGTCTTCCGGAATCATTCTCAGAATGTACAAGCTCTATTCGATGCAGCGCTCGGGCAACAGCTACAAGGTCCGCCTTGCGCTGGCGCTGTTGAACGTGCCTTACGAAGCGGTCGAGGTGGACATTCTGCGCGGCGAGAGCCGCACGCCGGACTTTCTGACCAAGAACCCGTCCGGCCAGGTGCCGCTGCTCGAGGTCGGCGACGACCGCTATCTCGCCGAGTCCAACGCCATCCTCTGGTATGTTGCCGTCGGAACACCGCTCGCGCCGGAGAACCGGATCGACCGCGCCGAAGCGCTGCAATGGATGTTCTTCGAACAGCACGCGCTGGAGCCGAACATCGGCGCCGCCTATTTCTGGCTGTCGCTGGTCAAGGGCGGCCGCGATCTCCAGACCCACTCCCTGGAAGACTGGATGGAACGTGGTTATGGGGCGCTCCAGGTGATGGAGAACCACCTCAAGACCAACGCCTATTTTGCCGCGCGGCAGCTCACGGTCGCCGACATCGCGCTGTACGGCTACACCCACCTCGCCGACCGCTGCGACTTCGATCTTTCGACCTTCCCGGCGATCCGGGACTGGCTGAAACGGGTGGAGGCTGCCCCCGGCTTCGTGGCGATGGACTGGCGACCGGCCGATGTCGAGGCCCCCGCCAGCATCGCTGCGGGCGCCTGACGGGCGCCCGCTCCAACGAATAGCGGGCACAAGCGTGACCTTTGCCGCATTGTCGCCATTTTCGGCAGGATAGCCGCCGCAATATTGCCGGTTGAAACAGGGAAATTGCGCGAGTCGCGGGTGATTCGCTCGTGCGTTGAAGGATTTAGACAATGACTCGGGCGTCCGGCACGGCAGGCTTTCAAGGCCATCCCGCTACCGTTTCGTCTTCCCGGCTGACCAACGCGGTCGCGGCCTCGCTTGCCGTCGCCGCGCTCTCGCTGTGCCTGATCGTCACCCTGACGGTGCTGTCGACCAAGGCGACCATGGCGATGGGCCTGCCGGTCTGATTCCCGTTTCATCCTGGACCCGCCTTCAAGGCGCCGCGTGGCCCGCGCCGACCGGCATCGCGACAGGACGTCGATGAAATCACCTGTGTTAGTCGTTGCAATCACCCTGACTGCGGCCATCCTCGTCGCGGCGTCGCTGTTGATATTCGTCGGCACGCGCAAAGGCCCGGGGATATCGACGCTGAACGCGCCCGCGCTGCAACAGCGCGAGCGGTCCGTGCATTTGGTCTAAAAACAACCGAAAGCTTTGCGCTTGCAGGCAAGCGCACCTTAAGCGCCCCGCACGAAATCGCATTGCGCTCCTGCAACCATGGGTCAGTCTGGCGGCCTTATCTCGTTCAGGGAGGAACGGGCCAGGCTCATGCGGTTCGGATGGCGTGCCATTTCCGGTCCGGCGCTGACGGCAGCGATCACGCTGCTGGCGATCCTGCTCGATCGTTTTGTCCCCGTCCCCTCGCCTGCGCCGCTGTTCGTCTGCGTCGTAGCCTTGGCCGGCGCATTGTCGGGCTTCGCCTCCGCCATGAGCAGCGCGGCGCTCGCGGTGATCGGCGCAGCGCTGCTGTTCCTCGCCCACGGCGCCGGCCCGTTCCATGCGCCGGCAGATCTGCTCCAACTCGGCCTGCTCGCGATCACTGCCGCGGGCACTGCGGGGATTACCGGCGTGATACGCGCGCGGCTGCTCGGCGCGTTCGCCGCCGAGCGCCGCAACCACGCCACCACGGCGCGGCTGTCGGCCGCGCTCGACCGGATCGATATCGGCATCGTGCTGCTCGATGCCGAGACGCGTGCCGAATTCATCAACCGTGCGTTCCGCGATTATTTTGCGGTGCCGGACGACGTCGCCGACGGCAGGCCGCCCTTCATCGCGCTGATGTATCACGGCCGCGACACCGGTGCATTCGAACTGCCCGAGGACGAGCTCGGCACCTTCATCGCCCAGCGCATGGAGACGGTGCGGATCGGCGATGCCACGCCGTTCGACATCGCCTTGCGCAACGGCGAGGTGCTGCGCTTCGTCTGTGCCGCGCTGCCCGATGGCGGCCGCATGCTGAGCTACACTCCCGTGACCGACCTCGTCCGGCACACCGATGCGCCGTCGCGCGCCGACTACTACCGCTCGCTGCGCGATCCCGCCAGCCGCAAGCTGATCCGGTACTTGCGCGTCGCGGAGTGAGGCACAAGCGCGATTGATTGATGCGCCGATCATCACGTATGAAGGACACCTCACCGGCTCTTTGCCTGGCGTCCTCCTGCGGAAGTTCACATGTCGCTCACCATTCGCTCCGTCACCAAGCAGGACTATGATCAATGGCTGCCGCTATGGGACGGCTACAACGCCTTCTACGGCCGCTCCGGCCAGACCGCGCTCGCACCCGAGGTCACGCGCATGACGTGGCAGCGCTTCTTCGACGCCTATGAGCCGGTGCATGCGCTGGTCGCCGAAGGCGACGGCCGTCTGCTCGGGCTGACGCATTACCTGTTTCATCGCAGCACCACCGCGATCGAGCCGTCGTGCTATTTGCAGGACCTGTTCACGACCGAGGCCACACGCGGCAAGGGTGTCGGCTCGGCGCTGATCCATGGCGTCTACGAGCGTGCGAAAGTCGCAGGATCCCCGCGCGTCTATTGGCAGACGCACGAGACCAATGTCACGGCACAGAGCCTGTACGACAAGGTCGCCGAGCGCTCCGGCTTCATCGTCTATCGCAAGATCTTCTGATCCTCGCGGTCGCGGCCTGTGGATAACTTTACCTGTCACCGCCGCGTAACACTCCGGGATTAGGCTGCACCTGCGTCTGATCAGGCCCCCCGTCACCGATCAAGCGCCCCAAAGCGGTCCCCGTCAGTCGCCGCGTCTGACAGGGGCCGCATTTTTTTGTCCGCTCTGCCGGCATGGCAGCAGCGCAGCGGGCCGCTTGCTGCCGCGGCGCGCGGTGGTCACAATGCGCCGCTGACCATCTCCGACAGGATCTTTCATGGAAATTCGTAATCTCGGCGCCTCCGGCCTGCGCGTGTCCGCGGTCGGGCTCGGCTGCAACAATTTCGGCCAGCGCATCGACCTGGAGGCCTCGCGCAAGGTGATCCACCGCGCGCTCGATCTCGGCATCACGCTGTTCGACACCGCCGACATCTATTCCGCAATGGGCGGATCGGAGACGGTGCTCGGCACCGTGCTCGGCGATCGCCGCAAGGACATCGTGCTGGCGACGAAATATTCCAAGCCGATGGCGGAGGACGGAACCAGGCAGGGCGCCTCCCGCCGCTACATCATGAACGCCGTCGAGGCGAGCCTGACGCGGCTGAAGACCGACTACATCGATCTCTACCAGCAGCACGATTATGATCCGCTGACGCCGATCGAGGAGAGCCTGCGCGCGCTCGACGATCTCGTCCGTCAGGGCAAGGTGCGCTACATCGGAAATTCCAACTTTCCGGCCTGGCGCATCGCGGAGGCGGAGTACGTCGCACGCGCGATGAATGTCAGCCGCTTCGTCTCCTGCCAGGACGAATATTCCCTCGTGGTGCGCGACATCGAGAAGGATTTGCTGCCGGCAGCAGCGGAATACAAGCTCGGATTATTGCCGTTCTTCCCGCTCGCAAGCGGGCTTCTGACCGGCAAATACAGGAAGGGCGAGGCCGCGCCCGGCGACACCCGCTTCGGCCAGACGCCGCGGCTGCGCGACCGCTACGTCACGCCGCGCAACGAGGACATCGTGGAGAAGCTCGCGGCCTTCGCGAAGGCGCGCGGGCACAGCATGCTCGAGCTCGCCTTCTCCTGGCTTGCCGCGCGGCCGCAAGTCTCCAGCGTGATCGCCGGCGCCACCCGCGTCGAGCAGGTCGAGGAGAACGTGAAGGCGATCGCGTGGAAGCTCGGCACGGAGGATCTCGCCGAGATCGACAAGATCACCCTGGGCTGATCCTAGCGGCGCGGCGCGTTACTTCGCGCCGCGTCCGACTGTCTGCATCACCTCGAAGCCCTCGAACTGGGGATGACCGAGATAGGTCGGCTTGGTGTCGCCAGCCCGCGCATGCGCCGCGCGAAACGCCTCGGACTTGGTCCACGCCTCGAACGCCGTGTAATTCGCCCACACCGTATGCGAGGCATACAGCGTGTGGTCCTCGAGCTCGGGGCCGCGCAGCAGATGGAATTCGACGAAGCCCGGCACCTTGTCCAGGTGGGTGTCGCGCGAAAGCCAGACCTGCTCGAAGGCGGCCTCGGAGCCCTTGCTGACGCGGAAGCGGTTCAAGGCGATGTACATCGTCGATATCTCCTACCAGGCACATAGTCGTAAGGGAGGCACCGCTCTCTCACTCCCTCGCCCCGTTCTTACGGGGAGAGGGTGGGGTGAGGGGCTCGCCTCCGCGAGTTCGGTTTGAATAATGGTCAAAACGCCCTCGATATTTCCGAGCACGTCGTTGTTCCAGAACCGAAGGATCTTATATCCTTTTTCGCGCAGGCGTTCATCCCGGATCGCATCTGCTGCCGATTCATTGTGCTGCCCGCCGTCGACTTCAATGACGATCCGCTTCTCACGGCACACGAAATCGCAGATGTAGCCGATAATAGGCTCTTGCCGGACGAACTTGTTGCCGTCGATCCGCCGACCGCGAATGCGATTCCAGAGAACCGTCTCCGCATCTGTTTGATCGACGCGCAAGCGTCGCGCGAGTCGGATGGATTTGTCGCTATGGCCGCGCATTGCCTTGCCCCTCACCCGGATCGCTGCGCGATCCGACCTCTCCCCGCAAAGAGCGGGGAGAGGTTAAGTAACCAGCCCCTTCATCGGCCTTGCGCTGGCGCTGTCTGGGAACACGGTCTCGGCCAGCACGCGGTCGGACAGGCCGAACTGGTCCTGCAGCACGCCCTTGATCACGGAGCGCAAATCGGTGGTGGGCTTGAGGTCGCGTGCCTCAAAGAGGTTGGCGGGCTTGAGGCCGGGCCAGTCGGAGATGACGCGGCCGCCCTTCACGGCGCCGCCGGCGAGCAGCGCGACGGTGGCCGTGCCGTGATCGGTGCCGTCGGTGCCGTTGATGCGCGCGGTGCGGCCAAACTCGGTGGCGACGACGACGACGGTATCGCGCCAGCGCTCCCCCAGGCCGCTCTCGAATTCGGCGAGGGCGCCATCGAGCCCACCGAGCAGGAAGGCGAGACGCCCCACAGGGCCGCCTTCATTCGCATGCGTGTCCCAGCCGTCGAAGGCGAGCGCGGCGATGCGCGGGCCGTCATCGGCCGCCATCAATTTGGCCGCGCCGCGCGCGACCTGCCGCATCTGCGCGACCTGGTTGCCGGGCTTCGGCTTCATGTCGTTGCCGCTGGCGGCCCTTTCCAGCTGAAGGCCTTGCGAGAGCACCGATGCCAGCGCGGGATCGCGGTGACGGTAGAGATCGACGAGGCGCATCGCGGTGTCGTCATCGGCCTGTGGCAGCGCCACCGGCGCCCAGCCGACGGTCGGCGCATTGCCGCGCAACACCAGTGGCGTGGTGGGGCCGACCGCAAGACCTGACGAGACGCGCTCGCCGCGCGGCAGCGCTTCGAGCGCGCGGTTGAGCCAGCCGGACTGGACGCGGCCCGGGCCGGCATAGCCGCTTTCGAGCACGTCCTGGCCGTCGAAATGCGAGCGGTCGCGATAGGGCGTCGCCACCGCGTGGATCACAGCGGCGTGCATGTCGCGATACATGCGGGCGAAATCCGGCATCGCCGGATGCAGCGCGAAGAAGCTGTCGAGCATCAGCGCGGGATGCGCGCCATCCGCCGCGAGCGCGATCGATCCGTGCAGGCCGGCATAATCGGGATCGCCGACCGGCGCGACGGTCGCGAGCCCGTCGAGCGCGCCGCGCAGGATCACCACGATCAGGCGCGGATCGCGTCCGCCCGCCGCGCGGGCGAATTTCGGCAAATAGGCCCAGGCCGCGAACGACGCTCCGCCGAGCAGAAGGCCGCGGCGCGAGGTGAGCAGCCGGTTCTCGACGCAATCGATCATCATCATCTCCGCTGCATTTCCGGCGACATCAACAGCAGCGCCAGCGCCTGCTGCCGCGACTCCGCGCGTTCGATGGTCCGCCGCGTCTCGATGGATGCCGCATCCGCCGCGGCGAATTCCAGGAGGTCGAGCGGATCGATGTTGTTACCGAGGCGCGCGCCGAGCTGTGCGGCGATATCGAGCCTGAGCTTGATGCCTTCCGGCGCGGCCCAGGCCGCAGCGGTGTCAGGGAAGCCATTGGGACCGGCCGGCGCCCACATGGGCTGGCCGAGCAGATTGAGACCGTTCAGATAGGCGCCCGGATCCTCCGGCACGCGCGCGAGCAGCCGGCCGCTCGCGACCAGGAAATCGTAAGGGCTGCGCATCTTGGTCAGCGGCGCCTTCCACGCCTCGTCGGAATCGACGAGCGCCGTCGCCATCGCCCTGAGATCGCCGTCGGTCTTGACGAAGACATCGCGCAATCGCGCAACGAGCGCGGGTGGCGGATCGTCGGCGACGAAGTGACGGACGAATTTGACGGCGACGAAATTCGCGGTCGACGGATGTCGCGCGATGTCGGCGAGCGCGGCTTCGCCCTGCGCCAGCCCCGTCGCCTCGTAGGTCTTGCCGAGCAGCGTTTGCGGCCCGGGCTGGTGCGCATTGGTGTTGAACACGAAGGAGCCGGGTGTGCCGAGCTGCCCCTGCCGGCCGGCAAAGGTCCAGCCGGTGATGATGCGCGCGAGCGAGGTGACGTCCTCCTGCGTGTAGCCGCCGCCGACGCCGAGCGTATGCAGCTCCATGATCTCGCGCGCGAGATTTTCGTTGAGCCCGCGCTTGCGATTTTGTCCCGCGCGCGACTCCGGCCCGAGCGATTGCTGGTTGTCGAGAAAGAACAGCATCGCCGGATGCTGCTCGACCGCCTTGAGCATGTCGGCGAAACGCCCGAGCACGTGCGGCCTGATCGCCTCGCGCTCGAAAGCACCGGCCCAGATTCGCGCCAGCTCACCCTTGCTCGCGGAGATGCAGAAATGATTCGACCAGAACACGACGAGACGCTCGGTGAAGCCGCACTCGACCAGCGTCGCGCGCTGCAACCGCGCCAGCGCCTCGGCGCGAAAGGTCTTCTGGATGACGTTGAGCGGCTGCGGGGCCGGCTTTGCGGCGGGCGGCGCGGCGACGTTGGGCTGCATGGCGTCCGGCCTCGCCATATTGTCGGTCGGCTTGTTGTCAATCGGCTTGGCCTCGGCCATCTGGCCGGCGATCTCGGTTGCGACTGCATTGAGCGAGAGATTGCGGCGCAGCCCGGGCTTCTGATCGGCCGGCGTCGCCGCCTCAGCCGGCGCGCCGGCTTTGGCGGCGGCCTCGCGCGCCTGCTTGACCTGATCCTGATAGGCGAACACGGCCTGCCCGAGCTGCGGCGTCGATTGCAGGCCTGGTGCTTCCAGCAGCACACCGTTGGGACGCGCGAGCTCCGCCTTCACGAAGCCGCGCGGATCGGACGCCGCATTGATGAGATCGCCCGAGGCCCCGCCGCGGGCTCCGAAGCCGAAACGATTGAGCGCAACGAGGGCGGCTTGCGAATCGCGGGCCATCGATTTGTCCTTCGCGCCGTCCTGAAGCGCTTTCCGAGCTTGCGCGCAGCGCATAATATACCGCAGCGAGAGATGAACCCGACATGAAAATGATGGCCAAGCCGTTGCGGAAATCATGACAAATCCGAAACAATCTCCAACGCCGGAACCACGCCGCCTCGCCTGCTCCCGCTGCGGCACCGAGTTCGGCTGCGATCTTTCGGGGACCTGCTGGTGCGCGGAGGAAACGGCGCGCCTGCCGATGCCAGTCAAGGGCGAGGATTGTTTGTGCCGGGAATGTCTAAGGAAGGCGGCGCGGAGCCCGGATGGTGCGCAAGCGTAATCCGGGCTGGGGCAGTATCGTAGCAACCGAGCTTACACGGCGTGCCCCGGCGACTTCCGCGCCATGCCATCGAACGCGTCGAGCAGCTTCTCACGCCAGGCATACACCGGATCATCGGCTTCCAGCAGCTTGAACGGGCTCGTCACCCGCGCCCATTGAAAACCGCCGAACACGATGTAGTCGGCATAGTTCGGCGCATCGCCGCCGATGAAGGGCTGCTTCTTCAGCGTCTGCCGCATCACTTCGAGCGACTTGCGGAAGGCGACCACGGCCGCGTCGCGGCTGGCCATGATCTCTTCCAGGGTCTTGCCGCCAAAGCGCGCCTCGCGCGACTTGCGGAAATAGTCCGCGTCGACGTCCGCCAGATTCTTCGGGATGTCGGCGATGATCAGCGGAAAGATGCCGCCGACGATGGCGATGTCGCCCCAGGCGTTGAGCATGCGCGCCATGGCGCGGCCGCCTGTGCCGCCGAACAGCGACGGGCGATCAGGGAAATTGTCTTCGAGATAGTTCGCGATCGCCCAGGAATCGACGACGGGCTTGTCGTGATGCAGGAGCACAGGCACCTTCTCCGAGCCGTGCGGCGCGATCGCGCTCTTCTCGGTGAAGCGCCAGGGCAGGGATTCCGCCGAAAGCCCCTTGTGCGCCAGCGCCATCCGCGTGCGCCAGCAATACGGGCTGAACGGGCGCGAGGCGTCGGTGCCGACGAGTTCGAAGAGCTTGAGTGACATGGAAAGGCAACTCCCGCCGGACCCCATCCTGAGGAGCGCGGAACGCGCGTCTCGAAGGATGAAGGCCCGATCTCGGCCTCGCCCTTCGAGACGCGCGCAAGATGCGCGCTCCTCAGGGTGAGGGTCTCCCATTCTGGATTGCTTCGCTCGCGCTCGCAATGATGATGTGGAGACATCACCGCCCATTCATTCGCAGCAACTTCTCGCCGTCCTGTGTCACTGCGATGATCAGCCCGATGCCGGGCAGCGTCTCGCGCGCGACATAGCCGCGCTCGGCGGCGTCTTCCCAGATGGTGAGGCGCGGGCACGAGGTCTTCCAGGTCGCGATCACCTCGGCATAGGCGCGCGGCTCGCGTGCGACCCATTCGACGAAATCCAGCACCAGCGGATCGGCGGTCTCGCTCATTGCAAACCTCCCTTGTCGAAAGCCGCCAGCACCGGCGTGCGAACCAGCAGCCAGCCGCCATAGGCGATGTAGTAGCAGGCTATGGTGGTGATCAGCTTGTTCGACCAGGCCACGAATTGCTGGTCGGTCATGGCTTCGAGGATGCGCCGCGCCAGCGTCGTGCCGAGCATGGAGGCGAGGACCGCGACGCCGGCGAGCACGGGATCGAGCGTCGCGGCCTGGTCGATGATGCCGCCGAAATAGATCAGCTTGGTGAAATGGCTGACGAGCTGGCACATCGCCTTGGTCGCGACCTTCTCGCGCCGGCCAAAATCGCCGCCGAGGAAGAAAGTGTCGAGCAGCGGCCCCGAGACGCCGGTCATCAGCATGAGGCCCATGCAGATCGTGCCGTAGACCGCGCCCTGCGAGAGACGGTCGGGATCCGGCTTGATGTTCGCGGGCAGCAGCCGCGCCATGAACGGGGTGATGCCGAGCAGCAGCAGCGCCATCGGCTTGTCCGGCACGTAGCGGGTGAGCGACCAGGCCGCGAGCGCGACGGCAGCGCCGACCATATAGTTCGCGACCGGCCGCCAGCGGATATGCGCGCGCCACAGAAACGCGCGCCAGCCGTTCGAGGCCATCTGCGTGATCGCGTGCAGCACCATCGCGGTCGGCAGCGGCATCAGGGCCAGCAGCACCCCGATCAGGATCAGCCCGCCAGCCATGCCGAACAGCCCGGACAGGAAGGCGGTGCCGACCATCAGCAATCCAAGGGCCGCGATCATGATGGGCGTCAAGGGGGCTCTCCCGTGGTTGACCCGTCGGGGACGCAAGCTGCGCGTGCCCCCTCGTCCAGGCCTTCAACACATCGGCTGGAATTACGCCGATATTTCTGCCCCGCTTGCCCTGCCTTCGCAAACTGAGTTATCTTGGCCTGGCATCAGCTTTCCTGAGGGTGGTCATTTGCGGCGGCTGCTGTTTCTCAACGGCATCAAGGCGTTCGAGGCGGCGGCGCGCACCGGCAGCTTTGCCGCGGCCGGGCTCGAGCTCAGCGTATCGGCGGCCGCCGTCAGCCGCATGGTGCATATCCTGGAAGAACGGCTCGGCGTCGCGCTGTTCGAGCGCAAGGCCAACAAGCTGGTGCTGACGCAGGCCGGCCGCGCCTATCAGAGCGGGCTGACGCCAATCTTCGACGCGCTGGCGAGCCTCACCGCGCAGGTGACGGCGCCGTCCGGCGTCCGCGTGCTCACCATCGGCGTCGGCCACACCTTTGCGATGCGCTGGCTGATCCCGCGGCTGTCGGAGTTTCGCAGCGAGGAGCCCGACATCGAGGTGCGCTTCACCACCGGCGGCGCGGCGGTGCCGTTCGGCGAGGACTGGAGCTGCGGCATCAAGCTCGGCACCGGCGACTGGCCGGGGCTGGTCGCCGAGCCCCTGTTTGCCGGCGACCTCACGCCGGTCTGCGTGCCTCGCCTCGCCGCGAGCCTGAAGCGCCCGGCCGACCTCAAGGGCCCCAGCCTGATCCGCGTCGAGCATTCGCCGGAGGACTGGCCGACCTGGCTGAAGGCTTCAGGCCTCACAAGGATCAGCGCGCGCGGCCCGGAGTTCCAGTTCTACGGCCAGGCGCTCCAGGCCGCCGCCGACGGCCTCGGCATCGCCATGGGCATCCGGCCCTATATCGACGACGATCTTGCCGCCGGCCGGCTGGTGGCGCCGTTCGACCTTTCGGTGCCCAAGGGCATGCGCTGGTACCTGCTCTATCGTAGCTTCCAGACTGAGCAGCGCGACTTCGCCGCGTTCCGCCGCTGGATCATGCGCGCGGCGTCGGAACCCGCCGCTCGGCCGGTCAAGCGGATCGGCCGTGGCGCGGCGCGGAACTGAAATTCAGCGGTTCCGCGGGCGAAAAAGCCCGCCGCTTGTGAACGGCTTCACATCCGGAAATCCGCAGATGTGGTCCCTTGACCCTCCAACAAGACACTTACGGGACACTCTGGGGACTACACATGACGACCCTCTACGACGGTTTTGACATCGAATCCTTCGAGGCCGGCAAGGGCCTCTGGCATGCCCGCATCCGCCGCGCGGATCTCAGCCTCGTCGCCATCGACGGCGTGCTGTTTCCGGCTATGGAAGTCGGCTTCGCCTGGCCGGACCCCGACGCCGCGATTGCCGACGCCAAGCACCATATCGATCGCTTCCGCCGCCGTGCCGACGACGCATAAGCGAGCGGACTGCAAGGGACGGGCAGCGTAAAAGGGGGAACCGGTCATGTCAGTCATCGATTTCGAAGACGCGCCGCGGCCGAGGATCTACGACCGCACCGTGCTGTCGAAATGCCCCGAATGCGACGGCGAGCTCTCGGTGCTCCGTGTGATCGGCGGCCGTGCCGGATGCGAGTACTGGACCATGCGCTGCACCGATTGCGGCGGCATCCATCTCGACATCCTCGAGCCGCATCAGGCGGCCGGGAACGACGAGGGGCCGCCGCCGGCGGCCTGAGATTCCAGCCTGCCGCGCACGCGCTTGCGAAGATCAACGCTCGCGAAACACCTTTGGTGCTCCCTTCAGTTCGGCAAGATCGATCTCCAGCATCGTGCCGTCCTGCTTGATCAATATCCCGACAGTGAAGGCGCCGTACGCCCAGAGCTGCAGGACGGCCTTGCCGTTGCGGGCAGGCTCCGTGCGTACCGACTTCGCGAATGAATCGTGAAGATGGAATACGACATCGCCCGAAAGCACCTTGCCTGCGCCACGGGCCGCGGACACAGTGAGGGTGATCCTGAACCAGTCGGTCTCGCTTTCGGCCACCTTCGCCGAAACTCCCCAACCACGATCGGCGCTCTTTCCGCCCCACTGCCCTTTTTGCGGATCTCTTGGATTGATCCGCAGATTCGGCGACGAGGCATCGACCTTCGCATTGCTCGCCGCGAGGGTGCCAGCGCGTGCCGTACCGGCCGAGGAGCTGACGACGACCGCCGTCGGCGACAGCGGCGTCGCGCGATACCCCTGAACCGCAACCAGACGCCTCGACAATCCATCGAGGTCAGCCATGATTGCCGCATGGTGGATGCCGCTGGCGTCCAGCTTTCTGCGGAAATCGGCCTTGCACTCCTTGCCGATCACGATCTGCCGCATTTCCTCGCTTGTATAGGGCTCATCAGGCTTCGGATGAACCGTGAAGAGTCCGCGTTGCGAGACCAGCCGCGGCGTGACGTAACCGGGGTAGAAGAAGGCGACATCTGTCACGCCAAAGGGAGACTGCTCTTCCAACTCCTTGGCCTTAACTTCGTCCGGCCGACGGATGATGTAGAGACCGGCATCCTCCTCGTCATTTCCCCACACTGCGAAGAACAAGGACACGGAGGGCGATTCCGACCAATCCAGCAGACGCGTTGGCACGCCATGATGTTGGGCAAGTGCAAGCCATTCCCAATTGCTGGCGGGCCGGACCGGCAGGAACGGCAACGCTTCGCGCTTGAACTGGTCAAACAAGGCCTGCTCGCGCACTTTGCTGTACTCATAGCCCTCTCGCTGACGGCCGACGGAGGTCACGAGAGGAAACCGCACCGAGGCAACACCTCGAAAGAGATAGTTGCCATCCAGATAATTCTCGATGCGGCTCTGGAACTCGGTCCAGCTCTGAACGCGCTCCCGGTGCCAGGGACGCTTATCGACCTGCTTATCAAGCTGCTCGCTCGTGGGCTTATCGGTCTGCGCGCTCGTTACACGAGCCTTGACGGCAGTCTTGACGGCAGTTTTGGCTCGCCGTGCCATCCGCCTCTCCTGAAAAATTCGATGTCAAAATTACTTTGGTGAAAGCCGTCGACAGTCGCAGGGAGTTCGGGAAAGGTTCCTCGCAATATACAATCATGGGATGTTTTGATTGACAATAGCGCTCTCTAGTGAGGCTCCGCGCGAAGTTTGCGACTTTCGCTGCGTGGGCCCGGCAGCGCACGATGAAACGGAGCTCGAGGCCCCAAATTTCAGACCGGGCGACACGCCGCACTTTGGTTCGCACACCTGCGCTCATCGCTGCTGCCAACCTGCTGTCAGCAGCCTGATCCCGGGACGGGCATTCGCCCTTTATTGCGAGGCGGACTCGCCCCATATTCGCGTCATGGCGAAGAAACCTGCTCCCCCAAAATCCCCGAAATCCAAGGCCCCGAACTCCAAAGCGCATCGGCCTGACGTGCAGCCGATCGGGCCGGCGCTGGCCGAACTGCTCAATCCCGCGATCAATCGCGGCGATGCCGGGCTTGGATCGGGCACCGGCCTGCAGCCGCCGCCGGACAATTCGCGCGACCGCCGCTCCGGCGGCGAGGCCGCCGCGCATCGCGCGCGGGCCTCGACGCCGAAGGAGTTTCCGCAGGATATGGCGACGGGCAGCGCGGCGCGTGGCTTACCCCTCTCCCCGACCCTCCCCCGCAAGGGCGGAGAGGCCGAAGGTCTTGGCGAGGCGCCGCAGGCCAATTACGGCACCGCGGCCACGATCCCGACGCTCGATCCGGAACTGGCGCGGCAGCTCGGTCTTCCCACCGAGGAGGACGACGCCGAGGCGCTCGCCCGCCCACCGCGCAGCAAGCTGGAAGCACTCGGCGTCAAGGCGACCGCGGAGGCGCTGGAATCGCTGATCCGCGAGGGCCGGCCGGAGTTCCGCGGGAACGACGGCTCGATGCAGGTGTGGACCCCGCACCGGCCGCCACGGCCGGAAAAGTCCGAAGGCGGCGTGCGCTTCGAGATCAAATCGTCCTACGAGCCGCGCGGCGACCAGCCGACCGCGATCGCCGAGCTGGTCGAGGGCATCAATCGCAACGACCGTTCGCAGGTGCTGCTCGGCGTCACCGGTTCCGGCAAGACCTACACCATGGCAAAGGTGATCGAGGCGACGCAGCGGCCGGCCATCATCCTGGCGCCGAACAAGACGTTGGCCGCCCAGCTCTATGGCGAGTTCAAGAGCTTTTTTCCGGACAACGCGGTCGAGTATTTCGTCAGCTATTACGACTACTATCAGCCAGAAGCCTACGTGCCGCGCACGGACACCTATATCGAGAAGGACTCGTCCATCAACGAGCAGATCGACCGCATGCGCCACTCGGCGACGCGCGCGCTGCTCGAACGCGACGACGTCATCATCGTCGCCTCGGTCTCCTGCATCTACGGTATCGGCTCGGTCGAGACCTACACCGCGATGACCTTCGCACTGAAGAAGGGCGAGCGCATCGACCAGCGCCAGCTCATCGCCGACCTCGTCGCGCTGCAGTACAGGCGCACCCAGGCCGATTTTACCCGCGGCACCTTCCGGGTCAGGGGCGACGTGATCGACATTTTCCCGGCGCACTATGAAGACCGGGCCTGGCGCGTGAATCTGTTCGGCGACACCATCGAGACCATCGAAGAGTTCGATCCGCTCACCGGCCACAAGCAGGACGAGCTCGAATTCATCAAGATGTACGCCAATTCGCACTATGTGACGCCGCGCCCGACGCTGGTGCAGGCGATCAAGTCGATCAAGTCCGAATTGAAGCAGCGGCTCGACCAGCTCCACGACCAGGGGCGCCTTTTGGAAGCGCAGCGGCTGGAGCAGCGCACCACCTTCGACCTCGAGATGATGGAAGCGACCGGAAGCTGCGCCGGCATCGAGAACTATTCGCGCTACCTCACCGGACGCCTGCCCGGCGAGCCGCCGCCGACGCTGTTCGAATACGTCCCCGACAACGCGCTGGTGTTCGCCGACGAAAGCCACGTCACCGTGCCGCAGATCGGCGCCATGTTCAAAGGCGACTTCCGCCGCAAGGCGACGCTGGCCGAATACGGCTTCCGCCTGCCCTCCTGCATGGACAACCGCCCGCTGCGGTTCGAGGAGTGGGACATGATGCGGCCGCAGACCGTCGCGGTGTCGGCGACGCCGAGCAGCTGGGAGCTCAACGAGAGCGGCGGCGTGTTCGTCGAGCAGGTCATTCGCCCGACCGGACTGATCGATCCGCCCGTCGACATCCGCCCCGCCCGCACGCAAGTGGACGATCTCGTCGGCGAGGTCCGCGCCACCGCGCAGGCCGGCTATCGCTCGCTGATCACCGTACTGACAAAACGCATGGCGGAGGACCTCACCGAATATCTGCACGAGCAGGGCATTCGCGTCCGCTACATGCACAGCGACATCGACACCATCGAGCGCATCGAGATCATCAGGGATCTTCGCCTCGGCGCGTTCGACGCGCTGGTCGGCATCAATCTGCTCCGCGAAGGCCTCGACATTCCCGAATGCGCGCTGGTCGCCATTCTCGATGCCGACAAGGAAGGTTTTCTGCGCAGCGAGACCTCGCTGATCCAGACCATCGGCCGCGCCGCGCGCAACGTCGACGGCAAGGTGATCCTCTATGCCGACCAGATGACGGGCTCGATGGAGCGCGCCATCGCCGAGACCAACCGCCGCCGCGAGAAGCAGGTCGAGTACAACACCGCCAACGGCATCACGCCGGAGAGCGTGAAGAAGCAGATCGGCGACATCCTCAACTCGGTCTACGAGCGCGACCACGTGCTGGTCGAGGTCGGCGGCCACGACATGACCGACGACGTCATCTCGATCGGCCACAATTTCGAGGCCGTGCTCGGCGATCTCGAGACGCGGATGCGCGAGGCCGCCGCCGACCTGAACTTCGAGGAAGCCGCCCGCCTGCGCGACGAAGTCAAGCGCTTGCGCGCCACCGAGCTTGCCGTGGTCGACGACCCCACCGTCAAGCAGCGCACCGTGCAGGGCAAGGCCGGCGCCTATGCCGGAGCGAAGAAGTACGGCGACGCCGCGAATTTGCCGGTCAGCGCGATGAAGAAGAAGACCGTGAGCTCCGCGCTGAAGGCCAGCGGCGGCGGCAGCGGCTCGAAAGTGCACAAGCCGCATCTCGACGAGATGCACGGCCCGGAGTCGCTGCCCTATCGCGAAAACCGCGCATTGCCGTCAAAGCCGTTCGGCGGCGAGAGCCGGATTATCCAGCCGACGGATTCAAGGCAGTCGGGCCCGGAGTTCGGGCCGGCGCCGAAGTCGACGGGCGGCATGCCGGGGCGACGGGGCGGGTGGAAGAAGAGGTAGGGCGGCGGAGCATCGTCCGCACCTCACCCCGCGATCGTCGCCAGCAGCGACAGCAGCCACTGATGCCATGAGCTGCAGCGAGGTTGCGGGCTTTGCGCGCCAGCGGGCGATCTTCTCGGAGGGGGACAGGCTGGCGTCGAAAAACTGCGCTTCGTAGCCGCTCTTGACCTTCGGGAAGGCCGATCCGACCGAGACGACGAAAATGCCGTAGAAGATCGACGCCAATGCAATGGTGAGCACGGGACTGCTGCCGCGGTAGACTCCCAGCAGCTTCACCATCAGGGATGCGGCGGCGAAGATCGGGAAGCCCTGAAGGATTGAGGTTAGCGCAAAACCTTCGAGCCAGTTGAGCGGACCGGGTTTTGGCGCGGTGATGAAGAGCATGGCACCTTCACCCCACGCTCGCCGTCACCACGGCCATCACCGACAGCAGCAGCACGATGGTCACGAGCTGGAGCGAGGCGACGGGCTGGGTGCGCCATGCCGTGATCTTGTCGGCGAGCGACAGATGGGCCTCGAAAAATTTGGGTTCGTAGACGGTCTTGAAGACTGCGGGGAAGCTCGGGCCGAACGTCGCCGCGAGCATCGCATGGGCGAGCGAGGCGATGGCGACGAAGATGGCGACGCCGGGGTCGCCGACGAGGTCGTGGTTGCCGACCAGCTTGAGCAGGAAGGCGGCGGCGGCGAAGGTCGGGAAGCTCTGCAGCGTCGCGGTCAGCGCGAGGCCTTCGAGCGCGTTGTGCAGGCGGGACTTTCTGGCGGTGGCGAGGGCGGCCATGGCACGTCTCCCTGATGACATGGGAATGACGTTAGGCGCGATGGTAGCGGGGCGATGTGAGGTGGGTCACGCCCCTCCTCACTGGCGGAACAAGGGGCGTGATGGATTCCGGGCTCGCGCTTTCGCGCGCCCCGGAACGACGAGTTGAGAGCGATCGCCGCGCTTCCACGGCTACTCCCTAAAAGTAGTATTTGCGGTTGGAGCCGTCATGGGCGCCGGAGGTCATGCAACAGGCCTTGAAACCTGCGTCCGGAACCGCAAGGGCAGAGGTCGTTGCGGCCGAGCTTTTCTGTCAGCTCGACGTCGCCGTGAACGACGCGGCTGCCCCGCTTGACGTGGGTTTCCGAGGGGAATGAATTCCGCCGCTTACGCGTGATGCTGAAAGCTGGGGAGGTTTTCGAGATCGCGAGACTTGCGCATGACGCCCTCCATCGGTTGGAAGCGCGGCCCGTTGCCGCGACGTCTCGCTACCACGACGCGAGCTGCGTGGAAAGGTGGCGACAGCGTTACAGCTTGCCCTGCCCGTTCACCTGGCTCTGCTGTTGCTGTTGCCGCTGCTTCTCCTGCTCATTGGCATGGTGCCGGCCGTAGAGGCAGCCGGCGGCGGCTCCGAGGACGCCGTGATGGCCGGCATAGTGGCCGGCGACGCCGCCGACGATGGCGCCCTTGATGCAGCCCTTGGCGTTGGCAGCGGAGGTTGCGCCGAGCATGAGAAGGGCGGCAGTGACGGCGAGAAGCGGGGATTTCATGGATCGATGTCTCCGGATGCGATGTCCCGCTATCAACGAGCGCAGGCGGGTCCGGGTTCCCTTGCGCAGACCCGGCAAGGCGCGCCCTCCGGTGTGCGCGCAACGTCACTCCCCGACGCGACGTCTGTTCGAACTCTTGCACGCGAACAGGCGCACAACCCGTAATTGCACCCCATGAACGCGGCATTGTGCCCGCGCGTCATAAGCTGCAATGACCCCCTGTGTTTTTGCGGATTGATGGATCGGCATACCCCACGATAGCGTTGGCAATCCGCAGCCGATGAGGGCGGGAGCAGCATGATGGTCGAATCGCTGAACAGGCAACGCGTGCTGCATCTGCTCGACGCCTTTGCGGGCGGCGATATCGAGGCCGCCCTCTCCTGCTGCACCGACGACGTCGACTTCCTCACGCACGCGCCGATCGACGTGCTGCCGCACATGGTGCCGCGCCACGGCAAGGCCGAATTGCGCGCGCTGTGGCAGACGGTCTGGTCGCGCTATTCGGAGGTTCGCTACAAGACGCCGCACATCGTCGCCGAGGGCGACGCGGTCGCGACCTACATGCACACCTATTTCAGGAAGCGCGGCAACGACCGCGTCGTGCAGTTCGACATGGCCGTGTTCTACACGCTGCGCGGCGGGCTGATCTCGCAGATCCGCGAGATCATCGATTCCTACGATCTGGTGCAGCAGGTGCTCGAGCGGGAGATCGGGCCGCTGATCGTGGGCGCGCCGGTGGACGGGGCGTAGGACCGCCGGGACCGGGAAAATACGGGGTTCTATTGTAAATCCCACACACCGCGATCAATTGTGCATTGCAAAAACGTGAATTGCGTTTTGGCCGAAATCTGGTATTTCGTTCGTATACAAATGAGTTGAGGGAGCCCCGCGGCACTTTGCCGTGCGCGGGGTTGTTTTTCGCTTTTCGCAAGCCAGCGTCAGGACTGCCCAAAATGACAGAGCACAGCCTCTGGCGTTTCTCGCGCGCGTTGCACCGCGCGATCAACGACAGGCATTTCGAGGACATCGAGGCCCTGATCGACGAGGACGTCGAGTGGGCGCTGTACGGCCCGATCGACATGTTTCCGTTCCTCGGCGCGCGCCAGGGCAAGGATTCCGTGCTCGACGTCATCCGCCAGCTCGCCGACAATTTCCAGGTCCGCCGCTTCGACCGCGAGAGCATCATGCTCGGCGTCGATTCCGCCGCCTCGATGCTGCGCTATTCGCTGACGGCGCTGGATTCCAACAAGCCGATCAGCTTGCGGGTCGCGCAGTTCGCTCAGTTCAGGGCGGGCAGGCTGATCAGCATGCGCGTGCTGATCGACACGTTCGACCTGGTCGAGCAGGCACTCGGCCGCGCCATTCATCTGCCGAAGATGAGCAGCGTCGGCTGAGGGGGACGCCAACGGGCCCCGCCTTCCGGGACCGATTGACTGATGCTCCCCGCGACGCGTCCTGGCCTCCAGCCCCGCCGGATGCCGTCGTGGAGAAGCTCGTCATCGGGCGCGCGCCCTTCGCGCGGCCCGTTGGTTCGCGTCCGCGGCGCGAGCCGCCACAATTTCGCACCGATGGATCAACATGTTTCGTGCGGAATGGCGCATGGTCATCACCGAAGGCCGATATATAATATCGGAAGGCATGCGCCGGGGTTCGCGGGCAGGACGATGGAATTCTCGACAGGTTTTGGCTGGACCAGGCTGCCGGTGCTGGCGGCCATGTTCATTTTGGGATCGGTGCTGACGGTGTCGGCGCAGATCATTCCGCCCTTCTCCCCCGCCGCGACCGCGCCTGACGAGGACACCGAAGCGGCGGAAGCCCCCGACGTCAGCGATCCCGACGTGATGAAGGGCATCGACGTCGACAAGCTCGACTGGAGCCAGCTCGCGATCGACGCCGGCACGCTCAACGACATCATCGCCGCCAAGAAACGCGCGCAGGCCGCCGCCAATGACGGGCTGAACTGGTCGTCCAACGCCAATGCCAACGGCTCCTCGGCGGTGACGGTGAAGCAGTCGGTCTCCTCGTTCTGGGACGCCCGCATCGGCGCCGACATGACGGTGGCGAGCGAACCGCGGACGATGTCCGAGCTGCTGGCGCAGAAGGCCACCAACGGCGGCAACCTGCCGCAATCCTCCGGCAGCGCCTGGGCAGCCGCGACAGCGCCGGGCGCGGGCGCGATCTGGGACAAGACCGCGGTGGAGGCCCGTGTCGATCCCGGCGCCGAGCAAAGCAAGCTCGGGGCGTCCCTGATCAAATCGGTGCCGCTGTCGGACGACACCTCGCTGACGCTCCAGAACGGCTACAGCGTCAACCAGCAGGGCACCACCGCGGTGCCCGGCGTCGGCGGGCACGTCACGCGCAATTACGAGACCGAGCAGTCCGCCAAGGTCACCCTCACCGACACCGGCACAAGCATCACCGCCGGCCAGACGCTGTCGACCACCGACGACAAATGGCTGCGCAAGGTCGGCGCCGAGCAGAAGCTGTTCGACAACGTCACGGTGTCCGGCTCGGTCGGCGAGACCTCGCAAGGGGCGATCAACAAGAGCCTGACCGCGGGTTTCAAGAAGAGCTGGTAGCCCGCGCACCACTCTCTCCCCTCATCCTGATGAGGAGCGCCTCTCGCGCGCGTCTCGAAGGATCGAGGCCCCGCTCCGGCAGCCGGGCCTGCATGGTTCGAGACGCGCTTCGCGCTCCTCACCATGAGGGGATCGGTTCTTCCCTGCGCCAGGCATTCAGACTCTCGTAACCATACGCCACGGCAAAGCCCCCGAATGGACCGCCCTTGCCGCACCTCGGCCAAGTTGCGGCCAAAATCCGACGCCCTAGTCCCTGACTGACGTCGTCGTGCGGGGGACACTCGCGCTGCGCTCAACGCGAACAGGGGAAAAACGATGAACGCCATGCGTCCGGAAAAGACCGAAACCACCGAGACCGAGACGGTCGACACCAACCTTGCCGCCGTGACCGAAGTCGAAGCCGGCATCCGCGATTTCGTCCGCAACGACATCGCCTATCTGCGCCGCCCGGCCACGACCGCCACGGACGCGCCGCCGCTCGATCCGAGCGCGGAAGCCACCGTCACCAACGTCAATTCGCTGATCCAGCGCGTCGCCGGCACCTCGCTCGCCGAGATCGAGAACTTGATCTCCGAGCTCGAGAGCCTGCGCGACCTGCTCCATGCCGAAGGCCAGCGCGTCCAGCGCGAGATCTCCGGCTATGCCCAGCTCAGCCAGGCCGCAATGAAGTCGACCCGCATGATCGCCGACAACGTCGCGCAGTGGAAGCGAGCCGCGGACGGCCTGCGCAACAGCTAATCACTGGAAGGCATCACCAGCCGCCGCGTTCCGCAAGGAGCGCGGCGGTTTTGATTCTGGAGGGGTCTCGCGCCCGGACGGCCTTGAACTTTCCGCGCCGCCACGGCGACCAATGCCCAGCGCCGGTCCCTGTTGCGATTGGCCTCAGGGGAACATTTCATGGAAAGCATTCGGCCCGACAATACCGACCCCATACCGCTGCAGCCCGCGCCGAACCAGTTCGGCACGATCATGCTGCGTTTTGTCGGATTGTTGGCGGTTGCGATCGCGATCCTGGCGTTCGTCTATAGCCGCTGAAGCGGAGCCCGATCCCGGCCCCGAAGAATTAACGAGATCTTACCGGGCGGCTTCCACGGTCGAGGCTTCCAGGGTGTAGCCGCCATCGGCATAGCCCTTCACCACCATGCCGGCGACCAGCATCACGGCCAGCGTCGCGGTAGCAAAGATGAATCCGACCAGCTTGAGTGCGCCGCGGTCTGCCATGGTCCTCGTTCCCCTGTACTCTGCCCAATTGGTTTCAATTAGACAGCGACAGGTTCATAATTGGTTAGCAACTCGATGGTTCCCCCAATTGCTTCGCGGGTAACCATGTTGCGCAGGCTTATGGCAGCCGTCCGGAATCGCGTCCATAGCGCGCGGGCAACACTCACGCACTCATTTGGACCGTTCATCCTGGAACAGATCTAATCGTCCTTCGGGCGCTTCGGCACGAAGGCGCTGGCGGTGATCGAATAGACCTCCTCGCCGCGCTGGTTGGTGCCGGTGGTGCGGGCGCTCAAAATGCCCCAGCCGGGGCGCGAGGCGGAGCTGCGCTTGTCGATCACGACGTTGACGTAAGCGACGGTGTCGCCGGCAAGCACCGGTCTGATCCAGCGCAGGTCGCGAAAGCCCGGCGACGGGCCCCACACCGCGACCTCCTCGCCGCGCGAAGCGGCCTCCCGCGCCAGACGCTGGCCGTCGGCGACAAGCAGGCTCATGCAGGCCGAGCCGACATGCCAGCCCGAGGCCGCGAGCCCGCCGAACAGCGAGTTCCTGCCCTCCTCCTCGTCGAGGTGAAAACGCTGCGGATCGAACTTTGCGGCGAAACTCTTGATCGACTCCGCCGTGAACGTATAGGCGCCGATCTCGCGGCGGTGCCCGATCTCGATCTCCTCGAAGAACGGCATCAGACCGCCCCCTCGCGCCGCTTGATCAGGATCGGCGAGGTCATCTCGCACAGCGCCTGCCCCGCCGCGTTGCGCGCGGTGCAGTTGAACTTGACGATGCCGAGCTCCGGGCGGCTCTTCGATCCGCGCGCCTCCAGCACATCGACGTCGAGCATGAGGTCGTCACCAGGCCTGAGCGGCGACAACCACCGCACTTCATCGACGCCGGGAGATCCCAGCGAGGCGGCGCGGGTAATGAAGCCGTCAGCCATCATCCGCATCATCAGCGAGCAGAGGTGCCAGCCCGAGCCGGACAGGCCGCGCAACATGCTTTTGCCGGCGGCGTCCTCGTCCAGGTGCATCGGCTGCGGATCGAACTCGGCAGCGAACGCCAGGATCTCGTCGCGAGTGACATGGCGCGGGCCGAATGTTCCGTAACGGCCGGGCGGAAAATCTTCGAAGGTCAGGGTCATCGTGGGAGAGGTTTGAGGGAATGACAGATTGTGGCCGCACTTTGCGGCAATCTCAACCCGCCGGCCCGCATGGCTCGTGCTACATTCGGCGCGCCGGCGTTGGTCTTGAGTCGGATCAACCGAGGGCCAGGATTTTCCTGCAAGGCCCGGTTTGGAGCCTCGATTTGGCTTGGGGAGAGCGATGTTTTCATTCAGCGACCTGTTTCAGTGGGACCGCTTCATCACGCCGACAATCATCAAGACCTTCTACTGGCTGGTGATCGCGCTGATCTGCCTGTTCGGCCTCTCCGGCATCTTCTCCGGCCTCGCGATGATGGCGATCAGCCCGTTCGGCGGCTTCCTGATGCTGCTGTCGTCGATCGCGAGCGTCGTCGTCGGAATCGTGTTCTCGCGCATCGTCGCAGAGCTGATCCTGATCATCTTCCGCATCAACGAGCATCTCGGCGCGATCCGGGACCAGGGCGGCGGATTGCGGTGAGGCGGGTGGCGGCGCTGTAGGGTGGCAAAGGCGCAAAGCGCCGTGCCCACCATCTTTCGCGAGATAAGGGTGACGTGGTGGGCACGCTTCGCCCACCCTACGGCACTGCGGCCAGCGTCTTACGTATTGAACCTGAAATGCATCACGTCGCCGTCGGCGACGACGTATTCCTTGCCTTCGAGGCGCAGCTTGCCGGCGTCGCGGGCACCGGCTTCACCGTTCAGTGCGACGTAGTCCTCATACGCGATGGTCTCGGCACGGATGAACCCCTTCTCGAAGTCGGTGTGGATCACGCCGGCCGCCCCCGGCGCCTTGGTGCCGCGATGGATGGTCCAGGCGCGCGCTTCCTTCGGGCCCACCGTGAAATAGGTGATGAGGTCGAGCAGCGTGTAGCCGGCGCGGATCAGGCGATCGAGGCCGGCCTCCTCGAGGCCCAGCGTCTCCAGGAAGTCGGCGCGTTCTTCACGCGAAATGGTGGCGATCTCGGATTCGATCTTTGCCGAGATGACGACGGCGATGGCGCCTTCCTTGGCGGCCTGGTCCTGCACCGCCCTGGAGAACGAATTGCCCGTGGCGGCCGAGCTTTCCTCGACGTTGCAGACGTAGAGCACGGGCTTGGACGACAGCAGGCCGAGCATCCCGAAGGCACGCTCCTCCTCCGCCTTGCGCTCGACGAGCCGCGCCGGCTTGCCCTCGCGCAGCAGCACCAGCGTGCGGTTGACGAGGTCGAGCTGCTCCTTGGCGTCCTTGTCGTTGCCCTTGGCCTTCTTGGAGAGGTTGTCGACGCGCTTCTCGAGGCTGTCGAGGTCGGCGAGCATCAACTCGGTCTCGATGGTCTCGATGTCGGCGAGCGGGGCGATCTTGCCCTCGACATGGGTGATGTCGGAATCCTCGAAGCAGCGCACGACATGCGCAATGGCGTCGACCTCGCGGATGTTGGCGAGGAACTGGTTGCCGAGGCCTTCGCCCTTGGAAGCGCCGCGCACGAGGCCGGCGATGTCGACGAAGGTCAGCCGGGTCGGGATGATCTGTCCGGACTTGGCGATCGCCGCAAGCTTGTCGAGCCGCGGATCCGGCACGGCGACCTCGCCGACATTCGGCTCGATGGTGCAGAACGGATAGTTGGCGGCTTGCGCCGCGGCCGTCTCGGTCAGCGCATTGAACAAGGTCGACTTGCCGACATTGGGCAACCCGACGATCCCGCATTTAAATCCCACGAGCGTTATTCCTTGCCGTTGTCGTCCTTGGTCAAAAACCCCTTCGCCTGCATGGCGAGATGAACCCTGTTGGCGAAGGTCGCGTCCGTGCCCTTGGCAACCAATGCCGCGTGCTCGGCCACCGCCTCGCAGAGCGTCACCACCCATTCGTTGTCGGCCTTGGCGAAGTCCGACAGAACGTGGCCGTGCACCAGCTCCTTGACGCCGGGATGACCGATGCCGAGCCGCACCCGCCGATAGTCGTTGCCGATATGCGCCGAGATCGAACGCAGGCCGTTGTGGCCGGCGATGCCGCCGCCGATCTTCACCCGCACCTTGCCCGGCGGCAGTTCGAGCTCGTCATGGAACACTGTGACGTCGGCCGGTGCGATCTTGAAGAAGCTTGCCGCCTCCTGCACTGCGCGGCCGGAATCGTTCATGTAGGTCGTCGGCTTGAGCAGGATCACGCGCTCGGTGCCGAGCGTTCCCTCCGAGGTCTCGCCCTGAAACCTGCGGCGCCATGGTGCGAAACCATGATGCCGCGCGATCTCGTCGACGGCCATGAAGCCGATATTGTGCCGGTTACGTGCGTATTTCGCGCCGGGATTGCCGAGCCCAACAAAGAGTCGCATGACGCGGCGCGCCCCTCGCTCGGCGCGCGATCAGAGACCGCGCGCCAGCTTTGGAAGATTACTTCTTCTTGTCGCCGCCGGCGGGAGCCTTGGCAGCCGCAGCAGGCGCAGCAGCACCCGCAGCCGGGGCCGCCGCACCAGCCGCCGGAGCAGCCGCAACAGCGCCCGGAGCAGCAGCCGCAGCCGCGGCCTTCTGCTCTTCGGCGTAACCGGACGGCGGCACGATGGTGACGAGGGTCGCGTCCTCACGCGTCAGCGCCTTCACGCCGGCCGGCAGCTTGATGTCGGCCAGATGCAAGGAGTGACCGATTTCGAGCGAGCCGACATCGGCCTCGATGTACTGCGGGATGCTCTCGACGCCGCACTCGAGCTCGATCACGTGCGCCACAATGTTGACAGCGCCGCCGCGCTTCACGCCGGGCGAACCTTCAGCCTTCACGACATGCAAGGGAACGCTGATGCGGATGGTGGCGCCTTCGCCGAGCCGCATGAAGTCGACATGGATCGGGAAGTCCTTGACCGGATCAAGGTGGTAGTCGCGCGGAATCACGCGGTGCTTCTTGCCCTCGAGGTCGATGTCGACCAGCGTGGTCAGGAACCGGCCGGCGAGGATGCGCTGGCGCAGTTCACGATCTTCAATCGAGATCGTCAGCGGGGGCTGGTTGTTGCCATAGATCACTCCGGGCACTCTCCCGGCGCGACGCTCAGCCCGGGCGGCCCCCTTGCCGCTCTTCGGACGTGCGGTCGCCTTCAATTCCTTGACGGTCGTCGCCATAACGTTAAGTCCTTGTTTTTGCAAAAGTTAATGGGCCGCAACGCGGCCCATGGTGCAGCTCGCAGCAAGCCTCCAGGGGTGCGGGGGCCGCGAACTTGGCGGGCTTTTACCCGGAAGATGCGGAAATGACAAGGAAATGCGGGGATTTTTTAAGGGGTGCCCTCAGAGATGGGCCGGAAGGGGAACGAAGGGATCTTGCCATAAACCACGGCGGTGGGCAGTCACCATCCAGGGGAACTGACGGACCAATCCCTTCAGGTCGTATACGAGCCTGATGCGACGGCTGGCGATCGTATCATCCGGCAGCTTCTGCGACGCATCGCAGATGTGGGTCCCGCCACCAAAGCCAACGAGTGTCAGGATCGAAAGCGCTTTGCCGACGGTCATTGCGGTCGCAGCGAAATGCTTCCATGCGGGCCGGTCGGCCATGCCTATCCAGCTACAAGTATCGTATTCGAACCAATTGGGCAGCGGATTGATCAGCTCAAGGCCGGCAGATCCCAGATTGCCAATGCTGGCGAGGCTTTTCGCACTTGAGATCAAGGTGAGAGGCCCTTCTTCGGTACCGGCGACCTGGATAATGCGCAGCGAGAGTAATATCTGCTGAAGGGGGACTGGTGCCAGGCGGCCGATGGCGTTTCTGACCCTGGTGCCCGCTAATTCATAGATGATCCAGGCATCGATCGACCTCGCGTATTCGAAATAGCCCGCCGCGGCAACGAGGGTGCCGTCGGCGGCCCTTACGGTAATAAGCGACTGATTAGCCAAGGCGTCTCGGAGACTGACGTATGACGGAACGGGAAGCGTGTCCGTCTCGCCGGACTGGTAAAATCCTATCAGGTCGTCAAGCTCATCGCGCTTTGACGCGGCAATCAAAAACGTTTCCATGACTGCATACCCGCAGAAAGAGTCATGCTATCAAGCTTCTACCTCGAAGTGAAATTGCGGTAATGAGGTAGGGTGCCGACCTATTGCAATATGCAACATTATTGCATATTGTGCGTTGAGTTGCTTCGGGATGACTTGATTGCAAAACGCGAAGTTAGGCACCACAAATGGCCCCCGCTGTAAAGAATGCGGAGTCGAACGCCGGGTTTCGACCCCTGTCAATCGACGAGGAACTCGATTCGATCGATCATCAGGTGCTGGATCTGATGCGTCGCGTGGATGAACAGGCTCACTGGAGCAAGTTGATTGCCTGTGCGCTACGAGTCGGATTGACGCTGCGTGACATCGCAGAAGTACTCCCCTGCGCCGTTTCCACTGTTTCGCGCTGGCAATCCGGCCGCACCGCCCCGCCCGTCTTCATGAGGCTGCCGCTGAAGAATTTGCTCGTGAATATGGTCGAAACCCGACTGGTCGCGAGAGAAGCAGCCGAAACCCGCAAACTCCTCAGCGCAGGTTGACGGCGGTACCCGCCATTGCGCCAAGCAGGATCGTGAGAAGGCGGATCGTCACGCAGTTCAGGTTGCCGGAGATCCCCCGAGCTTCGCCTCCAGCGCCGCAATGCGCGCCTTCAGGGCCTCGTTCTCCTCACGCGCCAGACGGGCCATGTCCTTGACCGCCTCGAACTCCTCGCGCTTGACCAGGTCCATGTCGCGCAGGAATTTCTCGGCCTGGGTGCGCAATACCGTGTCGACCTCGCGCTTGACGCCCTGGGCCGCACCGGCGGCGTCGTTCATCAGGCGGCCGATCTCGTCGAAAAACCGGTTGTTGGTCTGGGTCATTGGCGGCCTCCGATAAACTTTGCGCGAACAGCTCGGAAGACAATGGCAATCCGGACAGGGCGGATCAAGGGCCGAGCGGCGGTATCCTTGTCATGCTCCGGTTTCCTTGCAATCGTATTCAACGTCCCTGCATAAGAAGAATCAGAAGGCGCACGAGATGATCGAGCAGCAGATCGCGATCCCCACCAAGGACGGCCACACCGCAACCTTCATCACCCATCCCGAACGTGGCGGGCCGTTTCCGGTCATCCTGTTCTACATGGACGCGCCGGCGATCCGCGAAGAGCTGCGCGACATGGCGCGCCGGCTGGCGACATCGGGCTATTACGTGATGCTGCCGAACCTCTATTACCGCTCCGGCGTTATGGAGCTCGGCGCGCTGCCGGCCGATCCGAACGCGCCGGAGCGCAAGCGGATGTTCGCACTGATGGCTTCGCTCACGATTCCGATGATCATGGACGACACCAGGGCGCTGCTCGCCTATGCCGAGGGTCAGACGGCGGCGAACGTCAAGCTGATCGGCACCGTCGGCTATTGCATGAGCGGCCGCTATGCCGTGAACGCCGCCACGCATTTCCCCGACCGCGTCAAGGCCGCCGCCTCGGTCTACGGCACGCAGCTTGCGACCGACCAGGATGACAGCCCGCATCTCGCAGGAAACAAGACCAAGGCCGAGCTCTATTTCGCCTGCGCCGAGACGGACATCTACGCGCCCGCCGAGATCATCGAGAAGGTCAAGCAGGGCATGAGCGGCGCAAAAGCAGAGGTCGAGATCTATCCCGGCACCCATCATGGCTTCGCCTTTCCCAGGCGGCCGGTCTATGACCGTGACGCCGCCGAGCGGCATTGGGAGCGTCTGCTGGCGCTCTATCGCCGCAATCTCGTGTGAGCAGCATGGATCAGTCTATCCGCGAACTCGGTGCACCTCTCCCGCTTGCGGGAGAGGTCGGCGCAACGCGCCGGGTGAGGGCTCTCTCCTCTGGGGGAGTCTTTCAGTGGAGGCATCCTCTCCCCAGCCCTCCCCCGCAAGCGGGGGAGGGAGCGCAATTCCGTCGGGGCCGCAGCTTGCCCATCAAACTCTAAGAGCAAGGCCCGATGCCCTTTCTGCTCATCGACTTTCCCGCCTTCAAACCGATCGCGATCGAGATCGGACCGTTCGCGATCCGCTGGTATGCGCTGGCCTATATCTGCGGCATCGTGTTCGGGTGGCTCTATGCGCGCTCGCTCCTGAAGAAGGAGCGCCTGTGGGGCGGGCCGGCGCCGATGTCGCTGCTGCAGATCGACGACTTCATCCTGTGGGTCACGCTCGGCATCATCCTCGGCGGCCGCACCGGCTACGTGCTGTTCTACAATCTGCCCTTCTTCATCGACCATCCCGCCGCGATCTTCAAATTGTGGGAAGGCGGCATGTCGTTCCATGGCGGCTTCCTCGGCTGCGTCGTCGCGGTGATGTGGTTTGCCTATCGCAACCGCATCCCGATCCTGTCGCTCGGCGACATCACCACCGCAGTCGCGCCGGTCGGGCTATTGCTCGGGCGCATCGCCAATTTCATCAACGGCGAATTGTGGGGCCGCGCCGCCGACCCGCAGTTGCCCTGGGCGATGATCTTCCCCAACGATCCCACCCAGCTGCCGCGCCATCCGAGCCAGCTCTACGAGGCCGGCATGGAGGGCATCCTGCTGTTCACCGTGCTCGCGGTGATGATCCGGTTCGGCGCCCTGAAGCGGCCGGGCATGATCCTCGGCGCCTTCATCCTGATCTATGGTCTGACCCGCATCGCCGGCGAGCATTTTCGCGAGCCCGACGTCCAGCTCGGCTTCCTCTGGGGCGGATTAACCATGGGCATGCTGTTGTCGATCCCGATGCTTATCATCGGCGGCATACTTATTGTACTGGCAGTGAGGCGCGATGCGCCCAAGCCCGCAGGGGCCATTCGTTAATTCCTTTCGAGAAGATGGACCGTGACCGAGCAGCCGCTACTCAACGAGATCAGGGCGCTGATCAAATCATCGGGCCCCATGCCGGTCTGGCGGTACATGGAACTGTGCCTGATGCACCCGCGCTACGGCTATTACGTCTCGCGCGATCCTTTGGGCCGTGAAGGCGACTTCACCACCGCGCCCGAGGTCAGCCAGATGTTCGGCGAACTCCTGGGCCTGTGGACCGCTTCGGTGTGGAAGCAGATGGGCTCGCCGCAATTCCTGCGGCTGATCGAGCTCGGCCCAGGCCGCGGCACCATGATGGCGGATGCGCTGCGCGCGCTCCGCGTGCTGCCGCCGCTGTACCAGGCGCTTCACATCCACATGGTCGAGGTCAATCCGGTGCTGCGCGAGCGGCAGAACGCGACGCTGTCGGGCGTACGCAACATCGCCTGGCACGACAGCATCGACGATGTGCCGGAGGGGCCGAGCATCATCCTCGCCAACGAATATTTCGACGTGCTGCCGATCCACCAGATGGTGAAGCGCGAGAACGGCTGGCACGAGCGCGTGATCGAGATCGATCCCAACGGCAAGCTTCAATTCGGCGCGGCCTCCGAGCCCACGCCGCGCTTCGACGTGCTGCTGCCGCCTCTGGTGCGCGCGGCGCCCATCGGCGCCGTGTTCGAATGGCGGCCCGATGCGGAGGTCATGAAGCTCGCCACGCGCGTGCGCGACCAGGACGGCGCGGCGCTGATCATCGATTACGGCCATCTGCGCAGCGACGCCGGCGACACGTTCCAGGCGATCGCGCGCCACAGCTTCACCGATCCCTTGAAGGCGCCGGGCCAGGCCGACGTCACCGCCCATGTCGACTTCCAGGCGCTGGCGCGTGCCGCCGAGGATGTCGGCGCCCGCGTGCACGGGCCGGTGACGCAGGGCGATTTCCTCAAGCGCGTCGGCATCGACACCCGCGCGGCCGCCTTGATGCAGAAGGCAACGCCTGAAATCGCCACCGACATTTCGGTGGCGCTGAAGCGCCTGACGGACACCGGGCGCAGCGGCATGGGCTCGATGTTCAAGGTGCTCGGCATCTCCGAGCCGCGGCTAACAGGCCTTGCCGGCCTCAGCGATCTCGAACAGGCCGGAGGGAACGGATGACACTCACTTCGTCGCTGCTCTCGGCGGTGCCAGGCCTGCGCCATGCCTTCTTCACCCGTGAAGGCGGCGTCTCCGGCGGCATCTATTCGGCGCTGAACGGCGGGCTCGGCTCCAATGACGACCAGGCCCTCGTCGCGGAGAACCGCCGCCGCATGGCTGAGCATGTCGGCGTTGCCCCGGAACGCTTTCTCAGCCTGCACCAGATCCATTCGCCCGACGTGCTCGTTGCCGAAACGCCCTGGCCGGGCGGGCCGCGGCCGAAGGGCGACGCGCTGGTCACCAGAACGCCCGGCATCGCGCTTGGCGTCTCCACCGCCGATTGCGGGCCGGTGCTGTTCGTCGACCCCGACGCGCGCGTGATCGGCGGTGCCCATGCCGGCTGGAAGGGCGCGCTGACAGGCGTGCTGGAGGCGACGATCTCGGCCATGGAAAAGCTCGGCGCCACGCGCGGCGGCATCATCGCCGCGATCGGCCCGCTGATCCGGCAGGACAGCTACGAGGTCGGCAACGAGTTCGTGGTGCGCTTCATCGAGGCGGACGCGGACAACGCGATATTCTTCATGCCGTCGGTGCGCGAGGGACACGCGATGTTCGACCTCGCCGGCTTCATCCGTACGAGGCTGGAGGCCGCCGGCATCCTGATGATCGACGATCTTGGTCTGGACACCTACGCCGACGAGCGCTTCTTCAGCTATCGCCGCTCGGTGCATCGCAAGGAGCCGGACTACGGCCGGCACGTTCACGCGATCGCGCTGGAGGGGTGAACACACGGGCAACCTCGTGTCATTGCGGGGCGATGCGGCCCGCATCGAACCCGGAATGACGTGGCCTGTGGCGCCCCCGCCCTAGACGTTAATGCGTTTTAACGATATCGCTGCCCTCCATAATGAGGGACGCGTCATTCATCTTGCGCCGTGCGGGCTCGCGCGTGCTGGCGGTCATGCTGCTGGCGGCTGCGACCGCGCTTGGCGGCTGCGCCGGTGGCGGTGGTGCCGCAAACTCCTATGCGATGGCGCCAAGCTCAGGCTCCGGGGCGACGGTCGCCTTCGAATCGATCGACGGGCCACCGCCGCAGGTATTCGACCGCATGGTTGGCGTGCTCGACAGCGAATCCAAGCTGCGCAGCCTGTCCGTCGTCTCCCGCGAGGGGACGGCTGCCTACCGCGTGCGCAGCTATCTCTCGGCCCAGATCGTGCGCGGCAGGACCGTGATCGCCTGGGTCTGGGACGTTTACGACGCCAACCAGCAGCGGGCGCTGCGGCTTTCCGGCGAGGAACCGACCTCGGCCAGGGGTGGCCGCGATCCCTGGGGCGCCGCCGACGATCTGGTTCTGCGGAAGATCGCCCAGGCCGGATTCAGCGGACTTTCCAACATGATCAACGGCACCCCGGATGCACCGGGCGCTGCGCCGGGCTTGCGGGGACCAGCGGTGGCGAGCGCCATCCCGGAGGCTCCGGCGGCCGGGATGCCGGCCTCGGCGCTCGGCTATGCCGACCGATAACCCCCGCTAAACCACGGCCCCAAGTATTCAGGAAGTTGCGGCCAAACCGTTGGCCCGACTCAGGATTTTCGAAGGGAAAACGTAGCATGCCGGGTTGCCATTGCTGCCCTCGGCCTGATATTTCCTCGCCCGTCGTAACCGTGCTCCGTGGGTATCCGAGATGTTGAACATCGTGTCCAGCAAAGCGCGGGAGGAAGCGTCCATGTCGGCCAAGAACGGCTCCATCAAGCTCGTCGCCGGCAACTCCAATCCGGCTCTCGCGCAGGCCATCGCGCAAGGACTCGACCTGCCGCTGACCAAGGCAGTGGTCCGGCGCTTCGCCGACATGGAAATCTTCGTCGAGATCCAGGAGAACGTCCGCGGCTCGGATGCCTTCATCATCCAGTCGACCTCGTTTCCCGCCAACGACCATCTGATGGAATTGCTGATCATCACCGACGCGCTGCGCCGCTCCTCGGCGCGCCGCATCACCGCGGTGCTGCCCTATTTCGGCTATGCCCGGCAGGATCGCAAATCGGGCTCGCGCACGCCGATCTCGGCCAAGCTCGTCGCCAACCTGATCACGCAGGCCGGCGTCGACCGAGTCATGACGCTCGACCTGCATGCCGGCCAGATCCAGGGCTTCTTCGACATCCCGACCGACAATCTCTACGCGGCGCCGCTGATGGTGCGCGACATCAAGGACAAGTTCGACCTCTCCAAGACGATGGTGATCTCGCCCGACGTCGGCGGCGTGGCGCGCGCACGCGGCCTCGCCAAGCGCATCAACACCCCGCTCGCGATCGTCGACAAGCGCCGCGAAAGGGCGGGCGAATCAGAGGTCATGAACGTCATCGGCGACGTCGCCGGCTACACCTGCATCCTGATCGACGACATCGTCGACTCCGGCGGCACGCTGGTGAACGCGGCCGACGCGCTGATCGCCAAGGGCGCCAAGGACGTCTATGCCTACATCACCCACGGCGTGCTCTCCGGCGGCGCGGCCGCCCGCATCGCCGGCTCGAAGCTGAAGGAGCTTGTGATCACCGACTCGATCCTGCCGACGGATGCGGTGACCAAGGCGCCGAACATCCGCACGCTGCCGATCGCCAGCCTGATCTCGGACGCGATCGCGCGCACCGCGGCGGAAGAGTCGGTGTCGAGCTTATTCGACTAGTTCTTCCGATCCCGGAAGGTCTCATAGGGTGGGCAAATGCGCAAAGCGCCGTGCCCACCTTTTTCTTTTGCGATGAAGGTGGTGGGCACGCTTGCGCTTTGCCGACCCTACCGCCTCTCGCTCTGACGCGCCGCAGCACGCCTCACGGCCCCCGGTTGTTGCCGCCCGCCGCCCATGACATCATCCGTATACCGAGTCATCTCTGCCCTCTGGATTCCTGATGCCAAGCCGGAAATTTGCCTGGGAGAAGCTGTCGGATGACGAGTTGCTCAAGCAGCGCCTCTCCAGCCTGAGAGTGACGGTCGAAGGCACCTGGCTCGAGGACTGCGTCAGCACGCTCCATGAGGAACTCGAAGAGCGGGGCATTCGGCTGCGGCCGCACACATGGATCTCGAGCGAGTGGTTCAGTCCGGGCGATGTGCCGGGCATCGCCATCCCCTTCTATCTCGCCCATCCCCGTCTGATGAAGCTCGAGAAGAAGATGATGTTCGACGTCGAGGGCGGAACCTGGCGCGAGTGCATGGCCATCCTCCGTCACGAGGCCGGCCATGCCATGCAGCACGGCTATCAGCTGCAGCGACGCCGGCGCTGGCAGCAGCTGTTCGGCCCGTCGTCGAAACATTACCCGCGCTATTATCGGCCCAATCCTGCCAGCAGGCGCTACGTCCAGCATCTCCGGCTGTGGTACGCGCAGAGCCATCCGGACGAAGATTTCGCCGAGACCTTTGCGGTGTGGCTGCGGCCGCGTTCGAACTGGCGAACGCGATATGCCGGCTGGCCGGCGCTGAAGAAGCTCGAATATGTCGACGAGCTGATGAGCGAGATTGCGGGAAAGCGGCCGCTGATCACCACGCGAGAGCGCGTCGACCCGCTGGGTCGGCTCGGCCAGACGCTCGAAGACCACTACAAGAAGAAGCAGGCGTTCTACGCCTTCACGCCGCCGAAGACCTACGACCGCGACCTCTCCCGGCTGTTTTCGGCCGATCCGCGCCATCACCGCTCAAAGCCGGCTTCGGCCCTGATCAGGGGCCACCGCGCCCAGATCAGGCAATTGGTCTCGCGATGGACCGGCGAGAACCAGCTCACGCTCGATGCCGTTCTCGACGACATGATCTCCCGCTGCCGCGAGCTCGATCTGCGCGCCGTCGGCCCCGAACAGAAGCTCGTTCTCGATTTCACCGTCCTCGTGACCGCCAAGACGATGCACGCGCTGTTTGGCCCGTCTCGGCGCAAATGGATCGCGCTATGAGGCGACTCCGTATTCTGGTCCTGATGCATCCGGATTTCCTGCCCCCGGACTCCTCCGACGGGTACACCCCGCAGGAGATCAACACGTGGAAAACGGAATACGACGTGGTGAGCACCCTGCGCGCGGCCGGCCACGACGTCCGCCCGCTCGGCGCGCAGGAGGAGATCAAGCCGGTGCGCGAGGCGATCGAGGAGTTCAAGCCGCACGTGGTCTTCACGCTGCTGGAGGAATTCCACAACAACGTCGCCTTCGACCAGCACATCGCCAGCTATCTCGAGCTGATGAAGGTCCCTTATACCGGGTGCAATCCGCGCGGCCTGATCCTGGCGCGCGGCAAGGATTTGTCCAAGACGCTGGTGCATCACCGCCGGATTGCGGCGCCGGCCTTCGCCGTCTTCCCGATGCGCCGCAAGGTGAAGCGCCCGACGCGGCTTGCGCTGCCGCTGATCGTCAAGAGCCTGAACATGGATGGCTCGTTCGGCATCTCGCAGGCCTCGATCGTCGACACCGACGAGAAGCTCGCGGAGCGGGTTGCCTTCATCCACGAGCGGGTCGAATCCGCCGCCATCGCCGAGCAGTTCATCGAGGGGCGAGAACTCTATGTCGGCGTGCTCGGCAACAACCGGCTGCGCGTTCTGCCGGTCTGGGAATTGAAATTCGGCAGCATGGGCGGGCGCAGGTCACGCCACATCGCCACCGAAAAAGCCAAGCACGACACCGACTATCAGGAGAAGGTCGGCATCGTCGACGGGCCGGCGAAAGACCTCGCTCCCGAAGTCACCGCGCGCATCCAGCGCGCGGCGAAGCGGATCTATCGGGCGCTTGGCCTCGACGGCTACGCGCGCATCGATTTTCGTCTCGCCGCCGACGGCACGCCGTATTTCATCGAGGCCAATCCCAACCCCGAGATCGCCAAGAGCCAGGAGTTCGCCACGGCGGCTCAACATGCCGGGCTCAAATATCCGGATCTCCTGCAGCGCATCCTGACGCTCGGGATCAGCCGGGCCAAGGCGGGCGTGTCATTGGGGTGATGCAAGATGGCCGCGGTCGTAGAATGGCCCCTCATCCTTCGAGGCGCGCTATGCGCTCCTCGGGATGAGGGGTGATGGTCGTCGCGCTGCGTTACACGATCCCCGCCGCGACCTGGCCGCGCAGACGCTCGAGCCCGAGCAACGTCTCCGCACAGGCTGCCGCGACCTCGACGCCCTTGATCGCAAAGTGCCTGCGGAAGAAATCGTAGTGCACCTCGGTCTCGTGGAATTGCTGCGGCGTCAGTACGGCCGAGAACACGGGCACCTCGGTGCGCAGCTGCACGTCCATCAGCGCCTTGATCACGGTGTCGGCCACGAACTCGTGGCGATAGATGCCGCCATCGACGACGAGGCCGGCCGCGACGATCGCGGTGTAGCGCCGCGTCTTGGCGAGCACCTGCGCGTGCAGCGGGATCTCGAACGAGCCCGGCACCTCGAACACGTCGACATGGGTGAGGTGCCGCGCCTCGGCCTCCTTGACGAAGGCGATGCGGGCCTCTTCGACGACGTCGCGGTGCCAGCAGGCCTGCACGAAGGCCACCCGCTGCGGTTTTGCGAAGCGCGGGTGCTCGACTGCCGGCGGGCCCACGGGAACCGGCGGCTGGGTTGTCTGGGACGTTTCGGTTTGGGGGTCTTGCAACATCTGATTCATGGCTTTCCTCAGTTAAGGACCAGAATCAGGGCACACGGAACGACAAACAGCCGCATCCTGCGATGCGTCCGCCACCGACCGTTCTCTTTCATCCGGACTTTAACCGTCGGCTTCGGAGTTGCACCGAATCTGCTGACCCTTCCCTTCGGTGGAAACCTCGAGGAAGGCGCTCGCGGGCTTGGGCCTTTCGGCCCTTACCGCCGGTGGGGACTTTCACCCCGCCCTGAGAACATCGGCCGTCCGGAATGAACGGCCTGGCTGGAAATATGACGCCGGTTCGGGGCTGCAGCAAGCGCGTTCCGCATGGGAAAACCGCATGGTCCCATGCCGCTATGGCGGGCGCGGCCCCCGCGGGGCGGAATTAACGATTGGGCGCGCCCCCGGAATCCGACTCCGGTTTGTTCTTTTCGTTAATAATTGTGGCGGAGATGAGCTGTGGACGAACGAGTCCTGACTTGTGGACGGACTCGGCAGCCGGTTGCGCAGATTCCGCAAATCACATCAGTTGATCCGCGACAAGCCCGCGCTGATCCGAGGAGATCGCAACAGCGACTCCGAGGGATCGCCTTAACGACATTGAGGGAGCGCGCGCCGGACCAACCGCGTGCGTATCAAAGACAACAAAAAGGCAAGAGGTCGAGACGGCATGTCCCTGCTCGAAGGCACTATCGATTCCAAAAACCATCCGCTTGCGGTGGTCGAGGATATCGCTGCCAGCAACAACTGGCCGTTTGAACGCTCCGGCGAAGACGAACTCACCATTGTCTCCAAGGGACAATGGACCGACTACCAGATCTCCTTCACCTGGATGGGTGAAATCGAGGCGCTGCATCTGGCCTGCGCGTTCGACATGAAGATTCCGGTCGCGCGGCGGGCCGAGGTCCAGCGGCTCGTCGCCGCGGTCAACGAGCAATTGTGGGTCGGCCACTTCGACCTGTGGACCAACACCGGCATGATCATGCACCGGCAGGCCCTGGTGCTGCCGGGCGGGCTCATCGCCTCCACTGCGCAATGCGAAGCCATGCTCGCCGGCGCCATCCACGCCTGCGAGCGCTATTTTCCGGCGTTCCAGTTCGTGGTCTGGGCGGGCAAATCCACGACCGAAGCGATGGACGCGGCGATGTTCGACACGGTCGGCGAGGCGTAAGTCTCGCCTCTCTCTCCAACGTCGTCCTGGACAAGCGAAGCGCAGATCCGGGACCGATACCGCGTGATTTCTCCGCATCGCGCGATGCTTGTTGCTCTGCCCTTCATCCACTAGAACCCTCGGGGTAATGGATCCTGGCTCCCCGTGCGCAATTGCGCACTAGGCCAGGACGACACCAGGTGTGGCAACAGCGATGGCGAACAGCACTCTTCAAAGCATTACCGGCACCATCCTTCTCGCTGGCGCCGGCAAGATGGGCGGCGCGATGCTGACCGGCTGGCTGGCGGGCGGGCTCGATCCGCGCCGCGTCGCGGTGGTCGATCCGTTCATCTCGCCGGAGATCACTGCGCTGGCCACAAAAGGCGTCGCGCTCAATCCCGACCCGCAGGCGGCAGGTACCGTCGAGACGATGGTCGTCGCGGTGAAGCCGCAGATGTTCCGCGATGCAGGCGCCAAGCTGAAAGCGTTCGTCTCGAACGGCACTTCCGTCGTGTCGATCATGGCGGGAATCACGATCGCATCGCTAGAAGAGGTCTGTGGCGGCGCCGTGGTGCGCGCGATGCCGAACACGCCGGCCGCGATCGGCCGTGGCATCACGGTCGCGGTCGCGGCAAAAAGCGTCAGCACCGGACAGCGCGCAGTGGCCGATGCGCTGTTGCGCGCCACCGGCTCGGTCGAATGGGTCGATGACGAGAGCCTGATGGATGCGGTGACCGCCGTTTCGGGCTCGGGCCCGGCCTATGTGTTCCTGCTCGCCGAAGAGCTCGCACGCGCCGGCGTCGAAGCCGGCCTGCCCGAGGCGCTGGCAACAAAACTCGCGCGCGAGACCGTCGCCGGCTCCGGTGAGCTGCTGCACCAGTCGGAGCTTGCCTCGAGCACGCTGCGCCAGAACGTCACCTCGCCCGGCGGCACCACGGCCGCGGCCCTCGGCGTGCTGATGGGCGAGCCCGGCCTGCGCGACCTGATGATCCGCGCGATCGCGGCGGCGACGAAACGGTCGAAGGAATTGGCGAAATAGATAGGCGCTCATGATGAGGAGGCGCGCCAGCGCCGTCTCGAACCATGCAGGCCCGTCTCTCACCCGCAGCCGTCCTTCGAGACGACCGCTACGCGGTCTCCTCACAGGATGAGGTCGAAGCAAGCGGACGCTAAGTCGCCCCCAGCCGCTTGTTGAACATTTCGACATTGACGAGCCCGCGCGCGTGACGGCCTTCGCCGAGCTTGCGCGTGTCCTCGAAAGCCTCGACCTCGAAGCGGATGACGCGGCGCTCGACCGCGATCACCGTTGCCGTGGTCCGCACCGTCGCACCGACCAAGGCTGCCGCAAGATGGCGGATGTCGACCTCGGTGCCGACGGTGACCCAGCCCGGCTGGAGCGCGGAGCGGATCGCATCGCCCGACGTCATCTCCATCTCCAGGATCATCATCGGCGTCGCATAGACCATCGGCATGCCGGGTACGAAATGCCCGACCGTGCGCTCCACCGGTACCACCAGCGTGCGCTCGGCGCTCATGCCGACCCTGATGACGTCGCGTGCGTCCATGCTTGCCTCAACGGTGTCGTTCCGGACAAGCGCGCCCCAAGCGCGCGCCGATCCGGGACGACAGCGGAAAATGCCGCGCGAGCCGAAGCTACTTCTTCGCCGCCGCCGCGCGCTCCACGAAGGTCTTGCCGCCCTTCATCTTGTGGGCGAGCGGGGCTTCGTTGATCTGGATGACGACGGCGTCGGCATCGACGCCGAGATTCTTCACCAGCGCCTGGGTGATGTCGCGCATCATGCCGGCCTTCTGTTCATCGGTGCGGCCCACGGCCATGCTGACGGTGATCTCAGGCATTGTTCTCTCCCATGCGGCCGAACTCCGGCCATTGACGGTCGCCATCAAACAAGACGCGGATGCCCGGGACAAGCCCGGGCATGACGGCTTGCCGGAATGGCTATCCCCACTTTACGTCATGGCGCGCCAGGACCTCGCGCACTTTTGCGACGAGGTCGGCGTCGCTGCACGAGAACTGCGCCGGGCGGCTCTCGCGCCATTCCTGGTTGGAGGCGATCGCAGCGGCCGCCTTGGCGCCCTCGATCAGATCCTTGATCTGCAGCTCGCCGCGCGCCTTTTCATCCGAGCCCTGGATGATGACGCAAGGGCTGCTGCGGCGGTCGGCGTATTTGAGCTGGTTGCCCATGTTCTTGGGATTGCCGAGATAGAGCTCGGCGCGGATGCCCGCGCTGCGCAAGGCAGCGACCATCTTCTGGTAGTCGGCGACGCGGTCGCGGTCGAACACGGTCACGACGACGGGTCCGAACTCGGGCCGCGTGTCGAGCTTGCCGAGCAACGTCAGCGCGGCTTGCAAGCGAGAGACGCCGATCGAGAAGCCGGTTGCCGGCACCGGCTCCCCGCGGAAACGCGACACGAGGCCGTCATAGCGCCCGCCGCCGCCGACCGAGCCGAACCGCACCGGGCGGCCCTTCTCGTCCTTGGTCTCGAGCAGGAGTTCGACCTCGTAGACGGGGCCGGTGTAATATTCGAGGCCGCGCACCACGGACGGGTCGATCTTGATGCGGTCCGCACCGTAACCCGACGCCGTGACCAGCTTGGCAATCTCTTCCAGCTCGCTCACGCCGGCCTGACCGACTTCGCTCTTGGCGAGGTAGGTTTCTGCCGCGGCAATGGCCTCTTTCCAGTCGTCGCGCGGCTTGGTGATGGCGAGAACGACGTCGGCCTCCGCCGCACTCAGATTGGCGCCTTTGGTGAAGTCGCCCTTGCCTTCTTCGCCACCATCCCATCTGCCGGGACCGAGCAATTTGCGCACTTCGTCGGCAGGAAACTTGTCGAGCTTGTCGATCGCGCGCAGCACGGTCAGTCTGCGCGCGGCGTTCTCTTCGCCGCCGAGCCCAATGGCTTCCAGCACGCCGTCTAGCACCTTGCGATTGTTCACCTTGACGACATAGGAGCCGCGCGCAATCCCGAGCGCTTCCATCGTGTCCGCCGCCATCATGCAGATCTCGGCATCCGCCGCCGGCGTCGCCGAGCCGACCGTATCGGCGTCGAACTGCATGAATTGGCGGAAGCGGCCGGGGCCGGGTTTCTCGTTGCGGAACACGTACCCGACCCGGTAGCTGCGATAGGGCAGGACCAGACCGTCGGTCCCGTATCGTTCTCCGACATAGCGGGCGAGCGGCGCGGTCAGATCATAGCGCAGCGAGATCCACTGCTCGTCGTCGTCCTGGAACGAGAACACGCCTTCGTTCGGACGGTCCTGATCGGGCAGGAACTTGCCGAGCGCATCAGTGTATTCCATCGCCGGCGTTTCCACCGGCTCGAACCCGTAGAGCTCGTAGACGGCGCGGATCTTCTCGACCATCTCGCGCGTCGCCCGGATCGCAGCGGGGTCGCGATCCTCGAGCCCGCGCGGCAGCCGCGCCTTCAATTTCTGGGGTTTTTTGGGTTTCTCGGCCATGCGCGGCGTTTACCAGCCGACGCGCGAAGCGGCAACTGCCGGCTTGTCCCCTACGGCTCCTCCATCCGCGCCCGGAGGGCGTCCGCGTCCGCTTTCGGCAGTGACTTCAGCGTCGGCTTGATGGTTTCTCCGCCGACGATCTTGCCGTTGCGCATGAACATCCAGTCCGAGATGTCGGCCTCGGTGAACTCGACCTTATCGCCGGCCCGCTTGTCCGGCAGATCGCGCGGTTCATTGGCGAAGAGACCGGAATAGGCCCCGCCCGGCAACTTCCTCACCTCGGCGATCCAGATGTGCTCACCGCCTTTGCGGGTCGAAAAGCGCACTTTCAGGGCGTGCCCCGTCTCCGACGGTTTCGGCGCCCCATAGGAGGCCCAGAATGTCGGCAGCGTGCCGCGGGCGCGCGCGATCGCGGTGTTCATCTCCGGATCGGTGGTGCGTACGTCGACGATAGGAGAGTGATCTTGGGGCGAGCGGTCTTCCGCCGAGACTTCGGGCTTGGGGCCGATGGTCAGGATGCCGAAAACGGTGACGCCGGTGACTGCGGCGAGAACGGCCCATTTCACGGGCTGGGAGAGTTTGGGTGCCATGTTCGCGAAGTCCGGATGCGCCAGTATCTCCGGGCTTTGTCGCGGGATCGTGGCAGGGCGTTCATGGTGCCCCTCTCCCCGCAAGCGGGGAGAGGGAGAAGCATCAAAACACCTTGCGGATCCAGTTGTGCGGATCGTTGGTGCGGCCGTACTGGATGTCGACGAGCTGCTTGCGCAGGCCCATGGCGACCGGGCCGGCAACACCGCCGCTGATGTCGAAATCGCCGCTCACCGAGCGCACCTTGCCGATCGGCGAGATCACGGCGGCGGTGCCGCAGGCGAACGCTTCCTTCAGCCTGCCGCTGGCCGCATCCTTGCGCCACTGGTCGAGCGAATACGGCTCATCGCGCACGGTCTTGCCGGCATCTCTTGCCAGCGCGATGATGGAATCGCGGGTGATGCCGGGCAGGATCGTGCCGAGCGGCGGCGTCGAGAGGGAGCCGTCGTCGAACACGAAGAACACGTTCATGCCGCCGAGCTCCTCGACATAGCGGCGCTCGATCGCGTCGAGGAAGACGACCTGATCGCAGCCGTGCTGGATCGCTTCGGCCTGGGCGCGCAGGCTGGCGGCATAATTGCCGCCGCACTTGACCGCGCCGGTGCCCCCGACCGCGGCGCGCGTATAGTTCTCCGACACCCAGATCGACACCGGCGCGGGGCCGCCCTTGAAATAGGAGCCGACCGGCGAGGCGATCACCGCAAAAATGTATTCGGACGACGGCTTGACGCCGAGGAAGGTCTCGCTCGCGATCATGAAGGGGCGCAGGTAAAGGCTGCCCTCACCGCCAGGCATCCAGGCGCGGTCGATGCGCACGACCTGCTCGACCGCCTCGATGAAGACGTCCTCGGGGATTTGCGCCATCGCCATGCGGTCGGCGGAGTCCTTGAAGCGCCGTGCATTGGCATCGGGGCGGAACAGGTTCACGCCGCCGTCGTCGCGCTTGTAGGCCTTGAGGCCTTCAAAAATTTCCTGAGCGTAGTGCAGGACGGCACCAGCCGGATCGAGCTGGAAGTTGGCGCGCGCCTCGATCCGCGCCTCGTACCAGCCACCCTTGGCCTGGTTGTAGCGGACGATCGCCATGTGATCGGTGAAGACCCGCCCGAAGCCGGGGTCCACCAGCTTGGCGACGCGGTCCTTCTCTGGCGTCGGATTGGATGCGGGCTGGATGTCGAATGTCATGCTCATGTCCTTGGCTCCCGCTGCCGTTGGCGGCGCTGTTCTGGCGCCTGCCTGCCCGTTCCGGGCCCGGCTGGCTTGATTAGGTTACTGGCCGGACCACCGCCAGCCTTGTTACGGCCGGTTTCCGTGGCCAGCATGTCGGCGAGGACATGCTTTTGCGGAAGGCAGAAGTCCAGTATGTTTTGCCGAAATGCCGCTCGACAATCGCACGGTAGATCTGATCCGGCCGTTGCCGCCTGTCCGGCTCTCTCCGGCCGCTCTTGAAACTGCCACCCGACGCGAAACGATCTAAAATTTCGTGCGGGCTGATCGTTTTGTAACATTGAACCCAAGATACGTCAATATGCCTGACATAAATTTCGCGACTCCCCCTCAAGACGCTGCCGAGCCTCGGCCGGCCGCAGGCGATGGAGGCAATTTGCGCTGGGATATCATCGAGCTGCTGTTTTTCGCCTATCGCGATTTCGTCGGCGATCCCGACCAGGAGCTGGAGGCGTTCGGCTTCGGCCGGGCCCATCACCGGGTCATGCATTTCGTCTATCGCTATCCCGGCCTCAAGGTCGCCGACCTGCTCGATGTCCTGCGCATCACCAAGCAGTCGCTCGGCCGTGTGCTCAAGCAGCTCCTGGACGAGGGCTATATCGTGCAGAAGACCGGCGACAATGATCGCCGCCAGCGCCTGCTCTACGCGACGCCGAAGGGCGAAGCGCTGGTGCAGAAGCTGGCCGGCCTTCAGACCACGCGGATCACCAAGGCACTCGCCGAGATGGCTCCGCAGGATGCCGAGACCGTCAAGCGCTTCCTGCGCGCTATGATCGACCGCGAGGATCCGGACAAGGTGCTCGAGACGATCTTCGCCTCCGTCAATCAAGACGCAAAGGAGTGACCGTGCCGCTCGCTGCCACGCTCACCCGTCCGCCGGTGCAACCGGCAGACGACGCGCCGCATCTGCTGCTGGTCGACGACGACCGCCGCATCCGCGATCTGTTGTCGCGCTTCCTCGCCAGTGAAGGTTATCGCGTCACCACCGCGGCCAGTGCCGGCGACGCGCGCTCGAAGCTTTTAGGCCTGCATTTCGATCTCCTGATCCTCGACGTGATGATGCCCGGCGAGACCGGCTTCGACCTCGCCCGCTTCATCCGGACCTCCTCCTCGGTGCCGATCGTGATGCTGACGGCACGCCATGAAGCGGAAGCCCGCATCGAGGGCTTGCAGATCGGCGCGGACGACTACGTCGCAAAGCCGTTCGAGCCGCGCGAGCTTGCGCTGCGCATCAACAACATCCTCAAGCGCGCCGCTCCGCCACCGCAGGCCGCGGCGGTCGAGAAGATCGCGTTCGGTCCCTACGTCTACCATCTCGATCGCGGCGAACTGCGCCAGGGCGAAGACGTCATCCACCTCACCGACCGCGAGCGCGAGATGCTGCGAATCCTGTCGGAAACGCCGGGCGAAACCGTGCCGCGCAGCGCGCTGACCGGCAATGGCAGCGTCAACGAGCGCGCCGTCGACGTTCAGATCAACCGCCTGCGGCGCAAGATCGAGACCGACCCCGCCAATCCGCTTTTCCTCCAGGCGGTGCGCGGGATCGGCTACCGCCTGGTGGCATCGCCATAGAGTCAGAGCAGTGAAGCGCGACCGATGAGCACGATCGATACCGGCCTGACGCTGCTCAAAAGCGCCGCCGGCCGCGTCTCCGCCGTCAATGGCTGGATGGGCAACGCGTTCAAGGGCTGGATGCCGACAGGCCTCTATGCCCGCGCGCTCCTCATCATGATCGTGCCGATGGTGATCCTGCAATCGGTAGTCGCCTTCGTGTTCATGGAGCGGCACTGGAACACGGTGACACGCCGCCTGTCGGCCGCGGTGGTGCAGGACATCGCCGCACTGATCGACGTCTACAAGGGCTATCCGCAGGACAAGGATCGCGACCAGATCCGCCGCATCGCCCAGCAGCGCCTCGGCCTCGTCGTCGATTTCCTGCCCGCCGGCGACATGCCGCCGCCCGGGCCAAAACCGTTCTTCTCGCTGCTCGACCAGACGCTCTCGGTGCAGCTCGGCCGCCAGATCGGACGCTCGTTCTGGATCGACACGGTCGGCCGATCCAACCTCGTCGAGATCCGCATCCAGCTCGACGACGCCGTGATGCGCGTGTTCGCGCAACGCAGCGCTGCCTATGCCTCGAACTCGGAGATCTTCCTGTTCTGGATGGTCGGAACGTCGTCGATCCTGCTGATCGTCGCCGTGCTGTTCCTGCGCAATCAGATCAAGCCTATCCTGCGGCTTGCCGATGCCGCGGAAAGTTTCGGCAAGGGCCGCGAGGCGCCGAACTTCCGACCCAGAGGCGCGCGCGAAGTTCGGCGCGCGGCGGTCGCCTTCCTCGAAATGAAATCGCGCATCGAGCGCACGATGGAGCAGCGCACCGCGATGCTCGCCGGCGTCAGCCATGATCTGCGCACCATCCTGACCCGGTTCAAGCTCGAGCTGGCGCTGATCGGCGACAACCCCGAACTCGAAGGCATGCGCAAGGACGTCGACGAGATGTCGATGATGCTGGAGGATTACCTCGCTTTCGCGCGCGGCGATTCCGGCGAGCAGTCGCAGCCGACCGACATGGCGCAGGCGCTCGAGGAGCTTCGCAGCGACGCGGAGCGTCACGGCCACACTGCGACCGTCGCGTTCAACGGATTGCCCGTGGTCACGGTGAAGCCGGCCTCGTTCAAGCGCTGCCTTGCCAACCTCGTCACCAACGCCGCCCGCTACGGCAAGGCCATCGCCATCACCGGCCAGCGCGATCACCGTTATCTGACCGTCACGGTCGACGACGACGGCCCGGGCATTCCCGCCCATTTGCGCGAAGAGGTGTTCAAGCCGTTCCTGCGGCTGGACAACGCCCGTAACCAGGACGAAGGCGGCACCGGCCTCGGCCTTGCCATCGCCCGCGACATCGCCCGCTCGCACGGCGGCGACATCACGCTCGGCGACAGCCCGATGGGGGGATTGCGAGCGAGCGTGCGGATACCGGTGTAGTTACTTCTCACCTCGCCCCGTAGGAACGGGGCGAGGGGGCGCACCGGTTTCGCGGCGCGGCCGCCTATTTCGGCAGCAGCGCTTTCAGCTTGTCGACGTCGCGCACGTTCATCTTGAAGCCGCCGGGCATCACGATGTCGCCGGGCTTCTGGTCCGGCTTGCAGGCTCCCAGCCACTTCGCTTCGAGAGTCATTGTGGTATCGCGCCCCGCGGTACCGGCGGCGCCGCCTTGCGCGTGCGAGGAGGTTTTCACGGTGTAGGCCGAGTTGAAATCGCCCGTGATCTCGGCATGCGAGGTCGTGCTGATGCCGGCGACGTTGCACTCGGAATCGCTGACATAGCCGGTCGCGGTCTTCCTGATGTCCTGCTTGGCGCAGATCTGCTTGGCCATCGGCGAGACGTTGTTGTTCATCTCCTTGTCGACGCTCTCGTCGGTGCAATGCTGCATGGTCATGTCCGGCATCGCCGAGCCGGTCCTGGCCATCTTCAGCTCCCACAGACCGGCCTTACGCACCGGCAGATCGTCGGCGCAGGCCGCACCGGCCGACAGCACCAGGCAAAGAGTCGAGCCGAGCAAAACAAGTTTGCGCGTCATGTGAGAGGCTCCCGGCTGAGAGACGCGGCGTTACGACAACGCCTCAGTAGAGCGTGCGGATCGGCTGGTCGGCGGCACCATAGGGCACCCAGCGGCAGGAGAACGAGATGTAGCCGCCCTCATAGGCCTGCACCGCAAGGAATTTCACGACCTTGCCGTAGCGCGCGCAGTGGTCGACCGCGGCCTGCCGGGCATCGACCTGCGTCGCCATCGAATAGGCGATGATGCCGCCGGTGTCGTTGCCCTTGAACGGAGGCACCGGAAGAAGATCGGCGCGCGCCGACTGGCTCGCCATCATACCCAAGGCAAGAAGGCCCGCGGCCGCAATGATTCGCATTCCCGTTACTCCAATTGGTTGGCGCCAGTTTACGGTGCCTGCGCGGCTGTGAAAAGAACGGAAGGCCTGTCTGACGCAGCATTGCAGTCAACTCTTGGCCGAGTGTTGCCGCGCTGCACTTGACCCCGCCCGGCCTTCGCGGCACCGTCCCACCCTCGCAGATCATGCTGTCTGGATTGCCCATGCGCGCCTCGCCCCCCCTGAAATCACTCCGTTTTGCCGCCGTGCTAGGCCTCCTGTTCGGGGCGCTGTCGCTCGGTGAGGCCAGGGCCGCCAATCCGCTGGAGCTGAATTTCTGGCTGAGCGGGCCGCGCTATGACGGTGCCGTCGCCGATTGCGACAAGGCGCTGCCGACGATCGCCACCCAGTTCTGGGAGAAGGAAAGCTCGTTCTGGAATTCCTCCTTGAAGATCACCGGCTTTACAGCCGTTCACGAGACCGCTTTCCGGCCCTGGCAGTCCGACAATATTCCGCGCCGCTATTGCACCGGCGAAGCCATGCTCACCGACGGCAAGATGCGCAAAGTGCACTTCTCGATCATCGAGGACGGCGGCTTCGCCGGCTACGGCAATGGCGTCGAATGGTGCGTGGTCGGGCTCGACCGCAACTGGGCCTACAACCCGGCCTGCCGCGCCGCCAGGCCCTGATTACAAGCCCTGATCGGAAGAGCGCTGATTCGCACCGATCGGGCGACTAAACGCTCCCGGCTCGAATTTTGTTCTTGAAATGTTCTTATCGCCTGCTAGGCTCGGTTGCACAGTCTAGTTGAGGGGCGTCGCCATGTTTCATTCCAGATTGCATTCGTTCTCCCGCCTGACGATCTCGCTGACCTTGGCCGCGGGACTGGCCACCCTCGCCGGCGGCGCGAAGGCCCAGGACAAGCGGCAGAACGCGCCCGGCGAATTCGACTTCTATGTGCTCTCGCTGTCGTGGTCTCCCTCCTTCTGCGAGGAGGCGGCGGAGCGCGGCGGCCGCTCGCAGATCCAGTGCAGCGGACGGCCCTACGCTTTCGTGGTGCATGGTCTGTGGCCGCAATATGAGAACGGTTTTCCGGAATATTGCCAGCGGCCGGCGCCGCGGCTGAACCGCAGCATCGTCTCCTCGATGCTCGACCTGATGCCCGCGCCGGGGCTGATCTTCAACGAGTGGGACAAGCACGGCACCTGCTCGGGGCTTGCCGACCGCGGCTATTTCGAGACGATCCGAAAGGCGCGCGCCGCGATCAAGATTCCGGCCGAATATCTCGATTTGTCGCAAGCCAAGACCGTGGCGCCGGCGGAGGTCGAGGAGGCTTTCATCAAGGCCAACCCGGGCCTCAGCAATGCCGCCGTCTCAATCACCTGCAACCGGACGCGGCTGTCCGAAGTCCGCATCTGCCTCAGCAAGGACCTGCAATTCCGGGCCTGCGAGGAGACCGACCGCCGCGCCTGCCGCCGCGACCAGGTGACGATGCCGCCGATCAGGGGCGGGTAGCGCGAGCTCTCGGCACGTGATGCCGGGCGCACATGCGCGAAATCCCGGCATCCAGATCGGCGGCGGCGAAATGGATTCTCAGATGCGCAATTGCGCCTCATGGTTCGGTGCGGGTGCACCGCCGTGAATGACAACAGTTACTTTCATCGCCCGATGTCGTAACTCTTCCTCATGAACTACCGCCACGCCTTCCATGCCGGCAGCTTCGCCGATGTCATCAAGCACATCGTGCTGGCACGCATCATCACCTATCTGCAGGACAAGCCCGGGGCGTTCCGCGTCATCGACACCCATGCCGGCGCCGGCCTCTACGATCTCGAAGGCGACGAGGCGCGCCGCGGCGGCGAGTGGCTGACCGGCATCGCGCGGCTGATGCAGGCGCGGCTGTCGAACGAGACCGTAGCCCTGACGAAGCCTTATCTCGACATCGTCCGCGCCTACAATCCGAAGGGCGAACTCAAGGCCTATCCGGGCTCGCCGCTGATCGCGCGCGGCATGCTCAGGCCGCAGGACCGCCTCGTCGCCTGCGAGCTCGAGCCGAAGGCGCGCAAGGCGCTGATCGGCGTGCTGCGCCGCGACGAACAGGCCCGCGTGGTCGATCTCGACGGCTGGGTGGCGCTGCCGGCTTTCGTGCCGCCCAAGGAACGGCGCGGGGTCGTGCTGATCGACCCCCCGTTCGAGGCAAAGGACGAGTTCGAAAAGCTCGGCGAAGCCTTCTCGGCGGCTTTCGCGAAATGGGCGACCGGTATCTATGTAATCTGGTATCCCGCCAAGAGCCGGCGTGCCACCGACGCCCTGGCGCAATCAGTGGCTCGGCTCGCAGCCGCAGCAAAGCCGCCGGCAAATTGCCTGCGCCTCGAGTTCAGCGTTGCGCCGCAAGCCGACGGCTCGGCTCTCACCTCCACCGGCCTCCTGATCGTCAATCCCCCTTACACGCTGCATGGCGAGCTCAAGACGATCCTGCCCGAGCTGGAAATGCCGCTCGGCCAGGGCGGCGCTGCCAGATTCCGATTAGAGGTGCCGAGGCCGTAACACTCCGGCATTCTTGGGAAAAATATGCAGGAGCGGTAGTCAATCCGCAAAGAACCGTATTATGCTGTTTCCGTGACCGGCTTTACGTTCCGCTTCCGCGAATGGTTGCGGCGGAGTGAAGGCCTAAGAAAGATCCGACCGGACCGAAAGGTCCGCCCAAGGATGGCCAGCTCCCGGGCTTCGTAAGGCCCGGTCATGTCGTGACGTGAGTTGCGTCGCGGCGGAGGAGCAATGAGGGGGAGTTTCCCGATGGCCATGACGGGAACGGTGAAGTTTTTCAACGGCGAACGCGGCTACGGCTTTATTAAACCGGACGACGGAGGCCGCGACGTCTTCGTGCATATTACAGCTGTGGAGCGGGCCGGACTGAAGGACCTTGCCGAAGGACAGCGTATTACTTTCGAAGTCGAACCGGACAAGAAGGGGAAGGGGCCGAAAGCGGTCAATTTGGTCATCCTCTCCTAGCGATTCTGACGAAACACCTGGCGTAAAAAAAATCCCGGCCGCGAGCGGCCGGGAGGCTGTGGTCCGGTATTTTCTTCTTTGGCTATCAGAAGTGATAGTTCACGCCTGCGCGCACAACGCTGGCGCTATAGCCGTTTGACACGCCCGTAATTGCGAACTGGCTCGACGACAGATCGATGTAGAGATATTCGAGCTTGGCGCTCCAGTTCGGCGCGAAGCCGACTTCCGCGCCGGCACCGATGGTCCAGCCGGCGCTGGTGTGCGACTCCGTCCAGCCAAAGGTCTGCGCGCGCAGCTCACCGAAAGCGAGACCGGCAGTGCCGTAGAAGAGTATGTTGCTGAAGGCATAGCCGGCGCGGCCACGCAGCGTGCCGAACCACGGATTGGAGAACTTCCACGGCGCAAACGTGTCGTCGGCACCGGCGGCCTGGATGTCGCCTTCGACACCGAACACCCATGGGCCGTTCTGGAAATTGTACCCGGCCTGCACGCCGCCGACGAAGCCGGAGGGCTTGACGGGAGAGTTGCTCACCGAGCCCCATTCATAGCCGACATTGCCGCCGAGATACGGACCGGCCCAGCTATAGGCGTTGAGCGGCTGGTTGACGGTATAGGGCGCTCGCTGCCCGTAACTGAGATCGGCGGCCTCTGCCGAAGCTGTCCAGCCGGCTGCGACCAACGCGGCCGCGCCCACAACGAGCCTCTTCATCACACACTCCAACGCAACTGTCGCAACCTGTGCGATGCCGGCATCGCCGCGCCGGGCCGTGTCGCATGGTTACGAAACCAAGATCTTTTCGCGTAAGATTTATCGAGAGTTTTAAGTTAAAGCGCTGTTAAGCCGGGTTACCGCGCTGTTAACAGGCTTAAGCAAGTGTTACCGGGAACTGCGCCGTCATCTGTGCGTACGGCACGGCCGGAACTTCAAATCGGTCGCCCCAGCACCTAAATTCGTTCCATGGCTCACGATTCCCCTGACAATCCGGACGACGCGCGCGCGCGCAGACCCGTGCGCGGCACCGCGCCGGACGCCCCGTCCCGGGAAACGGACATGGGGCCGCCGGACCTCGATCCCGCGACCGCAAGCGGTGACGACGAGGACGATGCGCGGCTGCCTGATATCCTGGAAGAGAACGGCGCGGTCGGCGAAGAGCCGCTGGCGACCGGCCACGAGGCGATCGAGCGCGCGGTGCGCCTCGCCCCCACCTCGCCCGGCGTCTACCGCATGCTCAATGCGACCGCCGACGTGCTCTATGTCGGCAAGGCCAAGAACGTCAAAAAGCGCCTGTCCAACTATGCCCGCCAAAGCGCGCCGCAGCCGGCGCGCATCCTGCGCATGATCGCCGCCACGGTGACCGTCGAGATCGTCTCGACCAACACCGAGACCGAAGCGCTGCTGTTGGAGGCCAACCTCATCAAGCAGCTGCGGCCGCGCTTCAACGTGCAGCTGCGCGACGACAAGTCGTTTCCCTACATCCTGATCACCGGCGACCATTGGGCGCCGCAGATCCTCAAGCACCGCGGCGCGCAGACCCGGCCCGGGCGCTATTTCGGCCCGTTCGCCTCCGCCGGCGCCGTCAACCGCACCATCACGGCGCTGCAGCGCGCGTTCCTGATCCGCTCCTGCACGGATTCCTTCTTCGAGAGCCGCAGCCGGCCCTGCCTGCTTTACCAGATCCGCCGCTGCGCCGGTCCCTGCACCCGCGAGATCGACTTCCCCGGCTATACGACCCTGGTGCGCGAGGCGAGCGACTTCCTGTCCGGCAAGAGCCAGGCGGTGAAGCAGGAGCTCGCCGGCGAGATGGAGAAGGCCTCCGGCGAGCTCGAATTCGAGACCGCGGCACTCTACCGCGACCGCCTCGCCGCGCTGTCGGCGATCCAGTCGCAGCAGGGCATCAACCCGCGCACGGTGGAGGAAGCCGACGTGTTCGCCATCCACCAGGACGGCGGCTTCTCCTGCGTCGAGGTGTTCTTCTTCCGCACCGGGCAGAACTGGGGCAACCGCGCCTATTTTCCGCGCGCGGAGAAGAGCTATACGCCCGAAGAGGTGCTCGGCTCCTTCCTTGCCCAGTTCTACGACGACAAGCCGCCGCCGCGGAACATCCTGCTCTCGCACGAGATCGAGGAGAGCGAGCTGCTCGCCAATGCGCTGTCGATCAAGGCCGGCCACAAGGTCGAGGTCGCAGCGCCCAAGCGCGGCGAGAAGAAGGAGCTCGTCACCCACGCGCTCACCAATGCGCGCGAAGCGCTGGGCCGCAAGCTCGCGGACACCGCGACGCAAGGCCGCCTGCTGGACGCCATGGCCACGACGCTGAGCCTGCCGCATTCGCCGAAGCGGATCGAGGTCTACGACAACAGCCACATCCAGGGCACCAACGCAGTCGGGGCCATGATCGTCGCCGGCCCGGACGGTTTCGTGAAGAACCAGTACCGCAAGTTCAACATCAAGTCGGAAGGGCTGACGCCCGGCGATGACTACGGCATGATGCGCGAGGTGCTGGAGCGCCGCTTCAAGCGCCTGATCAATCCGCCCGAGGAGGGCGCCAAGGTCAAGGACGACGATTTCCCGCAATGGCCCGATCTCGTGATCATCGACGGCGGCCGTGGCCAGCTCAACGCCGTCCGCGAGATCTTCACAAATCTCGGCTTGACCCAGGTCTCGCTGATGTCGGTGGCCAAGGGGCCCGACCGGGATGCCGGCCGCGAGACCCTGTTCATGCCGGAGCGCGAGGCGATCAAGCTGGAGCCGCGCGATCCCGTGCTCTATTTCATCCAGCGGCTGCGGGACGAGGCACACCGCTTCGTCATCGGCTCGCACCGCAAGCTGCGCAAGAAGGACATCCGCGAGGCCGGTTTGCAGGAGATTCCGGGCATCGGCCCGTCACGCAAACGTGCCTTGCTGCATCATTTCGGAACCTTGAAGGAGATCGAACGGGCCTCGATCGCCGATCTCGGCAAGGTTCCGGGGGTGAGCGCGGAGAGCGCTCGCAGGATTTTCGATTATTTCCATCCCCAGCCGGGGTGAACTAAGGGGGCCGCGGTCATATGGTCGTCGCATCCCGCGGCCCATTTTGGGAGCGGAACGGTTGACCTTCAGGCTGCAGCGGTATTGGTAGGACGAATGAACATCGCCACGACACGAGGGACGACCAGCCGCGCGATGTCCCTCCCGAACATCCTGACCTACGGCCGGATCGCCGCGATCCCGGTCGTGGTCGGGTGCATCTATGCACAGTCGATCATGGACGGCTCGCTGTGGCTGCGCTGGCTCGCGGTCGCCATTTTCATCGCGGCTGCGGTCACCGACTACCTCGACGGCTATTACGCGCGGATCTGGAATCAGCAATCGGCGTTCGGCCGGATGCTCGATCCGATCGCCGACAAGCTGCTGGTCGCCTCCTGCCTGCTGATGCTGGCCGCCGACGGCATCATCCACGGCTGGTCGCTATGGGCCGCGATCGTGATCCTGTGCCGCGAGATCCTGGTCTCGGGCCTGCGCGAATACCTCGCCGCTTTGCGGGTGAGCGTGCCCGTGACCAAGCTTGCGAAGTGGAAGACGACCGTTCAGCTCATCGCCATCGGCTTCCTGCTGGCCGGTCCGGCCGGCGACGAAGTGGTGCCCGTGGTCTCGATGATCGGGCTGGCGCTGCTGTGGGCCTCGGCGATCCTCACCATGTACACCGGCTACGACTATTTCCGTGCCGGCATCCATCACCTCATCAAGGAGGATGAGGGATGAAGGTGAAGTATTTCGCCTGGGTACGCGAGCGCGTCGGCAAGGCCGAGGAGACCATCGAGCCGCCTGCGACCGTGCGCACCGTGGAGGAGCTGATCGCCTGGCTGTCGGGCCAAAGCGAAGCCTACGCCTACGCGTTCGAGAAGCCGAAGGTGATCCGCGCCGCGATCGACCATGCCCACGTCAGGCCGGACGCTGCGATCGCGGGCGCCCGCGAGATCGCGTTCTTCCCGCCGATGACCGGCGGCTAGGCCATGTCTTCTCCCGTGACCACCTCCCCTGTGACCACCTCCCCTGCTACCACCTGCCCCGTCACCATCCGCATTCAGCAAGACGATTTCGACATCGCGCGCGAGATCGCGGCCCTGACCAGGAGCCGCACCGACATCGGCGCGGTCGTGAGCTTCTCCGGCATCTGCCGCGGCGACGAGGACAGTGCGAAGATCGCAGCGCTCACGCTCGAACATTATCCCGGCATGGCGGAGGAAGAGATCAGGCGCCATGCCGACGAGGCGGTATCGCGCTGGCCGCTCAACGGCGTCACTGTGATCCACCGTGTCGGCCGCTTCATGCCCGGCCAGAACATCGTGCTGGTGCTGACCGCCTCGCAGCACCGCCAGGCGGCATTCCAGGCGGCCGAGTTCCTGATGGACTATCTCAAGACCAACGCGCCGTTCTGGAAGAAGGAAGAGAGCGCCACCGGCACCGGCTGGGTCGAGGCCCATGCCCGTGACGACGAGGCGGCCGCACGCTGGACCCGATCCTGATGGCGAGAGCGACGAGAAAGACCCCGCGCGGCCCCGCCGCGCCAAAACTCGCGAAGGTCGGCCCCGGTGAGCTGGTCACGCTGATCGATTTCGTCCGCTATGCGGTCAGCCGCTTCAATGAGGCAAAGCTCGCCTTCGCCCATGGCACGACCGATCCGGTCGCCGAAGCCGCCTTCCTGGTCTGCGAAGCCCTGCATCTGCATCCCGACCAGTTCGAGATTTTTGCCCATGCCCGCCTCACGTCGGCGGAAGGCAAGACCCTGCTCGATCTCATCCATCAGCGCGTCACGACGCGCAAACCGGCCGCCTATCTCGTCAACAAGGTCTACATGCGCGGCCTGCCCTTCTATGTCGACGAGCGCGTCATCGTTCCGCGCTCCTTCATCGGCGAGCTCCTGGATTCGCATTTCGGCGGCGACGGCGATGCCGGCTCGCTGATCGACGATCCCACGGCCGTCGAGCGCGTGCTCGACCTCTGCACGGGATCGGGATGCCTCGCGATCCTCGCCGCACATCATTTCCCGAACGCGACGATCGATGCCGTCGATATCTCGAAGGGCGCGGTCGAAGTCGCCGCGCGAAATGTCCGCGAATACGGGCTCGACGACCGGATCAGTCTGCACCGCGGCGACCTGTTCACCCCGCTCGGTGACAACAAATACGATTTGATCATCACCAACCCGCCTTACGTCGACGCCGAAGGCATGGCGGCGCTGCCGCCGGAGTGCCGCGCCGAGCCGAAGCTCGCCTTCGACGGCGGTGCCGACGGCCTCGATGTGGTCCGCCGGATCCTGCGAGACGCGCCCGATCATCTGACGCCGGACGGCGGGCTGATCTGCGAGATCGGCCGCGGACGCGAACTGGTCGATGAGGCCTTTCCTGAACTGCCGCTGCTCTGGCTGGACACCGAGGAGTCCGAGGGCGAGGTTTTCTGGATCGCGGCGGCCGATCTGGGCTGATCCGTCACGACAGCTGCGACCCCGGCGGAACAAGTCAAATTCCGCCACGTTCATCCCCTGACGAATTTTCTCGCTCTCGGAGGATGTCCCGCATGCTCGCGCCATCGGGCGAATTGCTGCGCGCCGGCGTGGCGCTGAAACTCAACCATCTCAAGCGCGCCGCACAGTCCTATCTGCGTGACCGCACCAATCAGGCCACCGGACGCGCAACCTCCTATGCGGTCGCGGCGGGGCTGTTCGCGGCGGCCGGGCTGTTCCTGATCGCGACCTTCCTTGTCGGTCTGATCGCGCTGTATCGCTGGGTTGCGATCACATACGGACAATTCTGGGGCTTTGGCGCCGTCGCAGCCCTGCTCCTGGTGTTGGCTGCAGCCTGCGCCGGAGTGGCCATGGCCCAAATCAAGCGCCGGACCAGGCCGATCGTGCCGCTCGCCAGCCGCATGCGCGTTGCGATCGCCACACCGCGGATCCCGCGCGGGACGGTCCAGCAGGCGGTGAAGGAGGTCGCAACGACGATCCCGCTGGTTCCCCTCGCGCCCGGCGAACGCCGCCACGGCGGCAACATTTCGCGGGCTGCGACAAACCGGCCCGTACAGCTTGGCCTGATGCTCGCCGCGATCGGATTGGTGGGCTTCACAGCCGCGCGTCGGAGACGTCACGGTCACCGCTTGGACGCCTGACATGCGTGCGCGGCAGTCCGAGCAGTTCGACAGCTGGCTGCTGGTGGCAGCCACGACGGTTTTCGTGCTCACGGCGGAACGATACTTTCAGGACTCCGGCTTGATTCGGCCGGGGCCTCCGCAGGACCACCGCAACAACGAAGCAAGCTCACCGGAAACGAACCCGGCAGGCGCAGCCCTGCAGGCCGGCCATGGCCGCCGCTCGAAAAGCCCGTTCGCGATCCCCTGGAGGGGCTGGAAGGACATTTTCTGGCGGACCTACCAGCGCATCGACGACGACCGCCTGCTCGCGACCGCCGGCGGCGTCGTATTCTTCGGGCTGCTCGCGATCTTCCCCGCCGTCACCGCGCTGGTCTCTTCCTACGGACTGTTCGCCGACCCCTCGACGATCAGCAGCAATCTGCAAACGCTCGCGCTGATGCTGCCCGAGGGCGCGTTCCAGATCGTCGAGGACCAGGTCGCGCGCGTGGTGTCCAATGGCAATACGGCCCTCGGCGTGACTTTCCTGTTCGGCCTCCTGCTTGCGATCTGGAGCGCCAATGCCGGCGTCAAATCCATCTTCGACGCCCTCAACGTCGCCTATGAGGAGCGCGAGAAGCGCAGCTTCATCAAGCTGAACCTGATTTCTCTGAGTTTCACGGTCGGCGGCATCGCCGCACTGCTGTTGATGGTGGGCGCCGTGGTTGCCTTCCCGCTCGCGCTCGACCATCTCGGCATGGCGCCCGAGAGCAAGCTGATCGTCGCGCTGGCGCGCTGGCCGCTGCTGCTCGTCATCCTGCTGGCGGCGCTCGCCATCCTCTACCGCTTCGCGCCCAGTCGCGACGCGCCGCGCTGGCAGTGGCTGAGCATCGGCGCGGTGACGGCCGCGATCCTCTGGATTGCCGGCTCCGCCTTGTTGTCCTGGTATCTGTCCGAATTCGCCAATTACAACGCGACCTACGGCTCGCTCGGCGCGGCGATCGGACTGATGATGTGGATGTGGGTGTCGGCGATCGTCATCATGTTCGGCGCCGAGCTGAATTCGGAGATCGAACGGCAAACCCTGCGCGACACGACCACCGGGCGGCCCAAGCCGCTCGGCAACCGCGAGGCCGTCTCGGCCGATACGGTCGGCGCCGCCGCGCCAACCTGATCACGGCGGTCAGGCCGGAGATTGTCCGGCCTGACCGATTCGCCGTCACCGCTTGGTGATGACGGCTTCCAGATACTCGCTGTGCACCACGACCGTGCCGTCATCGGCATGGTTGAACTCGTCGAGCAGCGTCATGAGATCGCGCCGCAGCGCCGCCTGGCCGCTCTCGTCGAGGGCGGCGAACGCCTTCAGCATCGGCCCGTAAAACGACTTGAACACGTCGAGCCAGTGATCCGGCGAGCGATAGCGGAACACGAACATGCGCGGTTCGGCGGCGATCTCCGAGGCCTGGCCTCCGAACATCTCCTCAAGCCGCGCCGGCGTGCCCCACAGCGCGGGCGACTTCACCCCTGCCGGCGGCGGCAAATGCTTGCCGATAATCTTGAAGAGCTGGCCGATAAAGCCTTGCGGCGTCCAATTGGCGAGGCCGATCTTGCCGCCGGATTTGCAGACCCGCGCGAGCTCGGAAGCCGCCTTGTCCTGGTCCGGCGTGAACATGACGCCGAAGGTCGAAAGCACGACGTCGTAGCTCGCATCCGCAAACGGCAACGCTTCGGCGTCCGCCTCGCGGAACTCGACCATCAGATGCTCCGCCGCGGCCCGCTCGCGGCCGCGCTTGAGCAGCGCCGGCACATAGTCGGTGGATGTGACGTCACACCAGCGCCGCGCCGCTGCCAGCGTCGCATTGCCGTTGCCGGCGGCGACGTCCAGCACCTTGCTGCCGGCGCGCAGGTCGAGCGCCTCGCAGAGCTGCTCGCCGACGATCTGCAAGGTGGTGCCGACGACGGCATAGTCGCCGGACGACCAGGCGCCGTGCTGGCGCTGCTTCACGGCGGCGAGATCGGGTTGGGCTGTGGCCGGCTTGATCGCGGCGGATGTCGACATGGCAATCTCCTGCGGTTGAAAACGCCGGGACGATAGGGCGCATGCGGTTCGCTGGCCTTGAGAGCGGCGTTATTTTAGGCTGAGAGCACCTTGATTTCCGGACAGGAGCCGAGGAGCAGCGTGACATTTCAGTTCGAGGATTTCGTGCTCGATCCCGAACGCCGCGAATTGCGGCGGATGGAGACGCTCGTCGCGATCGAGCCCCAGGTGTTCGATCTGCTGCTCTATCTGGTCCGCAACCGTGAGCGCGTGGTGACACGGGACAATCTGCTCGACGCGATCTGGAACGGCCGCGTCGTCTCGGAATCCACGCTGACCAGCCGAATCAACGCGGCGCGCCGTGCGGTCAACGACAATGGCGACGAGCAGCGGCTGATCCGCACCATCGCCCGCAAGGGCATGCGGTTCGTCGGCGAGGTGACCGAGCACTCCAAAGCAGCAACACCAGCTGCGGCGGCCGGACCGTCCGCCCCGCCACCGGCGGCCTTGCAGCTGCCCGACCGTCCCGCCATCGCGGTCCTGCCCTTCGTCAACATGAGCGGCGAGGCCGAACAGGATTATTTCTCCGACGGCATCAGCGAGGACATCATCACCGCGCTATCGAAGCTGCGCTGGTTCTTCGTCATCGCGCGCAACTCCTCCTTTGTCTACAAGGGCCGCTCGGTTCACCTGCGCCAGATCGCCGAGGAGCTGGGCGTGCGCTATGTCGTCGAGGGCAGCGTCCGCAAGGAAGGCGACCGCGTCCGCATCACCGCGCAGCTCAACGACGTCGCGACCGGCAGCCATCTCTGGGCCGAACGCTACGACCGCGAGCTCGCCGACGTCTTCGCCGTGCAGGACGAGATCACTGAACGCATCGTCGCCGCGATCGAGCCGCAGCTCTATGCCGCGGAGAATTTTCGCGCCGAGCGCAAGCCGCCCGGCAGCATGGATGCCTGGGATCTCGTGATGCGCGCCCTCTCCCACTACTGGCGCGTGACGCGGCACGATCACGTGGTGGCACAGGCCCTGCTCGAAAAGGCCATCGCGCTCGACCCCGACTACGGCAAGGCGCTCGGGCTGCTCGGCACAAGCTACATGTTCACGGCGCATATGGGCTGGATGGAGATGGCCGCCGCCATATCCGCCGCCGAGCGCGCGGCGGGGGCCGCAATCCGCGCCGACAGTGAGGATGCCTGGGCGCACAATGCGCTCGGCCATGTCAATCTGTTCGCACGGCGGTTCGACGACTCGCTGGCCGAATTCGAGACCGCGCTGCGGCTCAATCCGAACTTTGCGCTCGCGCAGGGCTATTATGGGCTGGCGCTCGGCTATTGCGGCCGCTGGCGGGACGCCGACGAGGCGGCGCGGCGAGCGATCCGCCTCAGCCCGCGCGATCCCTACGCGCCGGTCTATTTCGGCATCGCCGCCTTTGCCCGCTTCCTCGGCAGCGACTACGAAGAAGCCATCCGACTGGCGCAGGAATCCCTGCGCCAGCGCAGCGATTTCGTCGGCGGACACCGGGTACTGACCGCGGCCGCCGGCATGGCCGGGAATGCCGAGACCGCCAGCGCGGCCCTGAAGGAACTCCGCCGCGCGCAGCCAAACGTGTCGCTGGCCTGGATCGCCGAGTTCATGCCGATCAGGCTCGCCCCCGACCGCGAGCACTACCTCGAAGGCTTTCGCCGCGCCGGGCTGACCTGACCCGCGAACAGGCCGCTATCCCCTCGAATCAACAATGATGTTAGGCTCGTGCCGCTTGGGGGAGCATGAGGCGTGACGGGGTCGCACAGTGGCCCGTGTTTTCCCGGGGTGAGGCAGCAGCTCTTTGAGGCGTAGCGCGCGGCATGATTCGCATTTCGACGATCTTCATCGCCATTTGCATGGTTCTGGTCGCGGCCTCGCTCGGGCTTGTGCTCTACGCGGTCGCGGGCATCAGCGGAACCGAATCCGCGATCGTGGCGCTGACCGCCCTGACCTTCCTGATCCTCTACAATGCAGTGTCGATGCGGCTGCGCGACCGCAGCGACGTCGGCGGCCAGATCGCCGACCTCTCGCGCGGCACCGCCGACCTCGCCCGCCAGGTGGCCGAGTTCGGCCGCCGGCTTGCGGCCGTCGAGGGGCGCATCGCTTCTTCCAATTCGACCAACTCCGACCGCATCCAGTCGGTGGTGGGCGAGATCAACGAGCTCGGCGGACTGGTCAGGCAGCTCGCCACCACCGTGTCGGCCCATGAGGATCTGATGGCCGGCCACGCGCCGGTGCCGGTCCCCGCCCCGGTGGCGAGGCCGGAGCCGGAGGCACCGCTCGACCTGATGGCTTTCGAGGAGCTGCCGGCTGCCCCTCCCCCAGTGCCCGCACCGCCGGCGCGGCCGGCCCCACCGGCGATCCAGAGCCGGACCGCCAATCCGGTTCAGACGACCAATGGCCGCAACCAGACCCAATTGCTGGCGACGCTGCGCAACGCGATCGACGAGAACCGCATCGACATCTTCCTCCAGCCGATGGTGACGCTGCCGCAGCGCAAGGTCCGGTTCTACGAGGCGGTCACGCGCCTGCGCGACGAGCGCGACCAGCTGATCGCGGCCGAGGAATTCATCAGCATCGCGGAGGCCTCGGGCCTGATCGGGCGCATCGACAACATGGTGATGCTGCGCTGTGTGCAGGTGCTGCGGCGGCTGATGGTGCGCAACAAGGACGTCGGCGTGTTCTGCAACGTCGCGGCCTCCACGCTCGGCAATTCCACCACCTTCGCGCAATATCTCGACTTCCTCGAAGCCAACCGGGCGCTGGCGCCCTCGCTGGTGCTCGAATTCAAGCAATCGACGTTCCGCAATCTCGGCCCGGCCGAGACCGAGAATCTTGCTGCGCTCGCGCAGCGCGGCTTCCGTTTCTCGATCGACCATGTCACGGATTTGCGCATCGAGCCGCGCGAGCTCGCCGACCGCGGCGTGCGCTTCATCAAGGTGCCGGCGACGCTGCTGCTCGACCCGAAACAGGCGTCGGCCTCGGACATCCACCCCTCCGACCTCTCCGACCTGCTCGGTCGCTTCGGCATCGACCTGATCGCCGAGCGGATCGAGGGCGAGCGCGCCGTGATTGACCTGCTCGACTATGACGTTCGGTTCGGCCAGGGGTTCCTGTTCGCGCCGCCCCGGCCATTGCGGCCGGAGGGGGCATCTGCTACCGGCGGGGCCGCGCCGGCCCAGGCGCAGGACACTCAGGGATCCAATGGCTCCGGCACACCCAGCCCAGGCGCGACGTCAGCCGCGCCTCCGGCACAACGCATCACCGGCAACGCCGCGCTCGCGCGCCGCCTCTGATCGGCCCCGCGCATCATGACCACGCTGCATTTCGCCGAAAGCCTGCGCGAGCTCGTGGGCGGCGTGGACGTCGTGCTCAGCGACATATGGGGCGTGGTTCACAACGGCCTCGAATCCTTCCCCGAAGCCTGCGAAGCGCTGCACACCTATCGCAGCCGCGGCGGTACGGTGATCCTGATCACAAACGCGCCGCGCCCGGCCGACTCCGTGCAGCGGCAATTGCGCAAGCTCGGCGTCGCCGACGAAACCTACGACGCGATCGTGTCGTCAGGCGACCTGACTCGGCTCTATGTCGCCGCGCATCCCGGCAGCAAGATGTTCTGGCTCGGTCCCGAGCGCGACAACTCGATCTACCGCGGCCTCGATGCGGTGACCGCGCCGCTGGAAGAGGCCGATTACATCGTCTGCACCGGCCTCTATGACGACGAGACCGAGACGGCGGAAGACTATCGCGGCATGATGCTGAAGGCGCGCGAGCGCAAGCTGACGCTGGTCTGCGCCAACCCCGACATCGTGGTGGAACGCGGTGACCGGCTGATCTATTGCGCCGGCGCGATCGCCGAGCTCTATCGCGAGCTCGGCGGCGAGGTGATCTTCTACGGCAAGCCGCACCGGCCGATCTACGAGCGCGCGATGGCGCTCGCCGGCGAACGCCAGGGCCACCAGATCGACCGCAAAAAGGTGCTGGCGATCGGCGATTCGGTCCGTACCGATCTCACCGGCGCGCGCGAGTTCGGCATCGATTGCCTGTTCGTGACCCGCGGCATCCATGCCGAGGAGTTCGAGGGGCTCGACCAGCTCGACCCGGCCTCCGTGCTGGAATTGTTCGGCCACCCGCCGAAGGCGCTGATGCGCGAACTGAAATGGTAGTGAGCTGATCGACACTCCGCAGTCGCGTGAGCATCGATCCCGGAACGACAAACCCAATAAAGAAAGCCCGGGACAACCGCCCGGGCCTTCCGAATTCACCTGATGGCTTCGATCGCGCCTTACGCGCTCGCCATGTCCGGGAAGACCGCCTCGATCTTGGTCTTCAGCGTCGCCGCGTTGAACGGCTTGACGATGTAGTTGTTCACGCCGGCCTTCTTGGCCGCGATCACGTTCTCGGTCTTCGATTCGGCCGTGATCATGATGAAGGGCGTGGTGGCGAGGTTCGGATCCGCGCGCACTTCGCGCAGCAGGTCGTATCCCGTCATCGGCTCCATGTTCCAGTCGGAAATCACGAGACCGTACTTCTTGCCGCGCATCTTGTTCAGCGCAGCCGAACCGTCGCTGGCATCATCGATATTCTCGAAGCCAAGCTGCTTCAGGAGATTCCTGATGATCCGGATCATGGTGCTGTAGTCGTCCACCACCAGAACCGACATCGACAAATCAACCGCCATCTCGACTCCCCCAACGCAAACCAAGGAATATTACAATCGGACCTGCCAAGCCGGAGCCCGGCGGTTCCACTCGCCAAGGACTAACACCAAGGCGTTAAACAGCCCGTTAATTGGGGGCGCCCCCGCTTGACTGAAATCGCATTCGAGGCGGCCGCCCCCTCCCGCTTGACTTCATCCGGCCGGTCAAGCCACGGTCCCGGCCGGTCCCGCCGGCTCGAGAATTCCCCTGATGGCCCCGCATTTTACCATTATCCGCGACACCACGCCGGACTCCGCGATTGCAAGGGGCGCCGTGGTCGCCATGGGCAATTTCGACGGCGTTCATCTCGGCCACCGCGCCGTGATCGCTGCAGCCCTGGAGATGGGCCGGACACATGGCCGCCCCGCGCTGGCATTGACCTTCGAGCCGCACCCGCGGCGATTCTTCAGCCCTAACACCCCGCAATTCCGCCTGACGGGAGAACGGGCCAAGCTGCGGCTTCTGGCCGGCACCGGGCTTGCCGGCGCCGTGGTCATGACCTTCGACAAGGCCAGGGCCGGGACCAGCGCACAAGATTTCATTCACCATGAGCTGATCGGACGCCTCGGCGTCAGCGGCATCGCGGTCGGTTACGACTTCCATTTCGGCAAGGGCCGCGTCGGCTCGCCGAGCCTCCTGGTCAACGAGGCGCCCCGGCTCGGCATCGAAGTCGACGTGCAGCCGCACGTCGATTTCGACGAGCGGCCGGTCTCCTCCAGCGCGATCCGGATCGCGCTCGCCGAGGGCCAACTCGACGAAGCCACCAACATGCTGGGCGGCCCCTGGTTCATCACCGGCGAGGTCATCCACGGCGAGAAGCGCGGCCGCGATCTCGGCTATCCCACGGCCAACATCCGCCTGGATGCCAATTGCGGCCTCAAGCACGGCATCTATGCGGTGCGGGTCGGCCGCGGCACCGAACGCCTCGACGGTGTCGCCAGCTTCGGCCGCCGCCCGACTTTCGACAATGGCGCCCCGCTGCTGGAAATCTTCCTGTTCGACTTCAAGGGCGACCTTTACGGGCAGGCGCTCGACTGCGCCTTTGTCGGCTTCATCCGCGAGGAGCTGAAATTCGACAGCCTGGATGCCCTGATCCGCCAGATGGACGACGATTCCACCCGCGCCCGCACCATGCTCGCGGCCGCCCCGGACGCGTTTCCGAGGCTTGGCGTGATCGATTGAGGGCTCAAGGCGGGCCTGTCGGCCTTTGCGCTTCCCCCGCCCGGCTGCTATGGAGAGCCCATGTTTGCGCGGCGCATCATAGGGATTAGCGGCCCGGCTTCCGCCTGAGCTTTCGGCTCGGCGCAAGACCGGGATTTTGTCGTTTCACCCCGCGATTCCGCATCGCCATCCGTTCCCGCGCCCTTCCGAGCCAGTCAGCCTCATGTCCGAAAAGCCGCAAAAGTCCGACGCCAAAGACTATTCCAAGACCCTTTATCTGCCGCAGACCGAATTCCCGATGCGGGCCGGCCTGCCGCAGCGCGAGCCGGAGCTGCTGAAATACTGGAACGACATCGGCCTCTACGACAAGCTGCGCCAGGAAGCCCGGGGCCGCGCCAAATTCGTGCTGCATGACGGCCCGCCCTATGCCAACGGCAACATCCATATCGGGCACGCCCTCAACAAGATCCTCAAGGACGTCGTGACCAAGAGCCAGCAGATGCTCGGCTTCGACTCCAATTACGTGCCCGGCTGGGACTGCCACGGCCTGCCGATCGAATGGAAGATCGAGGAGGAGAACTACCGCTCCAAGGGCAAGCAGAAGCCCGATTTCCGCGACTCCACCGCAATGGTGGCGTTCCGCAAGGAATGCCGCGCCTATGCGACCAACTGGATCAACGTGCAGCGCGAGGAGTTCAAGCGGCTCGGCATCATCGGCGACTGGGATCACCCCTATCAGACGATGAGCTATCCGGCCGAAGCGCAGATCGCGCGCGAGCTGATGAAGTTCGCCGCCAACGGCACGCTGTATCGCGGCTCCAAGCCGGTGATGTGGAGCGTGGTCGAGAAGACCGCGCTCGCGGAAGCCGAGGTCGAGTACGAGGACTACACCTCCGACATGGTCTGGGTGAAATTCCCGGTGCGAGACGTGAGGCTCGAGGGTATCCAAGAGCAGGCCACCGAGAAAGATGTAAAGCCGCTGCATGAGCTCATGGAAGACCTCAAAGCAAGTTCGGTGGTCATTTGGACGACGACGCCTTGGACTCTTCCAGGCAACCGGGCGGTTAGCTTTGGTGAACATGTCGAGTATGGTCTTTACGAAGTCGTTGAAGCACCTACAGATAACTGGGCAAAGACCGGCGAACGCTATGTTCTAGCTGACAAGCTGGCCGAAGACGTCTTTCGACAAGCGCGCGTTGTTTCATTCAAGAAACTTCGTGACGTAGCTTTCGATGCTGGTCCCGCCAGCGTGATGGTAACTTGCGATCATCCGCTTCGATCGTTGGGTTACGACTTTCCTGTTCCCTTACTTATGGGCGACCACGTCACCGACGATACCGGCACCGGTTTCGTGCACACTGCACCGAGCCATGGCCGCGAGGACTTCGATGTTTGGATGCTCAACACGCGAAGGCTCGAACGAGAAGGCATCTCTACTGCAATCCCTTACACCGTCGATGAGAATAGCGCGTACACCACGCAGGCACCTGGATTCGTCGGAAAGCGCGTGTTCAACGACAAGGGCGAAAAGGGCGACGCGAACGAGGCTGTCATCAAGACTCTCATCGACGCCGGAAATTTGCTCGCGCGCGGCCGCCTTAAACACCAATATCCCCATTCTTGGCGTTCCAAGAAGCCGATACTCTTCCGAAACACGCCACAGTGGTTCATCGCGATGGATAAGCCTATTACCGACGCGATCCTTCCGGAGCTACCAGCATCGCGGATCGACGGCGTAGACTTCATCGATGAAGAACCAGTTCTTGATACGATCCGAAACCGCGCTTTGCATTCGATCGGCCAGACGAAATGGGTTCCCGAAACCGGTCGTAACCGCATCACCGGAATGATTGAAAACCGGCCGGACTGGGTGATCTCGCGCCAGCGCGCCTGGGGCGTGCCGATCGCCGTGTTCGTTCGCGAGAAGAGCGACGGCTCGGCCGAGATCCTGCAAGACGAGATCGTCAACCAGCGCATCACCGAGGCCTTCATGGAGGAAGGCGCGGACGCCTGGTACATGGACGGCGCCCGCGAGCGCTTTCTCGGGTCCCGCGCAGCCGAGGACTGGAAGAAGGTCGACGACATCTGCGACGTCTGGTTCGATTCCGGCTCCACGCACGCCTTCGTGCTGGAGGATCGGCAGAACTTCCCGCAGCTCGGCAACATCGTCCGCAAGATCGACGGCGGCGACGACACCGTGATGTATCTGGAAGGCAGCGACCAGCATCGCGGCTGGTTTCATTCCTCGCTGCTGGAAAGCGCGGGCACGCGGGGACGCGCGCCCTACGACATCGTGCTCACCCACGGCTTCACGCTCGACGAGAACGGCCGCAAGATGTCGAAGTCGCTCGGCAACACCGTCGAGCCGCAGAAGGTGATCAAGGATTCGGGAGCGGACATCCTGCGCCTGTGGGTCTGCGCCACCGACTATGCCGACGACCAGCGCATCGGCCCCGAGATCCTGAAGAACACCATCGAGACCTATCGCAAGCTGCGCAACTCGATCCGCTGGATGCTTGGAACGTTGCATCATTTCAAGGCGAGCGAGAAGGTCGCCCATGCCGAGATGCCCGAGCTCGAGCGGTTGATGCTGCACGAATTGGCCGGCCATGCCGAAACCGTTCACAAGGCCTATGCTGCCTTCGACTACAAGACCGTCGTCGCAAGCCTCTCGGCCTTCATGAACTCGGAGCTGTCGGCGTTCTACTTCGATATCCGCAAGGACACGCTGTATTGCGATCCGCCGTCCTCGCCGGCGCGCAAGGCGGCGCTCACCGCGATCGAGCTCCTGTGCGATACCCTCCTGAAATGGCTCGCGCCGATCCTGAGCTTCACGACCGAGGAAGCGTGGCGGATGTTCCGGCCGAACGCCGAGCCCTCGGTGCATCTGACGCTGTTCCCGGAGAACCTCGAAAGCTTGCGCGACGACAAGCTCGCCGCAAAGTGGGAAGCGATCCGCAACGTCCGCCGCGTCGTCACCGGCGCACTCGAGCTCGAGCGCGCCGCCAAGAACATCGGCTCCTCGCTCGAGGCCTCGCCGGTGATCTATGTCGCCGACCGCGACATGCTGGCGGCGCTGTTCGACACCGATCTCGCCGAAGTCTGCATCACTTCGAATTACGAGGTGCGTGAGGGCGAGGCGCCGGCCGATGCATTCCGTCTCGATGCCGTGCCCGGCGTCGCGGTCGTGGTGGAAAAGGCGGTCGGCACCAAATGCGCCCGCTCCTGGAAGATTTCGCCGATGGTCGGCGAAGACCCCGAATACCCCGACGTCACCCCGCGCGACGCCAAGGCGCTGCGCGAATGGAAGGCGTTGGGGGTGAGGGTCTGATCCCGGCATGACCCCGCTCCGCGCCGGCATCCTCTCGGCCGTGGTCACGCTCGTGGCTGACCAGGCCTCAAAACTTTGGCTGCTGAACGTTTTCGACCTCGCCCGTCGCGGCGCGGTGAAGGTGATGCCGTTCTTCGACCTGGTGCTGGCCTGGAACATCGGCATCAGTTTCGGCTGGCTCCAGAACGACAGCCAGGCAGCTCAGCTCGCGCTCATGGCGGTCAAGGTCCTCGCCGTGGTCGCGCTGGCGATCTGGATGGCCCGTTCGCACACCCTGCTCGCAACCGTGGCGCTCGGCCTGATCATCGGCGGTGCCATCGGCAATGGCATCGACCGCCTGGCCTATGGCGCGGTGGTCGATTTCGCCTTGTTCCATGTCGAGATCGGCGGAAATACCTATAATTGGTACGTGTTTAACCTCGCGGACGTGGCGATCGTTGCTGGGGTGGCGGCGCTATTGTATGATTCCTTCCTGGGGGTACCCGCCGCAAAAGCGCCCTGATCCCGGCCGATACGGGCTGGCAGGTGGAACCTTGCTTTTTGCGAGGATTGGCGGCGTGTGAGCGGCAATCTGCCACGATATGGAACAGGTACAGTGATGCGCAGCTCGAAGACCAGCGGTTCGATGGTTCGAGGTCCCCGGCGGGAAGGCCGGCGGGCATTGAAACTGTCCGCGGTCGCGCTCGGCATCGGTCTCGTCATGGCCGCTGGCGCCGCCCGCGCCGGTGACGACGACGACGATGACGACATGACCTTCGAAGAGAAGCTCATCGACAATCTGATGTCCGGCCTCGGCGGCAGGAGCATGGAGAAGCCCGGCATCGAGTACCGCGAGCGCTCGCCGCTGGTCGTGCCGCCCAAGCTCGACCTGCCGCCGCCGGCTGCGACCGAGGCCAACGTTGCGCCGAACTGGCCGAAGGATCCCGACGAGAGGCGCCGCAAGGAAGCCATCGCCGCGCGGAAGAAAGCACCCAAGGCGACGGAGAGCTGGCAGGCAGGCCGACCGCTCTCGCCAAGCGAGATGAACGCCGCCAGGACGGCCGGACCGTCCCGCCAAAGCAACGAACCGCTCCAGCCCGGCAACAGCACCAATAACCCGACGCTCAGCCCCGCCCAGCTCGGATACACTGGCGGCCTGTGGAAGCTCTTCAAAGGGAGCGACCCCGAGTCCAAGCAGTTCACGTCGGAGCCGCCGCGCCAATCGCTGGTGGAACCGCCGGCGGGATATCAGACGCCGTCGCCCAACTATGCCTACGGCTCCGGGCCGGATAATTCGAAGCGAACTTACTTCGACGTCCAATCTGGCAAGGAGAAGGAGAAATAGCTCCCGCCGTGCCGCGACATTTCGGCATGAGCGGAGCTGCCGCCGGCTCTCTCATGCGGTCCCTGATTGCGAATTGATGGCGTTCTCTGCTTCGTGACGCGAAGCCTCAGCCGCGCAGTGTACCATAGTGTGGCTCCGGGCCGGACATCCGCGCTCGGTCTTTCAAAAGGATCATGATGTCCTCTCACCGATCGGCGGTCTGCTTCCTTGCCGCGCTGCTTTCGACAAGCGTCCTCTCAGCCGGCGCCGCCCTCGCCCAGACCACGGTGACATCGGCTCCGCCCGCCAGCTTCACGCTCGGCAACGGCCTGCAGGTGGTGGTGATTCCGGATCACCGCACGCCCGTGGTCACGGAGATGATCTGGTACAAGGTCGGCTCGGCAGACGAGACGCCGGGCAAGTCCGGGCTCGCCCACTTCCTCGAGCACCTGATGTTCAAGGGCACCTCGAAGCATCCCGTCGGCGAGTTTTCGCAGACCGTGCTCCGCGTCGGCGGCAACGAGAACGCCTCGACCTCGGTCGACTACACCAACTATTACCAGCGCGTGCCGCGCGAGCAGTTGCCGACCATGATGGAGTTCGAGGCCGATCGCATGACCGGCCTGATCCTCAAGGACGAGAACGTGCTGCCCGAGCGCGACGTCGTGCTTGAAGAATACAACATGCGCGTCGCCAACAATCCGGACGCGCGGCTCAACGAGCAGATCATGGCCGCGCTCTATCTCAATCATCCCTACGGCCGGCCGGTGATCGGCTGGCACCAGGAGATCGAGAAGCTCGATCGCGAGGATGCGCTCGCCTTCTACCGCCGCTTCTACGCGCCGAACAATGCGATCCTGGTGATCGCTGGCGACGTCGAGGCCGCCGACGTCCGCCCGCTGGTCGAGCGCAATTTCGGCGGGATCCCGGCCCAGCCCGCGATCCCGGCGCGGCGTGTTCGGCCACAGGAGCCGGAGCCGGCCGCACCGCGCACCGTCACATTGTCCGATCCGCGCGTCGAGCAGCCAGGCTTGCGCCGCTATTACCTGGTGCCCTCCGCGACGACGGCCGCGGCCGGCGAGAGCGCGGCCCTCGACGTGCTGGCGCAGCTGATGGGCAGCGGCAGCAATTCCTATCTCTACCGCGCGCTCGTGGTCGACAAGCCGCTGGCGGTCTCCGCCAGCGCCAGCTATTCGAGCACATCGCTCGATCCGACCCAGTTCGCGATCTCCGCCTCGCCGAAATCCGGTGTCAGCTTTGCCGAGGTCGAGCAGGTGATCGACGGCGTCATCGCCGACATCGCGCAGAAACCGATCCGCGCCGAGGATCTGGAGCGCGTGAAGACCCAGCTCATCGCGGAGGCGATCTACGCCCAGGACAACCAGGCGGTGCTGGCGCGCTGGTATGGCGGCGCGCTGTCCACGGGACTGTCGATCGAGGACATCAGGAGCTGGCCCGACCGCATCCGCGCCGTCACCGCCGAGCAGGTTCGCACCGTCGCGCAGAAATGGCTCGAGAAGAAGCGCTCGGTGACGGGCTATTTGATCAAGGACACCGCGACCACCAAGCGCGAGGAGAAGCGTTCGTGACCTATTTCTTCCTTCGCGCAAGACACTTCCTATGCACGAGACACTTCGCGCTGTCCTTCGTTACCGGCGCAGTCCTTGCGCTCGCGACCGTCGCGCCGTCGCAGGCGGCTGCAAAGATCCAGCACCTGACCTCGCCGGGCGGCATCGAAGCCTGGTTCGTGCAGGACGCGACCGTGCCCCTGATCGCCATGGAATATTCCTTTGCCGGCGGCTCGGCCCAGGATCCCAAGGACAAGTCGGGCGTCGCCAATCTGGTCGGCGACCTCCTCGACGAAGGCTCCGGCGATCTGGATTCCAAAACCTTTCATGAGCGGCTCGACCGCCGCGCCATTGAGCTGTCCTTCAGCGCCACCCGCGACACGTTCCGCGGCAGTCTGCGCATGCTGCGCGACAACAAGGACGAAGCCTTCGACCTGCTCAGGAGTGCGCTGACCTCGCCGCATTTCGACATTGCCGATGTCGAACGCATCCGCTCTCAAGTCATCTCGAGCCTGCGCCGCGAGACCACCAACCCGACCTCGCTGGCGAGCCGCAAGTTCCTGGAAATCGCCTTCGGCGATCATCCCTACGGCCGGCAGACCAACGGCAACCTCGACAGCGTTCCGACCATCACGGTCGCCGACATGAAGGATTATGTCGGCCGCGTGCTTGCCAAGGACACGCTGAAGATCGCGGTCGTCGGCGACGTCGATCCGGCCACGCTCGGCAAGCTGCTCGACCACACGTTTGGGAGCCTGCCCGCCAAGGCTCGTCTCGCGCCGGTCCCCGACATCGAGGCGGCCAAGCCGCCGCAACGCGCCTTCGTGCCGCTCGACGTGCCGCAGACCGTCATCACCTTCGGCGGCCCTGGCGTGAAGCGCAGCGATCCGACCTTCATGGCGGCCTATGTGGTCAACCACATCCTCGGCGGCGGGGGACTGTCCTCCCGGCTCTATCGCGAGGTCCGCGAGAAGCGCGGCCTGGCCTATTCGGTGTTCGAATCCCTGCTCTGGATGGAGCATTCGGCGCTCTTCATCGGCAATACCGGCACGCGCGCCGACCGCGCCGGCGACACCATCGACGCCATCGAGAAGGAAGTGCGCCGAATTGCCGAGGAGGGACCGACGCAGAAGGAGCTTGACGAGGCCAAGTCCTATCTCAAGGGCTCGCAGATGTTGGCGCTCGATAGCTCCTCCAAGCTCGCGCAGGCGCTGCTGCAGTACCAGCAGGACAAACTGCCGATCGACTATATCGAGAAGCGCAACGGCATCGTCGACGCGGTGACCCTTGATGACGCCAAGGCGGCCGCGAGGCGCCTCTGGGGCCAGGGCCTCCTGACCGTCGTCGTCGGCCGCGCCCCGCAGGCCGCCGCGCAACCGGCCGCGGCGCCGGCCACGAAGTCGAACTGACGTCCTGAAATGTCCTGAAATGGCCGGGCTCGCCCGGCCATTTGCATTTCCACGGTGCACCATTGCCCAATGTAGACGTCCGGGATATGTCCGGGCATCACGAATGGTGCCACCATGCTGCGGATATCCCGCGATCTCGTTATCGACGAGGACGACATCGAGATCGGCTTCGTCCGCGCTTCCGGCCCGGGCGGGCAGAACGTCAACAAGGTCGCGACCTCGGCTCAATTGCGCTTCGACACGCGCAAGTTGACCCTTCCGGAGGACGCCGCGATCCGGCTCGCCCGCATTGCCGGCCAGCGCATGACCAAGGACGGCGTCATCGTGATCCACGCCCAGCGCTTCCGTACCCAGGAGCGCAATCGCCAGGACGCCATTGACCGGCTCGTCGATATCCTGAGCGAGGCGATGATACGCCCGACGCCGCGGCGTGCGACAAAGCCGACGTTTGGCTCCAAGCAGCGCCGCCTCGAGGGCAAGAAGCGCCGCAGCGACATCAAGGCCGGACGCGGCGGCGGCCGCGGTTTCGACGACTGATCGACCGGACGCTGACCACGAAACTTCATCGTGTAGAGCGATCGAACGGCGCGATTGCGATGCAATCCGCCTCGTGTGGTCATCGCTTAGGGATTTCGAGGCGGTTTCGCGGAATTGTGCTCCGCATATGCGGCAGCGCGGAACGTCATTACCCGCGAGTATCTCCGCTTGCAGCAAAATAGCCCGCTACTACCACCGCATGTTTGGCGGCGCCTAGAGTTTGCGCACGCTGAATTTGACGTGGATGGGCGAGCTCTTGGCGATGCGTGCAGTCGTGCTGGGATTGTGCACCGCGATGGTGCTGATTGTGCGGGTTGCCGACGCGCAAATGCCCTTGCCGGCCGCAAAGCCGCCCGATGGCGCGACACTGTTCAAGCAGCAATGCGCGGTGTGCCACACCACGAACCTGTCAGAACCGGTACGGCAGGGCCCGCCGCTGGTGAAGATCGTCGGCCGGCCCGCCGGAAAGGTCGAAGGTTTTCATTATTCAGATGGCCTCGCCAAAGCTGACTTCGCCTGGGACGAGGCGAAGCTCGACGCCTGGCTGGCCAATCCGCAGGCCGTCATTCCCGGCGTGGTCATGGCCTATCGGCAGGCAAAACCGGAGACGCGCTCAGCCATCATCGCCTACCTCAAGGAGCTGAATTGAATGGCCAAGCCCGTCCATTCCATGATCCGCGTGCTGGATGAGGAACGCTCGCTCGATTTCTACAGACGCGCCTTTGGCCTCGAGGTCGCGGACCATCTGAAATTCGCGGACTTTGCCCTGATCTATCTGCGTCATCCCTCCTCACCTTTCGAGGTCGAGCTGACGGTCAATTTCGATCGCAAGGAAGCGTACGCGCTCGGCGACGGCTACGGCCATCTCGCCGTGGTGGTCGAGGACCTCGAGGCCGAGCATGTCCGTTTCGAGCGCGAGAAGCTCGCACCGGGGCCGCTGCGTGACTTCAAGCACGACGGCAAAACGCTGGCGCGCTTCTTCTTCGTCAGTGATCCCGATGGCTACAAGATCGAAGTGATCCAGCGGGGCGGACGCTTCAACTAACCAAATCAAAAAATCCAAATCACAAAAATCCACGGAGGAACCCATGAGAGAAGTCGATCGTCGAAGCAAGCATAGCCGCCGCGTCTTTCTCAAGGGCGCCGCAACCGCCGTGCCGGTCGCGGCCGTTGCGACCAACGTCGCCGTCAGCATCGAGGGTGCCTGGGCCGATGAGGCCAGCACGCTCTCTCCCGCGACGATGAAAACGCTGCTGAAGGTCGCGCGCGACATCTATCCGCACGACGTCCTCGGCGACAGCTACTACATCACCGCGATCAAGCCGTGGGATGGCAAGGCGGCCAAGGATTCCGCCGTCAAGTCGCTGATCAGCGACGGCATCACGCGGCTCGATCAGAACGCGCGGGATCGCCACAAGGTGGCTTACGCCGAGGTGCCCTGGGAAGCCGACCGCGTGGTGCTCCTGAAGGAGATCGAGCAGAGCGACTTCTTCCAGAAGGTGCGAGGCGACCTCATCGTGTCGCTCTACAACCAGAAAGAGGTCTGGCCGCGGTTCGGATACGAAGGCTCCTCCGCCGAGCACGGCGGCTACATCAATCGCGGCTTCGCCGACATCGACTGGCTGCCGAAGGCTTAAAGCCCACCCCAACGGTTCAGGAGAACGCAGATGCCAAAATTCGATCTGAACGATTCCAGCGTTGTGGTGATCGTCGGCTCCGGCGCCGGCGGCGGCACGCTGGGCAACGAGCTCGCGCAGAAGGGCGTCAAGGTCGTCATTCTCGAAGCAGGTCCCCGCATCGAGAACCAGGACTTCGTCAACGACGAGTGGGAGAGCTTCTCGCAACTCGCCTGGACCGACGCGCGCACCACGTCGGGAACATGGCGCGTCGGCAAGGACTTCTCGGGCCTCCCCGCCTGGATCGTCAAGGCGGTTGGCGGCTCAACGACCCATTGGGCCGGAGCCTCGCTGCGCTTCGACGAGCACGAGTTCAGGGTCAAGAGCACCTACGGCAATCTCCCCGGCGCCAACCTCCTGGACTGGCCGGTAACGCTTGCTGAGATCGAGCCGTGGTACGCCAAGGCCGAGAACAAGATGGGCGTGACCCGCACCAACGGCATTCCCGGACTTCCCGGCAACAATAACTTCAAGGTGCTCGAAGCCGGCGCCAAGAAGCTCGGCTACAAGACCGTGCACACCGGCAACATGGCGATCAACAGCCAGCCGCGCGACGGTCGCGGCGCCTGCCAGCAGATCGGCTTCTGCTTCCAGGGCTGCAAATCCGGCGCGAAATGGTCGACGCTCTACACCGAGATCCCCAAGGGGGAGGCGACCGGCAATCTCGAGGTTCGCCCCGGCAGCATGGCGGTCAAGATCGAGCATGATGCGAGCGGCAAGGTCACCGGCGTGGTCTATGCCGACGAGAGCGGCGCGATGCAACGCCAGAAGGCGCGCATCGTCGCGGTGGCTGGCAATTCGATCGAAAGCCCGCGGCTGCTGCTCAACAGTGCCTCGACCATGTTCCCCGACGGCCTTGGCAATTCATCGGGCCAGGTCGGCCGCAACTACATGCGGCACATGACCGGCAGCGTCTATGCCGTATTCGAGAAGTCGGTGCACATGTATCGCGGCACCACCATGGCCGGGATCATCCGCGACGAGGCGGCCAACAACCCGAAGCGCGGCTTCGTTGGCGGCTACGAGATGGAGACGCTCTCGATCGGCCTGCCCTTCATGGCGGCGTTCCTCAATCCCGGCGCCTGGGGACGTCCGTTCACCGCAGCGCTTGATGGTTATCCACGGATGGCCGGCATGTGGCTGGTGGGCGAGGACATGCCGCAGGAGACCAACCGCATCACGCTCGACCCGGTCGTAAAGGACAAGTTCGGCCAGCCGGTGGCAAGCGTGCATTTCGACGACCATCCCAACGACCTCGCGATGCGCGCGCACGCCTACAAGCAGGGCGCCGCCGTCTATGACGCCGTCGGCGCCACCGTGACCTATCCGACGCCGCCCTATCCGAGCACCCACAATCTCGGCACCAACCGGATGAGCGAGAAGCCGCGCGACGGCGTGGTCAACAAGTACGGGCAGAGCCACGACGTCAAGAATTTGTTCGTCTCCGACGGCAGCCAGTTCACCAGCGGCGCGGCCTGCAACCCGACGCTGACGATCGTCGCGCTGGCGATCCGGCAGGCGGATTACATCGCCGGCGCGATGCAGAAGAAGGAGATTTGATCTCTCGCAGTCCTCGCATGGAAGAACTTGGCAGGAAGTTCGCCCGCGGCCATCCATCGAGACGCCCGCTCCGGCGGGCCCTCAGGATGAGGTCTGGTTTTGCGGCGAGATATCAGACCCTCATGGTGAGGAGCCCGCCAAAGCGGGCGTCTCGAACCATGCAGGCCGAGCACGTTCGACAGGACGACGTTGGAATTGCGGGTGCCGGCTCTCGCTGTAGCCGCTATTCGGCCGCGTCGAGCATAGGCGCGACTGTTCCCTTGAACTCCTGCACCGGCGCCACGCTCCGAGATCGATAGATCAGGCAGGAGCATCGCAGCAGCGAGGCGAAATTATTGACCTCGCCGTGATGGTCGAGCACCTCGTTGTAGAGCGTCGTGAGGAATTTCCCGACGCTCATGTTCTCCTTGGCCGCGATCTCCTCCAGCGTATCCCAGAACGCCATTTCCAGCCGGATGGAGGTGCAGTGCCCGCCGATCCGCAAGGAACGGGTCTGGGACTCGTAGTCACGTTGGGGCTGGTGCGCGAAGAGATGGCACATGGCGTCCTCCCGTCCTGTTGCCATTTTTTCACGATGCTACACCGCTGCCCGGCGCCCCACAATCAGGACTGAGGGAGGAGGGCGGCCGGCGCGATTTGCTCGAACGTCCAATGGCTTCAGCGCAATCGTCCACAACACTCCCCAGCGGACCAGGTTGCCTGTTGCTTGGCACATGCTTTTGACGCAACACGGCATAGAATAGCGCGTCCAGCGAATCCAAGAACCAGACCATGCCCGTCCGCCAGCTTCCAGAGCAAGTCGTCAACCGCATCGCCGCCGGCGAGGTGGTCGAGCGTCCGGCGAGTGTGGTCAAGGAACTCGTCGAGAACGCGATCGATGCCGGCGCGAGCCGGATCGACGTCTTCACCGACGGCGGCGGCCGGCGGCGGATCGGCATCACCGATGACGGCGGCGGTATGACCGCAAAGGATCTCGCACTCGCGGTCGAGCGCCATGCGACCTCCAAGCTCGACGACGAGGACCTGCTCCAGATTCGCACGCTCGGATTCCGCGGCGAGGCGCTGCCCTCGATCGGCTCGGTGGCTCGTCTCTCCATCACCACACGGCATGCGAGCGAGCCGCATGCCTGGGCGCTGACCGTCGAGGGCGGCGACAAGTCCGAGATCATGCCGGCTGCGCTGGCGCATGGCACGCGGGTGGAGGTCAGCGACCTCTTCTATGCGACGCCGGCGCGGCTGAAGTTTCTGAAGACCGACCGCACCGAGGCGGAGGCTATCCGCGAGGTGGTGCGGCGGCTGGCGATGGCGCGGCCAGACGTCGCCTTTACGCTTGCCGGCGAAGAGCGAGCGCCGGTGACCTGGGCTGCGGCCCTGCCCGGCGCCGCCGGACGGCTGACGCGGCTCGGCGATATCCTGGGCGCGGAGTTTCGCAGCCACGCCATCGAAGTACACGCCGAGCGCGAGGGCGTGGTGGTCGCCGGCTATGCCGCGGCGCCGGCGCTGACGAAAGCCAACGCACTCGGGCAATACCTCTTCGTCAACGGCCGTCCGGTGCGCGACAAGCTGATCTTAGGGGCGGTACGCGCGGCCTATTCCGACTATCTGCCGCGCGACCGCCATCCGGTGGTGGCGCTGTTCGTCACGCTCGACCCGCGCGAGGTCGACGCCAACGTGCATCCGGCCAAGACCGAGGTGCGCTTCCGCAATGCCGGCCTCGTGCGCGCGCTGATCGTGCACGGATTGAAGGAAGGGCTCGCGCGCGAGGGCCGGCGCACCGCCGCCAATAGCGGCGACAGCGCATTGTCCTCGTTCCGGCCTGCATTCACGCCACGGCCGGCGAGCTGGGACTGGCGGGCCTCGCCATCCGCCCCGGTCGCGCCGACGCCGTCATTCGACCGCTCCGCCGCGCCCGCCTTCGCCGAGCGGTCACAGGCCGCATTCGACGTCGGCGCGCCGAGCGCAGACGTCCGGTTCGAAACGCAGCCCGTCAGCGACCTGGTCGATCGCCCGCTCGGTGCGGCGCGCACCCAGATCCACGAGACCTACATCGTCTCGCAGACCCGCGACGGCCTGATCATCGTCGACCAGCATGCCGCGCATGAGCGCATCGTCTATGAACGGCTGAAGGCGTCGCTCGCCGCCAACGGCGTGCAGCGGCAGATCCTCCTGATCCCCGAGATCGTCGAGATGGACGAGGCCACGGTCGAGCGCCTGCTGGAGCGCAGCGAGGAGCTGGCATCGTTCGGCCTCGCGATCGAATCCTTCGGCCCGGGCGCGGTCGCGGTGCGCGAGACGCCATCGCTGCTCGGCAAGACCAACGCGGGCGGGCTCTTGCGCGATCTTTCCGAACACATGGCCGAGTGGGACGAAGCCCTTCCTCTTGAACGTCGCCTGATGCACGTCGCTGCGACCATGGCCTGCCACGGCTCGGTGCGTGCCGGCCGCCGGCTGCGGCCGGAGGAGATGAACGCCCTGCTCCGCGAGATGGAGGAGACGCCAAACTCCGGCCAGTGCAATCACGGCCGGCCGACTTATGTCGAGCTGAAGCTGTCGGATGTCGAGAAGCTGTTCGGGCGAAGGTGATTTACGCGCTGCGTTTCAAAAACACGAACTCGGTGTCGTCGTACGCCCGCCGCTCCAGCTCCTCAAAACCTTCCGGCGTCACGAACTGCGCGGACTTCGCCTCTTCCACGACCAGCAGCGCACCGGGCGTGAGCCAGCCGCCGTCCCGCAAGCTTGCCAGCGCCTTCTCCGCAAAGCCTTTGCCATAAGGCGGATCGAGGAACACCAGCGAGAACGGCTCGACCGGATGCGCAGGGCCGAGATCGGTGGCATCACGGCGATAGACCTTGGTGACGCCGCCGAGGCCGAGCGTCTCGACATTGTTGCGCAGCAGCGCGCGCGCTTCCGCGCCGTTGTCGACGAACAGCGTGAACTTTGCACCGCGTGACGACGCCTCGATTCCGAGCGCGCCGGTACCGGCGAAGAGATCGAGTACGCGCGCGTCCGAAATCGGATCGTCATAGGCGTGCACGAGGATGTTGAACACGGACTCGCGCAAGCGGTCCGCCGTGGGGCGGATGTCGCGCGAGGACGGTGAGGCCAAATTGCGCCCCTTCAAGCGACCGCCGACGACGCGCAAGCCTAGTCCTCCCGCGGCGTCAGGTCGCGCTTGCCGTGATAGCCGCGCTTGGGACGACGCGGCGGGCCGTAGCCGCTCGCCTCGGCCTCATTGCGCTCGCGCGCCTCCTCGCTGCCGGTGCGCTGCACCAGCACGCGGCGGCCCTTGCGGTCGGCGATCACGTCGCGCTTGCTGGCGGGCTTCTTCTCGCGCGGCATTTCGCCGTCTTGCGAAGATGATTTCTGCGGCACGTCGAACTGCGCGCCGGACTTCTCGATCACCTTGTCGCCGAGCTGGTCGCGCAGCACGCGCGACTTGATCTCCTCGACCTCGCCTTCGGGGACTTCGCCGAGCTGGAACGGGCCGTAGGACACGCGGATCAGCCGGTTCACCTCGAGCCCGAGATGGGCGCAGACGTTACGCACCTCGCGGTTCTTGCCTTCACGGATCGCGAACACCAGCCAGACATTGGCGCCCTGGTCACGCTCCAGCGTGGCGTCGATCGGACCGTATTTGACGCCCTCGACCTCGATGCCGTTCTTGAGCTCGTCGAGCTGGGCCTGGGTGACGTCGCCATGGGCGCGGACGCGGTAGCGCCGCAGCCAGCCGGTGTCCGGCAGCTCCAGCGTGCGCGCGAGCCCGCCATCATTGGTGAGCAGCAGCAGGCCCTCGGTGTTGAAGTCGAGCCGGCCGATCGAGATCAGCCGCGGCAGGCCTTCGGGCAGATTGTCGAACACGGTCGGACGGCCCTCGGGGTCGTCATGTGTCGTCATCAGGCCGCGCGGCTTGTGATACAGGAACAGCCGCGTGCGCTCGCGCTCCGGCAACGGCTTGCCGTCGACGGTGACGACATCGTTCGAGGTGATGTCGAGTGCGGGCGAGTTGATGACGCGGCCGTTGACGCTGACGCGGCCCTGCGTGACCATCTCCTCGGCATCGCGGCGCGAGGCGAGGCCCGCACGCGACAGCACTTTTGCGATGCGTTCGCCGGCTTTCTTCGGCTTCGGCTCTTCTTCCCGACGCGGCCTTCCCTCAAAGTCACGATCGCGGCTGCGATAGGCACCGCGGCCGCCGAAGGCGGGACGCTTCTCGAAGATCCTGCTCTCATCTTCGTTTTCGCGGCGCGGACGATCGCCAAACCCGCCTTCGCTGCGCGGATGCTCGTGCCAGTCGGAGCGGCCTTCCGAGCGCTCGCGCGGGCGATTGAATTTCGGACGGTCGTCGCCACGCCCACCACGGTCGCCGTCGCCGTCACGGCGGGGCCGATCGAATTTGGGGCGGTCGTCGCGCGGGCGATCGAACTTGGGCTGGTCGAACTTGGGCCGGTCGAACTTGGGCCGGTCGAATTTGGGCCGATCGCGGAACGGACGGTCGCCGGACGCACGATCGTCGCGCGACCGCGAGAAGTGCGGACGGTCACCGCCACCACCTTGCCGATCGTCGCGCTTCTGCCAGGGCTTGTCTCCACTGCGATCTGGACCGCCGAAATCCTTGCGCGGGCCCTTGCTGAAATCCTTGCGCGGCGGCCGGTCGCCACGCGGCGCCGCATCGCGCTTCTGCCAAGGTTTTGAATCGCTGCGCTCGCCGCGATCGCGCGGACGGTCACCGAAGTCGCGCGGGCGGTCGCTGCGGTCGGGTGCGCCCCGCGAGAACTTCCGCTCGCCGTCGAACTTGCGTTCCGGGCGGTCGCCACGCGGTGCGTAGGGCCGCTTGTCGCCGAACTTCTTGTCGCCGAACCGGCCCGCGGGACGGGAATCGTCGCGATCCCGGCTGCGCGGCGGACGGTCGTCACGCCCATAGGACGGCCGATCGCCACGTGGCTTGAACGGCCGCTTGTCGCCGCCATCGCGTGAGCTGCGATCGGAAAACGGGCGGTCGCCACGGGGCTTGAAACTGCGCTCGCCACGGTCCTCGCCGCGCGGCCGGTCGTCGCGCTTGAACTTCGGACGCTCGCTGAAGTCGCGGCGCGGGGCATCGCCCTCCTCGCGGCGGCGGACCGGTTGACCCTCGCGGGGCGCGCGGCTGTCGCGGTCGCCACGCGGCGGGCGCGCGTCGCCCCTGCCCTCGGGGCCGCGCTTGGCGAATTTCTTCTCGGGGCCGCGCGGCTTGCCGGACCGGCCCTTGGGCGGGCCTCCGGCCGGGCGACCTTTGGCCGGGCCTCGCCGGCCGCGGGAATCGTTGTCTTTGTCGCTGTCGCGAGGCATGGATAATCTCACTCAGGGGGTGGCCAGAAAGCATTGTGCGCGCTCGTCTCGAGCCGCATGCTCAGGCAATATCGGTAAGCACTTCTGCTGAAGGCGCAGCTACTAGCAGGTTTCTTCGGATGATACGAGGCTTGAAAGCCCCCTCTTTCATGGATTTGGCGCTCAAAACGGCCGAAAATGCCGGAAAGGCGGGCGAAGTTCCGATCGGGTGCGTGGTGGTCCGCAACTACGAGGTGATTGCCACCGCGGCGAACCGGACTCTGACCGATTACGATCCGACCGCCCATGCCGAAATTGTCGCGCTGCGCGAGGCGGCCCAAAAGATCGGCAGCGAGCGCCTGGTGGACTGCGACCTCTACGTGACGCTGGAGCCCTGCACCATGTGTGCGGGCGCGATCTCCTTTGCAAGGGTCAGGCGGCTCTATTACGGCGCGGCCGACCCCAAGGGCGGCGCGGTCGAGTCCGGCGTGCGGTTCTTTGCATCCCCAACCTGCCACCACGCGCCGGACGTCTATTCCGGGGTCGGCGAGAGCGAGGCGGCGCGGCTGCTCAAGGACTTCTTTCGGGAGCGGCGCTAAGTCGCCGCGAAAAACTCGCGGAGCGCCCTTGCGGTGACATCCGGGTTCTCCTCGGTCAGGAAGTGCCCCGAATCCACCGGCATGCCGTCGACGTTCGTGGCCCATTGCTTCCAGATGTCGAGCGGGGTGGCGGCGGCCTGCGCGATGCCGGCATTGCCCCACAGTGCCAGCATCGGAATGGTGATCTTCTTGCCGGCCTCGAAATCGGCCTTGTCGAGGTCGTAGTCGAAATAGGCGCCGGCGCGATAATCCTCGCACATCGCGTGCACGCGGGCGGGATCGCGGAACGGGGCGATGTAATGCTCCAGCGCGCGCTCGTCGATGGCGTCCAGCGTCTTCGATCCGGTCTGGCTCGCCATCTTGAAGCGCAGGAAGAACTCGCCATTGCTCGAGATCAGCGTCTCCGGCAACGGCGCGGGCTGGGCCAGGAAGGTCCAGTGATAGATCTTCAGCGCATAGGCGCGGTTCATCCGCTCCCAGTAATTATAGGTCGGCAGGATATCGAGCACGGCAAGGCGCGACAGCCGGCCGGGATGGTCGAGCGCGAGGCGGTAGGAGACGCGGCCGCCGCGGTCGTGGCCGGCCAGCGCGAAGTGCACATGGCCGAGGCGCTCCATCGCCTCGACCATGGCTTTCGCCATCGCGCGCTTGCTGTAGGGGATATGCAGCGCGTCGCTCTCGGGCATGTCGGACCAGCCATAGCCCGGCAGGTCGGCGATGATCAGCGTGAAGGCGTCGGCGAGCTGCGGCGCCACGCGGTGCCACATCACGTTGGTCTCGGAGAAGCCGTGCAGGAGCAGCAGCGGCGGCCCGCTGCCGCCGACGCGGGCGAAGATGCGGCCGAAGGAGGTGTTGATCCATTCGGAGGCGAAACCCGGATAGAGGTCGGCGAGATCGGACATCTTTTTGCATCCTTGTCGGGTCAGTCCCGGAGCTGCTCACAACAATAATGTTGAAAACAACCCCATGCACAGTAGCACGCGTCCTCGGCGAAGGACGCCAAGCCCAACAGCCGACTACGCATTTTTGCAACGACGATGTGGCGGAGCGATGGCGCAGGGTTCCGTGCGCGCGATCCGGAAAAAAGCCTGTCAGCCCTTGGCCTTCTCGGCTTCCACCGCCTGCCAGCCGATGTCGCGGCGGCAGAAGCCTTCGGGCCAGTTGATGCGGTCGACGGCCTGGTAGGCGCGGCTCTGCGCCTCCGTCACGGTCGCTCCGAGCGCGCAGACATTGAGCACGCGGCCGCCATTGGCGAGGATGGCGCCATCCTTCTCGACCGTGCCGGCGTGGAAGATCTCGGCGGTCGGGACCTTCGCGGCCTCCTCCAGCCCCTCGATGCGCGTGCCCTTCTGGTAGTCGCCGGGATAGCCCTTCGCCGCCATCACCACTGTCAGCGCGGACTCCGGATGCCAGCGCAGGTCGAAATTCTTCAGCTGCCCGTCGCAGGCGGCGAGGAACGCCGGCACGATGTCGCTCATCATGCGCATCATCAGCACCTGGCATTCGGGATCGCCGAAGCGGACGTTGAACTCGAACAGTTTTGGCCCCTGCGTTGTCAGCATGATCCCGGCATAGAGGATGCCGCGGAACGGCGTGCCGCGCTGCTTCATGCCTGATACCGTCGGCAGGATGATCCTGGCCATGATCGCGTCGTGGACCTGTGGCGTCACCAGCGGCGTCGGCGAATAGGCCCCCATGCCGCCGGTGTTCGGGCCGAGATCGTGGTCGAACACGCGCTTGTGGTCCTGCGCGGAGGCCAGCGGAATCGCGGTCTCGCCGTCGCACAGCGCAAAGAAGCTGATCTCGCGGCCGGGCAGAAATTCCTCGATCACGACCTCCGCGCCGGCCTCGCCAAAGGCCCCGTCGAACATCATGGCGATGGCATCCTCGGCCTCGCGCACGGTCTTGGCGACGACAACGCCCTTGCCGGCGGCGAGCCCGTCCGCCTTCACCACGATCGGCGCGCCCTGGCTAACGACGTAGTCGCGCGCATCGTTGGCATTGGTGAAACGCTTGTAGGCGCCGGTGGGAATGCCGAACTCGGTGCACAGCGCCTTGGTGAACCCCTTGGAGCTTTCGAGCTGCGCCGGAATCCTGTCCGGCCCGAACGCCTTGATGCCGGCCGCCCTGAGGTCATCGACAATGCCGGCCGCCAGCGGCGTCTCCGGCCCGACCACCACGAGCGCAACCGCGTTGGTCTTGCAGAACGCGATCACCGCCGCATGATCCGCCACATCCAGCGCCACACACTCCGCCTCCTTCGCGATCCCGGCATTGCCGGGCGCGCACCAGAATTTGGTCACCAGGGGAGAGGCTGCGATTTTCCATGCGAGAGCATGTTCACGGCCGCCGGAACCGAGGAGGAGAATGTGCATGGGGGCTCGGAATGAGGGGTTTGGATGGGGCGGAGGTCGCATGAATCGGGGTGGGGCTCAAGGGGGGCGGGTCCGAACTCACCGTCATTTGGGGGCGCGAGCTCAGAACCTACTACAGGCGTTTACTGCTCCGGCCACGAATTTGCCCGGCCACGTGGGTCTCCCGAACTATTATGCGGCAACGAACATTGGAGCAATTTGAGCCGAGCTCGCAACGATCGTTTTGAATCGCAAAGATTCCGACTTGGATAGGTAAAAGACTGCCTTGCCCTCCCCCTACATTCACGCGCAATGTGTAATCTGATAGCCCAGTGGTTGTTTTGGATTTTCGACATGACGCTGAAGAATGATCTGCTTCGAATGGGCTATTTGCCAGAAAACCTGCCGCCGCCCTTCCACACCGACAACATAGCGAAGTGCTTGGCGGCTAAGCCATCCGGGTATCTTTCAGACGTCAAACAACCGCTACGTTCGGCTGTTTACAATTCCTCGAAGCGTGGAATTTCGAGGCGGACTTTCTCGGCGATACATCCTGTCACCGCACATGATTTGGCAGAATTTTTTCAAACGCGCGCAGTCGAACTCGACAAACTGTTTGAAGGCAACAAAGCGAGCTTTTCGATTCCAAAGCACACTCCTGACGGCGACCGAGCTATAGAAATTTCGTCGCACAATCAAATGGAGATGGAGCGCCTAACAAGCCTGTCGGGATATCGGTTCGTAGCGAAGACAGATATCTCTCGTTTTTACCACTCGATCTACACTCATGCCATCCCATGGGCGTTCCACGGCAAAGCCGCAGCCAAAAAGTCAGGAAGCTTGACGCGACGGATATTTATTTCAATCGTTTGGACTTCATTTTGCGTCAGGGACAAGATGGACAAACGATTGGAATACCCGTTGGACCAGATGCATCGCGTTACGTTGCCGAACTAATTTGTCACGCTATCGATACTGACTTTGCTACCCGATGCGCGTCAGATGATATTACGTATATTCGACACGTTGACGACGTCTGGATCGGAGCACAATCTCATTCGGACGCTGAGCGCGCGTTGTGGGTTTATCGAAGCTGCCTGCGCGAATTCGAATTGGACATCAATGAGAACAAGACACAGATTTATGCATCCAATTTCAGATTTACTGACTCTTGGCCGTCTGACGTAGCTTCGCGCATTGAACTCGCAGTCAACGCGACCGAACATCGTAGGGAAGAACGCTTAAGAGCCGCCCTTGAGTATGCTTTTGATTTGTCACTTTCGGAAAGTGACGACGGCATTCTGAAATATGCTATTCGGCAACTAGATTTGTCGAGCCACCTTTGGGATGAATGGTGTGTACTGCAACCATTTTTGATGCGTTCTGCCATACATTTTGGTCACACCATAGACTACGTGGTGAGGGTTCTAGTCTGGAGGAAACTGACGAGGGATGATCTCGACGATTCAAAGTGGGAAAAAATAGTTAAGACCCTGCTCGATCGTCACGGGCGCCTAGGTAACGACAGCGAAGTTTGCTGGCTTATATTCGCAGCGATTATTCTGAAAATAGCCATTCCGACTGATGTAGCGCTCACTATTGTTCGCAATTGCGGCGCGCTGTCGATTGTCGCGACACTGAACCATTGCTCTGGAGATCGCGCAGTTCTTGATGCTGCGTTCGAGGTTATCAGTGCCGACAGCGCGACTGGTGCAATGTGGCCCGTTTTTCTCGAATGGGCCTCGACCGGCTGGTACAAAAACGAGCAAATAAATGAGCTGGTCAACAACGATGTTATCAAAGAACTGATCGGCCTGCACGCGTATGTCTTTGATGCAGATCGGCTCACGCGTGTGTTTAAGGACGTAGAGCCTTCAAAATTTGGCGACATTACAAACGCGATCGAAACGCGCATCAGCTCGTACGACGATGAAACAAAAGTCGAAGACGACGAAGAGATACCGGAATAGCTCATAAGATGGATTGAACCGCTGCGAAACCCGTCACACGTGTTCTCGAAGCGATAGGCCGATGCGCAATTTTGAGGAGGTCCAGTGAGCAGGCAAAGCTCGAAGGCGTTTATTGAGTTAACGAAGTTCGCGGGCAAGGTTGCCGCCAATATCTTATCGGTCCTCGCTGAAGTTTATATCGAGATTATCAATCGCTTGCTACGCGATCTAGGGGTCAGCACCCTTAAAGTGCGCTCGAGTCGTCGCGGCGTAAGCATTTCAATGGACGATGGTTCGGATCGCTTGGATGAGCGCATAGCCAAGATAGATATAGCGCGACAGAGTTTGACAGAAGCGCTTGCCGCAATGGATGAACTCAAATCGCGCGCGGAAGAAAATAAGATTGAACTCGAATTGTTGGCCCAACAAGTCGAGCGAGCAGAGCTTGATAAGGTCAATCTCAGCGGCGAATTGAAAACTCTGAAGGATATGGCAGCGCTCGATACGGAATCTGTTCGGAAGATTCTGAAGTTACCTACTCAGGTTAGCATCTGGACGGAGCGCGTAATATCATTTCTTCTGGGGGTAGTCGCATCAGTGTTGGCCAGTGCTCTATACGATCTGACGAAAAGAATATTCTAGGAATTTCGGTGACGCCGTTGGACTGCACTTAACTCACTCGCTCTGTTAGGTGACGCCCTGGGATGATGCGGGGAGTCTTGATGCGTTGTCTCTGTAACGCTGTCCATGATGCGTGATTTTGGTGCGCCGTCACTGTAATGCAATGAGGCCGCTGATTTTAACGGCGTCTAAGTAGGAGATTGAGGATCGAACGCAATGACCGAAATAGACGCATTCTCCCTTACGACCGTCCCCGTCGAACAACTCGCCAACGGGACCCCCATGAACAGCGCGACTGCATTTGTATGGAAGCACGGGCCTCAGCACTATCTCATCACCAACTGGCACGTAGTGTCCGGCAAGAACGCCTACACTGGCCAACAGGAGACACCAGCGACACCCGATATGCTACGCTGTCTTTTCAATGTCCGAGTTGGCGACTTTGGGAAACAGCAGTGGGACATCCGCATCAGGGATGACAACCACAAACCGCTCTGGCTAATTCGACCGGGCATGGCACGAAGCGTCGACGTGGTGGCAATACCTATACCCATGATGGGGAACGAGCCCGTCATGGACATGTATCCAATAAACACGCTCCTTTCGAAGCCACTAAAAATCAAGATTGGAATGGATGTTTTCATCCTAGGTTACCCGTTCGGGAACGCACCTCCGGCATTCCCAGTCTGGAAGCGCGGCAGCATTGCCTCCGAGCCGGACATCGTTCGTATGACCACGGGACACTATCTGGTCGACACCGCCTCTCGTCCCGGGATGTCAGGAGCGCCGGTCATCCTGCGGGACTGGACCAATAACTATGTCGACGGGTCCGTACGTGCTTTTAATGACCGGCCCGCTACTAACTTCTTGGGCGTCTATTCGGGACGCATGCGCGCGGCGTCAGACGAGGCGCAGATCGGCGTCGTTTGGCACGCCTCCTTCATCGAAGAAATCATTGCTGGAAATCTGCAAGACGAATGAAGGGCTACTTATACTTGCCCAAGGTGAGCTCGATAGCCCGTAGGATAGGTTGAGCCCTTGACAGCCAGTTTCGCATGGCGCCCCATCGCGAAAATCCTTAACATCGCCCTCGACCCCACCCATGTCGAATCGTTTGCCGATGCCGCCTGCGGAACAACTGAACAACGCCTTCGAATTCACCGTTTCCGAGCTCTCCCAGTCCCTGAAGCGGACGGTGGAGGACACCTTTGGGCATGTCCGGGTGCGCGGGGAGATTTCCGGGTTTCGCGGCGCGCATTCGTCCGGGCATTGCTATTTCGCGCTGAAGGACGAGAGCGCCAAGATCGAGGCGGTGATCTGGAAGGGCGTGCATGGGCGCATGCGCTTCAAGCCGCAGGAGGGGCTGGAGGTCATCGCGACCGGCAAGCTCACGACCTATCCGGGCTCCTCGAAATACCAGATCGTGATCGAGGCGCTGGAGCCGGCCGGCATCGGCGCGCTGATGGCGCTGATGGAGGAGCGCAAGAAGAAGCTCGCCGCCGAAGGCCTGTTCGACGAGGCGCGCAAGCAGCTGCTGCCGTGGCTGCCGGAGGTGATCGGCGTGGTGACCTCGCCGACCGGCGCCGTGATCCGCGACATCCTGCACCGGCTGGAGGATCGTTTTCCCCGCCGCGTGCTGGTGTGGCCGGTGAAGGTGCAGGGCGAAGGCTCGGCCGAGCAGGTCGCGGCCGCGATCCGCGGCTTCAACGCGCTGCCGGAGGGCGGCACAATTCCGCGGCCGGACGTGCTGATCGTGGCGCGCGGCGGCGGCTCGCTGGAGGATCTCTGGTCGTTCAACGAGGAGATCGTGGTGCGGGCGGCCGCCGAGAGCATGATCCCGCTGATCTCGGCGGTGGGGCACGAGACCGACATCACGCTGATCGATTTCGTCGCCGACAAGCGCGCGCCGACACCGACGGCCGCGGCCGAGATGGCGGTGCCGGTGCGCAGCGACCTCTTCGTCGAGGTCGCCGATCTCGGCCGTCGCACCCGCGCCTATTGGCAGCGCAGCCAGGAGAGCCGCCGCAGCGAGTTGCGCGCCGCCGCGCGCGCGCTGCCGGCGGCCGGCGATCTGCTCGCGATCCCGCGGCAGCGGCTGGATTCGGCGGGCGCGTCCCTGCCACGTTGTCTCAAGGCCAACACGCACGCGCATTTCCGCAGGTTTACCGCCGCGAGCTCGAAGCTGACGCTGCGGGTGCTGCACGGCCAGATCTCGCAGGCCGATCATCGCCTCACCGTGTGCGGCGAACGCCTCGGCCTGTCCGCGCGCTCGCTGCTGCGGCGCCGGCGCGACCGCTTTGCCGGGTTAGAGGTTCGCCTGCGCGCCTCGAAGCTGTCCAACGCGCAGGCGCAGCGCAACGCCATTGCCCGCCAGCGCGAGCGGACGCATCGTCTTTCCGAGCGCGCGGGGCGCGCGCTCGTCACGCTGCTGCAGCGGCTCGATGCCCGCGTCGAGAACAGCGGCAAGCTGCTCTCCGCCCTGTCGTATCGCGGCGTGCTCGCGCGCGGCTTCGCGCTGGTGCGGGACGAGGCCGGCCATCCCCTGCACGCGGCAGACAGCGTCGGTCCCGGCGCACGCGTCGAGATCGAGTTCGCGGATGGCCGTGTCGGCGCAACCGCGGATGCGGATCGCCCGCCGCCCGCCGCAAAGCGCGCGCCATCGCAACCGAAGTCCGCGGCGCACGATGCCAAGCCCGCGCCGAAGCGCGTGGGCAAGCCGGTGGATCAGGGCAGTTTGTTCTGAGATGCGGTGGAAGGTGCTTCCACGAACTCGTCATTGCGAGCGCAGCGAAGCAATCCGGAATCTTTCCGCGGAGGGACTCTGGATTGCTTCGCTGCGCTCGCAATGACGGCGTGGAGGCAGCGCGCGCTACCTACCGGCAGGACAATCCCGCGTCGATCGTGGTCCAGAAGCCGCAATGTTCCGGCGCGCGCATCGGCGCGCCGGCGTGGGCTTCGAACAGGAAGACCGCGACGGTGAAGACGATCAGTGCGGAGGAGAACAGAACGAAGCGGTTGCGCATGTGAGATGCGTTTACCCGACATCGTGGTCGAATGATGGCACCGCCACATGCTGAAACCGCAGCCGCGCGCGATCCGTAGATTTACGGTCGGCCATTATCCATGCAGGGCGGTGGTCGATGCGGGGCTGTCCGCCTCACGCTGTTCCTCGGGCAGCCCCGCTTCCGCCTTCGCTCTACCGAGCTACGGCGGGACAAGTCCGGCTGCGAGCTGCGGCGGGAGAAGTCCGCCCATCGGACTACGGCGCCGTCTCTACCGCGCCAGCCATTCCGCGACTTCCTTCTGCGACTCCGCGCGCGCTACCGCATCGGTGCCGAGATGGCCGTGCTCGGGCACCGCAACGTCGGTGCTGCCGGCAGCCGCGTGCAGCGGCGTGTTGGCACGGTCGAAATCGTGATAGGCGCCCGGATAGACCACGATGCGTGCGAGCGCGCTGCGGCCATGCGCGCCCTCGACCATCTGGCGGCAGGCCGGCGGCGAGGAGACATCGTCATTGCCGCCGATCAGCACCAGCGTCGGCACCCGCGCGCTCCAGCCGAGGCCGGCGGAGATCCGGCAGTCCGGATAGAACGCGATCGCGGCGCGGAAATCCGGGGCCGCGTCGCGCGCCGCACCCTGCGGACGCACGGCCCAGAGCAGCGCACTCGCGCCATTGGCCCAGCCGATCAGGCTGACGCGGCCGCGCGCCACCCAGGCCTGCTTCATCAGCCAGGCGCGCGAGGCCGCGATGTCGCCGACGCGTTCGCGCCGCGCCTTGAGGTGCATCTCCTTGACGCGGCATTGCGGCCCGAGCTCGCGCGAGCCGTAGCTGTCGGGCAGCAGCACGGCGTTGCCGGCCCTCACGAGCCGCTCGGCCCAGTCGCGGTAGCGCGGTAGTACGGGATCGGAATGGCCGCCGAGGCCGCCGCAGCCATGCAGCGCGATCACGGTCGGAAACGGTCCCTCGCCCACGGGCTTGTAGAGCTGCGCGTGCAAAATTCCGGACGCCAGCGGAATGTCGACCTGCTGCGGCGCCGGCGACGCGTGCGCGGCCGACATCAGGAGCATCAGGAACAGGGCGGTCAGTCGAAGGCGCATCGGACTCTGCGTCAATATCCTTCGCTCAAGCACTATCATGCGGAAACGGCGGCAAAACATCACAAACCGGTGGGTTTACCGGGCGGACAAGCCACCCTATCTATGCTAGATCCGGTCCAACACATCGTGCCCTCCAGGGTTTTCCAGGAAGCGGCCTTCCACGGAGACTTTCGACCGTGCTGAACAAGTTCGGCCCCTCGGGCCATGGCGAAGCGCAGGTGCAATATCTCGACGGCGACTTCCGCGTGATCTCGCCGGGGACCTTCGTGCGTTGCGCGATCACCGACACGCGCATCCCGCTCGACGAGTTGAAATACTGGAGCGTGGACCTGCAGGAAGCCTACGCCACGCCCGCCGCCGTGCTGCAGCGGCACTACCCCGCCGCGCCGCGGCCGTAAGGCCGCGCCGGCGCTTCTAGTGTTGCCCGGGACCATCGCCGCCCACGCAGGTCTTGATGAAATTCTTGCGGGGCTCACCGACGACCTTCTGATCGATCGCCTGCTTCAGGCAATCGAGCCGCGCCTGCGCCAGGCAGAGCTGCATCTGGTCGCGCTTGTCCTGTCCCTTCAGGCTCGCCGTGGTGGCGAGACATGTCACGCGCCTGGTCGCGGGAACCGGCACTGTGGCGGTGGAAGCCGCCGGCGGCGCCGTTTGCGCAAACACCGGCGCAACAATCAGACACACAAGGCTGGCGGCAACGGCTGCGGACGGCAATTTCATCGCATTCTCCCGATCGTCTGAAATCGATAGGAGCCGTGCGATGAATGTCGCCTGAATGGCGAACTGCGGTAGGGTGGGGAAAGCGCGCTGCTCTGCCAGGGTAGCACGAGCGGTGCAGCCTGTCGCGAGGCACGGGGATGGATGTGTCGGCGTCCCGACGATGTTCGTGCGCACCTGAGCTGCGAGTCTCACAGCCGAAATGATCTCCGTCGTGCCGATCCGCGTTGCATCGCATAGTGCTTGCACTTCGTGGTTAGTCTTTTCGCGCTGTGGTTGGATTCTTTGTCGCGGGTCGGCGCCCTTGAGTTGTTTGACGAAGTCTTGGTGAAACAGAAGGCTGCTATGCTGCATGTTAGGTAATTGGCCCTGCTCTTTTTATCGCACAGACAATCAAGTCAACCAAACGGCCATTGAGCTTTGGAATTGGCGCAGTCTGTGAACGGGCTCATATCGAGAGCCATATGATGGGCTATGATTCACCTCGAAAATTCGCGGTGGAATGTCTGTAAATCGAAAAGTCAAACGATGGGTTTGATCATGCCCACCATACTAGACCTGCTCTATCGTGAATATTGCCGCGCCCGCCTCGCTGAAATGCGGAAACAGCTTCTGATCGCAGCTGAACGCTCTGAAGCTCTCGAAGCGCATTATCATCCTGCGGGTCAGGGTGACGATGAGAGGGCGGACGCACAACACAAGACCGGTCGCGGCGTGCCGAATTGAAGCGGCCCCTGGACCGGCGACCTCTCCCGCGTAGTAGCGACCAAGCAATTGGCAGCAGTTTGGGAGGCAGCAATGAATACACCCGAGTGCTACACTGTCATGGTGACCTGCGTCACGTGCCTGACCATTGTCGGATTGATGGCCGTTGGGGCGTGGTGAGCATGACTGACTGCTGAACCGCGATCGCAGGCGTTAACTGGGCCGCAGGCAGGCACGTTCAGTCGGACCTATGGCGCCGGACGCAGCACGCGCCGTACCGCATCGTCCGTCAACGGACGCCGGAAGGCCTTCGTCTCACCTCGGTTTGCAGAATTGATTCTTGATGTGACGTGGGCGTTGCCGCCGCGACTGCGGCGGCTTCGCTTTAGACTAGATTCGAATGTCAGCTTCCGGGCGGGGTATACGAAGAACGCAGCTTCGCCGCGTTCTGGCGGACCTGCTTGATCTCGTCCTGCGTGAACAACCGAGTCAGTTTCACGTTCTGCAGGGTGCCCGCCGTGACGGTCAGGCCGGAAATTGCCGGAGCCGCCGACGGATCGGGCACATCGAAAATAACCAGAACGCCTGGGCCGTCGGCCGCAACGCTGTACATCGAAAGCAGCTTTCCACCGGCCGCTTCGATGAGTTTTCTGGCCGCCTCCTGGCGATTGGTCGTGGGGTTTTCCAAAATGGCGTTGAGAGCGCGTGGTGTGTATTGTCCGGTGAGGCAAAAATGCATGGCATGTCCTCCTCTGGGCTTTTGGCAATGACTCTCCCTGCCGTTCCGAACTGGTCGTTACGGCCGCTGCATCTGAAATGATCAAGGTACTGCCCGCCGTGGGCATAAACGCCGCCAATGATTTCCGGGAGTTCGGCACGTCCCGGCGACGGCTCTCATGCAAGGCTATATCAACTCCCGAATGCGCGGAAGAGAATTCATCGGCTGCGACACTTCGCTTTTTGGCCGCGGCGGCGTCGCTTTGCCTGCCCTTCGAGATCAACGCGTGCTGAACCGCCGCTCGCGCGCCTTGTAGAGCTGGTCGCTGATCAATTGTCGCAGCGCCGCCGGGTCGTCGAATTCGAGCTGGACGGCGAACGGCACGATGCCGCCGGGCACGCCCTCGCGGCCGCGCAGGCGCGCGAGATCCTTTTCCGTCGTCACCAGGGTGAGCTGCTCGCGCTGCGCTTCCGCTGCGAGCGCGGCGATCTCGTCGTCCGAAAACATGTGGTGATCGGCGAAGGGACGCGTGCGCGCGATCTCGATGCCGCAGGCGCGCAAGCTGCGGAAGAAGCGCTCGGGATCGCCGATGCCGGCGAAGGCGAAAACCCGCTTGCCGAGGAGTTGCGCAACCGAAGCTGCGTCCGGCTTCAGCCGGGCGCGCAGCACCGGCGTGTCGCGACCGGCGAGCTCGGCCGCGACATCATCCGCGGCATGGCCGCCGCCTATCAGCACCAGCGCGTCGGTGCGCGCGAGCTGCGCCTGCAGCGGCGCGCGCAGGGGGCCGGCCGGAAACATCTTGCCGTTGCCGAGGCCGCGCTCGCTGTCGATCACGATCAACGACGCATCCTTGAGCAGACGCGGGTTCTGGAAACCGTCGTCCATCAGGATCACGGTGGCGCCTTGCGACTTCGCCAGCACCGCGCCGTCGAGACGGTCGCGCGCCACCGCAACAGGAACGTCGCGCGCCATCATCAGGGGCTCGTCGCCGACATCGGATGCGGTGTGACGCATCCGGTCGACCATCACAGGACCCTTCAGGCTGCCGCCGTAACCGCGGCTGATCACCACCGGCGTCTCGCCGAGCTCGCGCAACAGCCTGGTCAGCGCCAGCACGGTCGGCGTCTTGCCGGCGCCGCCGACATGGTAGTTGCCGACGCAGATCACGGGGATGCCGGCGTCCACGCCCTCGCGCAGCATGCGCCGTTCGGCGATCGCGCCGTAGAGCGCGCCCAACGGCCATAATGCGTGCGATTCGAGCGAACGTGGCCGGTACCAGAAGGCCGGCTCACGCATTGGCCGCCCCCATCTCGATCCGCAACTGCAACAGATACGGCTCGAGCGCGGTCATGGTGCGCTCGAGCGCGCCGCCGAGCTGCTCCACCACGCCGTGGCCTGCGTGCTGGATCCTGTCGCGCAGGGCGGGATCGGCCAGCAGCTGGCCGAGCAGCTTGACCAGCGTCTCCTGCGTGTCGGCCTGGCGCGCGCCGCCGCTGCCGTCGAGCGCCTCATAGACCTCGGCGAAATTGAAGACGTGCGGACCATGGACGATGGCCGCGCCGAGCTTGATCGCCTCGATCGGATTCTGACCGCCATGGCGGATCAGCGAGCCGCCCATGAACACGATCGGCGAGAGGCGGTAGAACAGGCCGAGCTCGCCCATGGTGTCGGCGACATAGACGTCGGTGGTCGCCGTCGGCAGTTCCTCGCGCGAGCGCAGCGCGGGCTCGAGGCCCGATGCCGTGATCAGGCCCGAGATCGAGGAGCCGCGATCCGGATGGCGCGGCACGATCACGGTGAGGAGCTGCGGGAAGAAACCGGCGAGGCTGCGATGCGCCGCCACCAGCATCTCCTCCTCGCCCGGATGGGTCGAGGCGGCGACGATGATCGGACGCCCGCGCGTCATCGCCATCAGCCGTTCGAGCTTGGCGGGATCGGCGGGCGGCGCGGCAACGTCGAGCTTGAGATTGCCCGTGGTGACGACGTCGCGGCCGCCGAGCGTCGAGAAGCGCTCGGCATCGGTCTTCGACTGCGCAAGGCAAATGTCGAACCGCGACAGCAGCGCCGAGATGGTGCCGTGCATGCGCCGCCAGCGCGGGAACGAGCGCGGCGACATCCGGCCGTTGATCAGCACCATCGGCACGCGGCGCGCCGCGCCGGCCAGGATCAGGTTCGGCCACAGATCGGATTCGATGAACAGCGCCAGCGACGGCTTCCAATGGTCGAGGAAGCGCGCGACGTAGCGCGGGGAATCATACGGGACGTATTGATGGATGACGTCGGGCGGAAAGCGTTTTGCGACGACGGCGGCCGAGGTGACCGTGCCGGAGGTGAGGAGGATGCGCAGATTGAGATCGCGCAGCCGCTCGATCAGCGCCGCCGCGGCCAGCACCTCGCCGACGCTGGCGCCGTGGATCCAGACCAGCGGTCCGTGCGGCCGCACGTCCCGGGACAGGCCCCGCCGTTCGCCGACACGCGCGGGATCTTCCTTGCCCTGCTTCAGCCGCCGCTTGATCAGCGCAGGCGCGAGCGGCACCAGGCCGCGAGCCAGGCGCCGATACATCCGCAGTGTCATCGGCAGCGAGCCGGGCAGCGAGTTAGCCATCTGCGGGTCCCGGGCGGCCGAGTTGCGCATAAGCGCGCCGGGTCGCCTCGTTCAACGTCTCTTCCAGCTCGAGCCGCAGCGCTTCCATGGTGGCGGCGTCGGCATCGGGCGGAACGTGGATTTCCTTGATGCCGACCAATGCGCCCCGCCCGAACGGCAGGTTGATGGTGGTGCGGTCCCAGTTCTGGAGCCGGACGAAGCGGCTGGTCGCCATCGCAAAAGGCATGATCGGCCGCCCCGATTCCCGTGCCAGCATGATGATGCCGAGCCCGGCCACGCGCGAGCGCTTGGGGACATCGGCGGTCAGCGCGACATTACAACCGTCCTGGAGCGTGCGCACCATTTCCTTGAAGGCGCCGACGCCGCCCTTGCGATGGAAGGCGCCGCCATGGTCGCCGGACCCGCGGATGGTGCCGATGCCGAGCCGCTCGGCGGCGATCGCGTTGAACTCGCCGTCGCGGTGGCGGGAGATCAGGACCCTGGCCTTGTACCAGTCCTTGTTCTTGATGAACGGCGTGAGGAAATGCTGGCCGTGCCAGAAGGCGAAGATGGCGGGGATCTGCGGCTCGACGCGGTCATAGACATCAGGCGGATCGAACGTGAACTTGTTGGTCCGCCAGACCAGACGCAGGTATTCGGCCGCCAGGATCCCGACGGCACGCTGAACAAAGCTGCTTCGCAGCGTATTGCGAAGCAGCTTTTTCAACGCGCCGGTTCTTGATTCGGGTCGAGCAGCCGATGAAGATGGACGATGAAATAGCGCATCTGCGCGTTGTCGACCGTGCTCTGCGCCTTGGCCCGCCAGGCGGCGTGCGCGGTCGCGTAGTTCGGATAGAGGCCGACGACCTCGACGTCGTCGAGGTTCTTGAAGGTGTTGTGCTCGAGATTGACGAGCTCGCCGCCGATCACGAGGTGAAGCAGTTGTTGCGGGGCACTATCTGGCATGGATTCTGTTCCTAACGGGCTGCCCGGCAAAGCAGTGTTCGACAAGCAGGACGAAAGCGCTCAGGGCAAGGGGCGGGCTCGAAAATGCGCGACAATGTTCGCATGTCGATCGCGACCCGCTGCCACCAGCACCCCGTGCGCCACTTCCCGGCGGTTATAGAGGATGGGATCTCCGGAGAGGTCGCTCATCCTACCATCCGCTTCCTGCACGATCAAATCGGCCGCCGCAAGGTCCCAATCATGGCTGTTGCCCCCCGCAAAGGCCACATCCAGTGCGCCATGGGCGACCCGGCAGAGCCGCAGCGCGAGCGAACCGATTCGCGGATGCAGCATGATCTCGCCGAGCGACGGCTTGAGGCGCTCGACCAGAGGCTTCGGGCCCGCGACACGCGAGAAGTCCAGCTCGGATCCGGACGCTGCCCGCACCGGCGCGCCGTTGAGGGTGGTGCCCTGACCGCGGGCCGCGAAGAAGAATTCGTCGCTGGTCGGCGCGAACACCGCGGCGAGGACGGGCGTAGCGTCCTCGACCAGCGCGACGCTGACGCACCATTCGTCATGGCCATTGAGGTAATTGCGCGTGCCGTCGATGGGATCGACGATCCAGGTCAGCCGCCGCGACAGCCGCGCGGCATCGTCGGCGCTCTCCTCCGACAGCCAGCCATAGTCGGGCGTCGCAGCGCGCAGGCGCGTTTCCAGCAGCTCGTTGACGGCGATGTCGGCTTCCGACACCGGCGAGGACGCGCCCTTGGTCCACTTTCTCAACTCGGTGCGGAACATCGACCGCGCCAGAGCACCCGCTTCCCGCACCGCGTCTTGCAGCAGCGCCGCGTCGCGCGTCAGGATGGATCGATCTGTCGGGTTCGCGTCAACGTCCGCCAAGCGTCAAACCCTCGATGCGCACCGTCGGCGCATTGATGCCGTAGCGGAACTCGAGATTGTTCGCGGGCTGCATCGACGTGAAGATCTCGAACAGGTGCCCTGCGATCGTCACCTCGCTCACGGCATAGGTGAGCTCGCCGTTCTCGATCCAGAAGCCGGACGCGCCGCGGCTGTAATCGCCGGTGACGCCGTTGACACCGGAGCCGATCAGGTCGGTGACGTAGAAGCCCTGCTTGATGTCGGAGATCAGCTCGGCCGGCGTCGGCGTGCCGGCTTCGAGATGCAGATTGTACGGCCCGGGCGACGGCGAGGACGAGACGCCGCGATGGGCGTGGCCGGTGGTGGTGAGGCCGAGCTCCCGCGCGGTGGCGCAGTCGAGCAGCCAGGTCGTCAGCACGCCCTCGTCGATCAGCGCGATCTTCTTCACAGCCACGCCTTCGGCATCGAACGTCTGCGAGCGCAGGCCACGCTTGCGCAGGGGATCGTCGACGATGCGGATGTTTTTCGCGAACAGCTGCTGGCCGAGCTTGTCCTTCAGGAAGCTGGTCTTGCGCGCGATCGAGGCGCCGTTGATGGCGCCGACGACGTGGCCGACCAGCGAGCCGGCAACGCGCGGATCGAACACGACCGGCACCTTGCAGGTCTCGACCTTGCGCGGATTGAAGCGCGCCACGGTGCGCTCGCCGGCGGAGCGGCCGACGATCTCCGGCGACAAGAGGTCCGCGCCATGCGGCGCCGAAGTGAAGTCGTAATCGCGCTCCATGCCGGTGCCTTCGCCGACAATCGCGGTCGCCGAGATGCCCTGGCTCGAGCGCAGGTAAGAGCCGTGGAAGCCGGTGCTGGTCACGAGCACCATGCCGCCCATGCCGGCGGAGGCCGAGGCGCCGCCGGATTTGGTGACGCCCTTCACCGCGAGCGCGGCAGCCTCGGCCTCGAGCGCGCGGCGCTCGAGCTCCGAGGTTGCGGGCACGTCGGGATCGAGCAGATCGAGATCGGGGAAGTCGCGCGCGAGCAGTGCGGGATCGGCGAGGCCGACATATTTGTCGTCGGGCGCGACGCGCGCCATCGCGACCGCGCGTTCGGCAAGCTTGGTCACCGCATCGCCGCTGGCGTCGTTGGTCGAGACCACCGCCTGGCGCTGGCCGACCAGCACGCGCAGGCCGACGTCGTCGCCCTCGGACCGCTCGGATTCCTCGACGCGCCCGTCGCGCACCTCGACGCCTTGCGAGATGCCGCGCACCGCGACCGCGTCGGCCGCATCCGCGCCGGCGCGCCTGGCAGCCTCGACCAGCCGCTGCGCGAGATCGGAGAGCGCCGACTGGTCGAACAGGTCGCGATTGGCCTTGGACGATTCTTTGGAGGAATCCTTGGGCGAAAGCGTCGAGCTTGGTGAAGGGTTCACAAACGAAATCCTGTTGGGGCGGGGGTTCGGGACCGGAACCCACAGATGTGCCCGATTGGCGCGGACTTCAAGCATTTTCAGGCTTCAGAAAGCTCAGATTCGCGAAGCTTCCGCAACGTCTCGTCAATCATGCGTGCCAAGGTCTTGTCAATCATGACCCGCAGTGACGCTGGATTAACCAGCCTTTTTAAGCGGTTTCGGAGCGGCGCGCGCTAAGGTCCTCGCATCGACCGGGAACATAATCCTGGCGGGGAGAACGAAGCCGTGAGGCGTCAAACAGCAACAAGCGGGATCGCTCCCGCCGGGTCGGGCCGCAGCTTGCGGCTCGACCCTCTTTCCCTTCCGGTCCGCTTCGATGCGCATGATCCGCGCGCCGACGGATACACCAGGCAGATCGAGCTTCATCGCGAACGCGTCGTGCTGCGCCGTGCCGTCCGCGGCATGCAGATGGCGATCAACGTCCGCGTCAGCGACTTCACCGGCGTCGCTCTGCGCGGCAACGACGAGGCGCAGACCCTCGTGCTCGTGCATCGCGACCCCTCGCTCTCCGTTCCGCTGCTGGTCAGCGCCGACGGCGACGATCTCGCCGAGGCCTGGGCCGTGTGGAGCGAGCTGTTCGCACTTCCGCAGCTCGACGAAGGCGCCCGCAAGCCCGCAGCCCGCCGTCGCCGCGCCAACGCGATCCGCGCCCGCCGTCCGAAATTCCTGATGCGCCGCCGCACCGGCATCGCACGCGAACTGCCGGTGCATCAGGGCGAACGCGAGATCATCGCGAGGAATTAGGCCGACCGCATCACCGCGTCGACCAGCAATCCCGCAAACAGCAGCAGCCCGGCATCCCGGTTCGAATAGAACAGCCGCTTGCAGAGCTCGCCGTCGCTGATCTTCAGCCGCACGATCTGCGAGGCCAGATGCACGGCGAAGGCCGCTAGCCCGAGCCAGGCCGGCCAGCGCGCATCGCCGGACGCCAGCGCCACGCCGATCAGCACCACCGACAGGCCGTAGAACAGGATCAGCGCCTGATGGGTGTAGGCGCCGAACAGGCGCGCGGTCGACTTGATGCCGATCAGCGCGTCGTCCTCGGCGTCCTGATGCGCGTAGATCGTGTCGTAGCCGATCACCCAGGAAATCGCGCCGGCATAGAGCACGAGCGCGGTGACGTCGATGCGTCCGAAGGTGACGGCAAATCCCATCAAGGCGCCCCAGGAGAAGGCGAGCCCGAGCACGGTCTGCGGCCACCAGGTGACGCGCTTCATGAAGGGATAGATCGCGACGATCAGCAGCGAGGCAATGCCGGTCAGAATCGCGAAACGGTTGAACTGCAGCAGCACCACGAGCCCGATCAGCGCCTGCGCGATCATGAAGGCCAGCGCCTGCTTCGTGCTCACCTGCCCCGACGGCAGCGGCCGCGAGCGGGTGCGCTCGACCTTGTCGTCGAGGTCGCGGTCGGTGATGTCGTTCCAGGTGCAGCCCGCCCCGCGCATCACGAAGGCGCCGATGAAGAACAGGACGATGATGAGCGGCAGGCCGCGGACGTCATGCGCCATGCCGGCGGCGAGCGCCGCCGACCACCAGCACGGCATCAACAGGAGCCAGGAGCCGATCGGACGATCGAAACGGGACAGGCGCAGATAAGGCCGCGCCCATTGCGGCGCGCGGGTATCGACCCAGTTGCCGGTGGAATCGGCAACGCGGGCGGATGTATCGCTCATCGGGTCAGGACGTTGCCGTTGAGCGTGTCGAAGGTGCTGCCGCCCTTCTTGCCGGCATTGGCCTCGGGCGCCGTGCCCGACCCCAGCACCTCGCTCAGCGACGGGCCGGCCGGACCGCGCGGCTGGTTCTGCATCTGCTGCGCGACATTGCAGACCTTCGTCTGCATGGCCTCGGTGTTCTTGTGGCCGGCCTTCATCTGATCGCCGATCTGGGGCGGGATTCCGCATTTGGCGGCGTGGGACTCGATGTACTTGATCATCTTGGCTTCAGCCTGGCCGAAGCTGCGGATCAGCTTGCAGGCCTCGTCCGGCGCAGCGTGACGGTCGCTCGCGGCCTTGATCAGCTTGCCACGCTTCTCGGCGTCCTCGCGCAGAGGAATGAAGGCCTTCATGCAGTCCTCGCCGGGTCCGCCTTGCGTCGGCGGGGCCGCGCTGAAGGCGCCGGCGCCACCGACGGGCGCGGCACCGTTCACGGGGAAGGACGAGCGCGGCGCGCCGCCGACGGAGGCGACCGGGGCCGAGCCGTTCACAGGCGGAAACGCGGGATCGGGCGCTGCCTGGCCAGGCAGCGGCGCCGGGAAGGCGCTCTGCGCATAGGCGCCGGCGGCGCCCATGGCGACCATGGCGGCAGTGATCGGAACCATCAAATGACGGATCATCAAGGCAGTCTCTCCGGCAGGAGCTTACGGGTTCGGCGCCTTCCCAATTGAAGCGCAACCAGCGTGTTCGCGATTTTACGATTCCCGCCGGCGCTTAACAACCCGTCGAATGGGGCAGGAGCGCGGCGCGCCGACGCACCAGTTTGGCAATATTTGTCCCCGAAATGGCGGGTTTCGGTTAAGAACGGCGGCAAATCGGACCTTGAAAGATGCCTTCCCACGATTTCCGCGCCCCCCGCCTGTTCGTCGATGCCCCCCTTGCCCAGGACGCCAGGGTCGCGCTCGACCGCGACCAGAGCAATTATCTCGGCAATGTGCTGCGGCTGGCCGCCGGCGCCGAGGTTTTGGCATTCAACGGCCGCGACGGCGAGTGGCAGGCTGCCATTGAAGGTCGCAAGCGGCCGGACGGCCTGGTCATCCTCCAGCAGACCCGGCTCCAGGACCGGCTGCCCGACATCGCTTACGTCTTCGCCCCGCTCAAGCACGCCCGGCTCGACTACATGGTGCAGAAGGCCATCGAGATGGGCGCCGCAACGCTGCAGCCGGTCCTGACCCGCTTCACCCAGGCCTCCCGGGTCAACACCGAGCGGATGCGCGCCAATGTGGTCGAAGCCGCCGAGCAATGCGGCATTCTCAGCATCGCCACTGTTGCCGAGCCGGTGCCGCTGGAACGGTATCTCAGTCAGCGCGCCGAGGGCAGGCTGCTCATCTTCTGCGACGAGGCGGCAGAGGTCCAAAACCCCATCCAGAGCCTGCAAGGCCCGCGCGAATCCAGACAAGGTATCGACGTATTGATCGGGCCAGAGGGCGGCTTTGCCGAGGAAGAGCGCGCGCTGCTGCTGCGGCAGCCCAAAATCCTGCGGCTGGCCCTGGGCCCCCGGATCATGCGGGCCGATACGGCCGCGGTAGCCGCGCTGGCCCTTGTGCAGGCGGTGCTGGGCGATTGGGGCGGCGGAAGCGGCTAGACTCTCTCTCGCATCGACCGGTGCAGGGTCTCGGAAGGCAGCTCTCCGAAGGCCGCCCTGTAACTCGCCGCGAACTCGCTGAGATGCCAGAACCCATGCGCAATCGCGCAGGACTTCACACTGCGCCGCCCGGGGCCGATGCGCAGTTGCCGACGCACAGACCAGAGGCGCAAGACCCGGCTATAGCGATGCGGACTCATGCCGCAGATGGCCTGCGCGGCACTCTGGAGCGTCCGGACGGACACGCCCACCTGCCGCGCCAGTTCGGTCGTCTTGTGCCAGATCGTCAGATCGTGCCGGATCAATTTTTCCATATCCGCGACGATCCGCCGATAGCCGTCCGTCGTGGATGGCACGGGTCCGCCGCCCACGCTGGTGCCAATCGCGGCTTCCATCTTGCTGCGCAGGGATTGCTCGACGATGGCGCGCGACGCCGGCTCGTTCAGGAAGCCCGGATCATGTGCTGCGATTTCAAGCGTGTTGGAGATCAAGCCGCGCAGGGAGGCGAGCACGTTCGATGCCGGGTTCAGCAAATGATAGCCCTCACCCAGTTGAGGCCAAGGTTCACGGTGGGGGAGAGCGAAATAGATAACGGCGATCAGACGGCCCTCCGGCTCATACACGAGGCAATCGGAATCGCCTGCCAGAATGAGGACGGAACTACCAATTGTTTGCCCATTGATACGGGCAGAGGTCACATGATCCATCGGCACCACCACGGCGACGGCATGCGTCAGCTGATAGCCGCGAATGATCCGCGGGAAGGTCCTCAGCAGAGACACGGTCAGGGTCGGCAAGCAGAGCCGCGCGCGCATGATTGCGGTCGCCCCGGCAGACAACGGCATGCTGGATGCGCCGGCATATCTCTCGCTTTCATCGAAATGATCCATGTCATACGATCGGAGCTCGAGGGCTGAGGACGGTTTGAGCCCCTGAAACGACAGCAAACCGTCCGTCGCCGATCTTTGCACTCCGTCGCGAGCAATGTTGAGATGGCTTTGATCCATATCCTGCCGCTTACTTCGCTTTCCTTGTAGATGCGGTGCCTTTGGCGGCGAGCAGATCATCCGGCCCGTTGATTCCGGCGCGCCTGAGGTCCCGAAGCAGCTTCGTCAGCAGCAGCATGTTGGTCTTCTGCAGTTCGTGATTGTTTCCGAACCTGAATGCGTTCTGCTCGGTCACGATGAGGCCGGCCTTGGTCTCGGCGAGAATTTTCCGCCTCTTGAGTCCCGTCACGCGACGGCGAACTGTCTCGAGTGGCAGGCTGAGGAAGCGAGAGAGTGCCGCACGAGAAACCCCTTGCTTGATGACATCCGGCTCGACCGCATGAATGCTGGAAAACCTCTCGTCCAACGACGGATCGTTCATCACACCTATGACGTTCGCATTCAGAATCGCATGAACGATCAGAAGGTCCAGCGGATCGAACTCGTCGTAATGCCGGAAAAGCTCGCTGATCGAAAACAGCATATAGGCAAGCGTGTGTCGCGAGACCGTCCGGATAGCATCTGAAGTATTGAGCATGAATCGGAAACCAACATTCATCTTGTAAACGACGGCAGCGGCGAGCGGATCACCCTGCATACCCAAAATGAGTATGCGACGACTTGCCTATCGTCCTCAATTTCTCATTGTGAGGCTGGCCTGCAGTTCCAGGCGCATCGAGGCGCGTTGGCCAGACAATTTCGCGACCGGCCGAGCGACTGACCGTCGCATGCCTGCCTGCCGAAACTCCGACGCGCGACCACCGTATCCAGTTACTTCGATGATGCCGCCATTCGGCTGGCAGTTGCGCAGGACGACATGGCCATGGACGAGGATCTCGTATTCGAGATGCGGCGACGCGAGGAATTGCGATTGATCAGAGCATTTCTCGGCATAACCGACCCGAGCAAGCGGCAGAGAATCCTCAAACTGACAGAGCAGCTCGCGGATGAGGCCATCCCCGACGCGGCAGGACTCGCCTTCGCCTCGCCCGAGACATCGCTTGGCGAAGCGCCCGAAGACATCGCTGGACGGCCTGAATAAGGAGGGTATGTCGCTGGGGTGGCCGATCGACTTCCCTGTCCAAACCAGGAAGGGACCAAGTGACGGCAATATGGTATTTAAATACCTCTAATGGCCGTCACGAAGAGCAAGGCTTTGCGATTTGGTTGCCGAACGGTCCGGAAGCTTGAGGGCCCAAGTCCGCCCGGTCACGTCGAAGCCATCGGCAACGCGATGAAAAATCCGGGAAGCCGACCGTTAAGCGATTGATCCTTTGGAGGTCGAAACCGCTTTCGGGCCATGCTAAGGGCTGCGCCAACTCTCGCCCTTGCCTGCCCGGTTCCACCCGGGACGATGGACCCCGTCATGACCGCGACTGCCACCTCAAATGCTGCCGGCTCCGCCGCCTGGGCGGATACGCTGCTGCTGTCGTTCGCGCAGGCCGGCTATGTCAGGGCCGAGCCCGCGATCCTGCAGCCGGCCGAGCCATTCCTGGATCTCTCCGGCGAGGACATCCGCAAGAGCCTGTACCTGACCACGGACCTCTCCGGCGAGGAGCTCTGCCTGCGCCCGGACCTGACCATTCCGGTTGCGCGCGATTACCTCGCCTCCGGCCGCGCCGGCCAGCCGGCCGGATTCAGCTATTTGGGGCCGGTCTTCCGATACCGCAGCGGACGGACCAGCGAGTTTCTTCAGGCCGGCATCGAATCATTCGGCCGGCAGGACCGCGCAGCGGCCGATGCCGAGATGCTGGCGCTGGCGCTCGAGGCAACCGCCGCCTTCGGCGTCCGTGACGTGGAGATCCGCACCGGCGACGTGGCGCTGTTCAACGCGCTGCTCGACGCGCTCGACCTCTACCCGGTCTGGCGCCGCCGCCTGGTCAAGGATTTCAACCGCAAGATCAGCCTGGAGCAGGACCTGGGGCGGCTGGCGGCCGCAACCACCGCGACCCGCAGCGAGTATGAGGGTGTGCTCGCAGCGCTTGCCGGCTCCGACCGCAAGGCGGCGCTCGCCTTCGTCACCGATCTGATGTCGATCGCCGGCACCACCAATGTCGGCGGCCGCACCACGGCCGAGATCGCCGACCGCTTCCTCGAGCAGTCGACGCTGAAGGGCGGCGCGCTGCCGCGCGAGGCGATCGCGGTGCTCAAGCGCTTCCTGTCGATATCGGGCAATCCCGACGACGCAGTCGCCGAGCTGCGCGCGCTCACCAATGATGCGAAGCTCGACCTCAGTGCCGCCATCGACCAGTTCGAAAGCCGGGTCGGGTTCATGGCCGCGCGCGGCATCGATGTGAAGGGAACCCGCTTCTCGACCGCGTTCGGACGGGGCCTGGACTATTACACCGGCTTCGAATTCGAGCTGCATCACCGCGGCAACGGCGCCGAGCCGCTGGTCGCCGGCGGCCGCTATGACGGGCTGATGACCCAGCTTGGATCGGCCGAACCGATCCCCGCGGTTGGTTTCTCGGTCTGGGTGGATGCGCTGACCCGGATCGGCCGCAAGGTGGGAGCTTAAGTCATGAGCGCGCCATTCGTTCTGGCCGTTCCCTCCAAGGGCCGCCTTCAGGAAAATACCGAGGCCTTCTTCGCCCGTGCGGGCCTCAAGCTGTCGAAGGCCGGTGGCGCCCGCGACTATCGCGGCACCATCGCAGGTCTCGACAATGTCGAAGTCGCCTATCTCTCGGCGAGCGAAATCGCATCGCAGCTGTCCCGCGGTTTCGCGCATCTCGGCGTGACCGGCGAGGATCTGGTGCGCGAGACCATCGCCGATGCCGACCAGCGCGTGTCCCTGATCGAGGGCCTCGGATTCGGCTACGCCGACGTCGTCGTCGCGGTGCCGCAGGCGTGGATCGACGTCCGCACCATGGCCGACCTGGACGACGTCACCACCGGCTTTCGCGAGCAGCATCACATGCGGATGCGGGTCGCAACCAAGTTCATCAACCTCACCCGCTCCTTCTTCCAGAGCCATGGCATCACCGATTACCGCATCGTCGAAAGCACCGGTGCGACCGAAGGCGCGCCGGCGGCCGGTGCCGCCGAGCTGATCGTCGACATCACCACCACGGGCGCGACGCTCGCCGCCAACGGCTTGCGGGTGCTCGACGACGGCGTGATGCTGCGCAGCCAGGCCAATCTGGTCGCTTCGAAAGACGCCGACTGGTCGCCGCAGGCGCGGGAGACCGCGCGTATCATCCTCGATCACATCGCGGCACGGGCGCGGGCCAACAAATATCGCGAGGTCCGGACCCGCTTCAAACAGTGCGACGCCGCCCTGCTTGGCGAAGCCCACAGCCGGTTCGGCGTCGAGACCCCGTTCGGCGGGCCGACCTCGTCGGGCATGCTCACGCTGCACTGCCCGCCCGGGCAGCTCTATGCGCTGGCGAGCTTCCTGCGCGAGCATGGCGCCGAGACCGTCTCGGTGGTTTCGCTCGACTACGTCTTCGACCGGGAGAACCCGCTGTTCGCCAGGCTCGAGGCGTTCCTGCGGCAGTGAGCCCCAGGTTCGTTCAGCGTAGCGACAGCAAACGGCAGCTACCATATGCTGTTGTGAAGACTTTGAACGCCTCTGGGACCTCGATCGATGACGCTGGGCTCTGACGTTTCCGGCATGACGACCACCGCAGCCAGCGCCGCCGCGAAGGGGCTGTCGATTGTCGTCCCCGTCTACAACGAGGCGGCGGGCCTCGCCGGCCTGCACCAGCGGATCTGCGAACTCGCCAGGACCTTGCGGCAGCGCTATCGGCTCGCTTGCGAGATCGTCTATGTCGACGACGGCAGCGCGGATGCGACGCTGTCGATTGCACGCACCCTGCCGGCCGACGCGCTCGACGTCCAGGTCGTCTCGCTGTCGCGCAATTTCGGCAAGGAGGCGGCGCTGATGGCCGGCCTCGACCATGCCCGCCTCGGCGCCGTGATGTTCATGGACGGCGATGGCCAGCATCCGCCTGATCTGGTCGAGCAGCTGGTGCGGCACTGGATCGAGGACGGCTACGACGTCGTTTATACCGCCAAGGCGCATCGCGACAACGAGCCCTTCCTGCGGCGGCTCGCCGGACGGGGTTTCTACGCGCTGATCAATTGGGGCGCGCGCCAGAAGATTCCCGAGGACGCCGGCGACTTCCGCCTGCTGTCGCCGCGCGCCGTCGCAGCCCTCCGGCAGCTGCCGGAACGCAATCGCTTCTTCAAGGGTCTGGCGAGCTGGATCGGCTTCCGCCAGATCCGCGTCGACTACGAGCCCGCGCCACGTACCCATGGGGTGACGACGTTCAGCGCCGCGCGTCTGCTGGGCCTCTCGATCGAAGGCGTGACCTCGTTCTCGGTGGCGCCGCTGCGCTTTGCCAGCCTGCTCGGCGTGATCCTCGCCGGCGGCGCCTTCCTGTTCGGCCTCTCGATCCTCTGGGAGGTCTGGACCACCGGCAAGCAGGTGCCCGGCTATCCCTCCCTCGTGATCGGCCTGATGACCATCGGCGGCGTGCAGCTCATCATGATCGGCATCGTCGGCGAATATATCGGCAAGATCCTTTCCGAGCTGAAGGCACGCCCGATCTACTTCGTCGCCGAGCACAGCGAAAAGCATTTCGAGACCGACAAGGCCGACGACGCCTCGAAGAGGACGGCGGCCGAATGAGTGCGGCCGCGGAGCTGCGGCGGATCTGGCTCTGCGCCGACGATTACGGCATCAGCCCGGGTGTCAATCGCGCCATCCGCGACCTGATCGAACGCGGCCGCCTCAACGCCACCTCGGTCATGATGGTGGGCCCGGCAATCGAGCGCGGCGAGGTCGAGGCGCTTCAGGCTTCAGCGAAGACAAATGCGCGCTGCGCGATCGGACTGCACGTGACGCTGTCGGCGCCGTTCCGGCCGCTCACCATGCATTTCCGTCCACTCGACGGCGACATGTTTCTCCCGTTTCCGAAGTTGCTGCGCGCAGGCCTGACGCGAAGGCTCGACCGCGAATTCTTTCGCAACGAGGTCAAGGTGCAGCTGGCGGCGTTCGCGGAGGCGTTCGGACGCGTGCCCGATTTCATCGACGGCCACCAGCATGTGCAGCTGTTTCCGCAGGTGCGCGACGGCTTTGTCGACGCGGTCAGCGAGATCGCGCCAAAAGCCTGGGTGCGCCAGGGCGGCCGTGACCTGCCGCTGGCGCAGCGACTTGCCTCGCCGAAGGCGCTGGTGCTCGACATTCTCAGCGCGCAGTTTCGCCGGCGCGCCGGCGACGCGGGCCTCGGCTTCAATCCCGGTTTCGCCGGCGCCTATGATTTCACCCGCGCCGCCGATTTCGGCGAGTTGATGCGGCAATTCCTCGAAGGCCTGCCGGATGGCGGCCTCGTGATGTGCCATCCCGGCTTCGTCGACGACGTCCTCACCGGCCTCGACCCGATGACGGATGTCCGCGAACGCGAGCACGCCTATCTCGCCGGCGATGCCTTCGCGCGCCTGCTGACGGACAGCGGCGTCACGCTGGGATGAAACCGGCGGAAAGCAGGCCTTGCGAGGCAGCTTGTCGCATACCGAAATTTAATCCAGCCGGCACTGTTGGGGCCACAATGGAACCCTACATCTGCCTCGCGCTTGTTTTGCGCGATGGAGACAGATCATGACGCCGCAGGAACGCCAGCTCGTCGACGAGCTTTTCGACCGGCTTTCGAAACTGGAAAATGCACCGCGCGATCCCGATGCGATCGCCGCCATCTCCGACGGGCTGCGCAAGGCCCCCGGCGCGATCTACGCGCTGGTGCAGACCGTATTGTTGCAGGATGAAGCGCTGAAGCGCGCCCATGCCCGCATTCAGGAGCTGGAGGCGGGGCACGCGCCCGAGCAGGCGCAGTCCGGCGGCTTCCTGGATACGATGCGCGACACGCTGTTCGGCGGGGGCCCGTCGCGCGGCTCGGTTCCGAACGTGCCGCCGCGCGACGCGCGGCCGGTCTGGAACAGCGGTCAGGCGATGCAGCAGTCCCAGCCCGGTTATGGCCAGCCGCCCTATGGGCAGGCTTACGGTCAAGGTCCAAATCAAGGTCCGGGTCAGGGCTATGGCGCCCCGCCGGTCGGCGGTGGCGGCGGCTCGTTCCTCGGCACGGCGGCGGCAGCCGCGGCCGGCGTCGTCGGCGGCTCGCTGCTGCTCTCCAGCATCCGCGGCATGATGGGCGGATCGCACCAGCAGGCCTTCGGCGACACCAATGCCTTGGGCGATCGCAGCCCCTGGAGCGGCAGCGACCAGTCGGGCGGCTCGCTCGCGCGCGATGCCGGCCTCGACGACATCGGCTCTAGTCGGGACCGCGGGGATGCTTCCCGCCAGGGCTTTGCCGACCAGGCGTCGAACGACGACCGGAATTACAACGATCAGAACGACAACGGCGACGATAACGTCGACCTCGCCGACGACAGTGATTTCGGCAATGACGACGGCGGCAGCGATTACGCCTGACGCTTTTATCTCTGCGCCAAACGAGAACGGCCGCCGATGAGGCGGCCGTTATTGTTTCGAGCGCGATGCGCCTACATCACCACGACCCTGGTGCCGACATTGACGCGGCCGTAGAGATCGATGACGTCCTCGTTGCGCATGCGGATGCAACCGGAAGAAACGTTGGTGCCGATGGTCCAGGGCTCGTTGGAGCCGTGGATGCGGTAAAGCGTGGAGCCGAGATACATCGCGCGGGCACCGAGCGGGTTTTCCGGGCCGCCTTCCATGTGTCTCGGCAAATCGGGACGACGCGCGATCATTTCCGCCGGCGGCGTCCAGTCCGGCCATTCGCGCTTGGCCGTGATCGATTTCACGCCGGACCAGGTGAAGCCGGGACGCCCCACGCCGATGCCGTAGCGCATCGCGCGGCCGTTGCCCTCGACCAGATAGAGGAATTTGTTCGGCGTATCGACCACGATCGTGCCGGCGCTTTCGTTGCCGCTATAGTCAACGGATTGTTTCTCGAATCTCGGATCGAACTGACGCTGGCGCGGGTCGACCGCGTCCTGCTGAATTGCCCCCTGGACTTGCGGCTCGCCCATCGGCGGCAGGCGGCGCTGGTCGTAATAGCCGGGCTGTTGCTGATACACCGGCTGCTGCGGTGAGTAGGCCGGACCGCGGCCCGGACCGTCACCGAACAGGAACTCGATGAAGCCACCGCCCATGTTCGCATTGGAGGCGACGCGCACCGGCGCCGGCGGCACCTGCGGCTGGTAGAGCACCGCGGGCGGATCGTTCGGCACCGTGTTGTCGAAGGCGCTGGCGCGATCGGCGCCGGCAATGAAGGTGCAAGCGCCGCCGAGCAGCGCCACAGACATTTTCTTGAACATCGACGTACTCTGTACTGTTTCGTCTAGATCACACGCGTCGTGGCGAGCTGATGGCTGATCCGCGCGCCCCGCGACGTGGTCAATAAAAAGCAAAAGCCGTTTTGTTTGGTAAACGAAAGCGGCATTTGGATTCACCACGTCGCCAGCAGCGGTGCAATTCGGCGATCAGCGTTTATTTTCGGTGAATGCCGCACGCCCATGGTTAATTGCTTCTTTGCGCGCCGTCGCGCGACGCAGCACAACAGTTCCTGCTGTGAACTTCGTGTTAAATCGCTTCTGCCTACAAAGACGCGTGAATGAGGTGGGGGGAGTATCCTGATGGCTGTTCACCGCAAACGTTTTCGTGTCGAAGATATCGTCGGTGGCGAAATGCCAATCCTTGACGTAACCGAAGAGGCAATGCCGATGCACAGCGAGATCATGGCCGAGCTGCGTGCGATCCGCGCACAGATGGCGAAGGGCACCCCTGTCCCGCTGTCCGGCAGCGCCGCCATGGCCGCGATCGATGCCTCCACTGCCCACGAGCTCTCCGAAGCCCGCACCATGCTCGATACCTACCGGGCGCAGATCGAGCAGTGCGAAAAGCTGAAGGTCGAGCTCGACCTCATCCACGACGCCATCGACCGTACCAAGCGCGAGATCGCGACACTGCACGGCAAGAGCTTCGACGGCGGCGAAATGGCCAAGGTCAATGGCGAGCTCGGCGCGGTCGTCGGCGGCACCGAACAGGCGACCCAGCAGATTCTCGAAGCCGCCGAGTCGATCGACCAGGCGGCCAGCGCGATGTCCAAGGTGCAATCGGCCGACCAGCAGAAGCGGCTCGCCGACGACATCCAGGAACGCGTCATCTCGATCTTCGAGGCCTGCAACTTCCAGGACCTGACCGGCCAGCGCATCAGCAAGGTCATGACCACGATGAAGTTCATCGAGCAGCACATCAACGCCATGATGGAGATCTGGGGCGGCGTCGACGCGATCAAGGCCCACGTGCCGGCCCCGGTCGATTCCCGCAGCGAGGACGAGAAGCTCCTCAACGGCCCCAAGCTCGCCGGCGACGTCGGCCACGCCTCGCAGGACGACATCGACGCGCTGTTCGACTGAGCGGACGCGGCAGAGTGAAAAACAAAACGCCGGCGCGAGCCGGCGTTTTTTTTGGCGTCATTGCGCCATGACGCGTGGTGAGAGCCCAGCCCCGATCACGCCCTCGGCGCGCAGCGGACGTAGACCATGTTGCCGTAGCGGGTGGCGGCGTCCTTGTCGATGAAGCGGGTGATCAGGACGCGGCCGTCGAAGGAGACGATCTCGCGGTCCTGCTCGCCGGGCGTCGGGCCGGCAGGCCCGATATAGTTCTTGCCGCTGGGCGAGCCCTTCAGCCGCAGCTCCTGCGGCGTCGCCTGGTCGGCCAGATGCATGATCACGCCGCCGGAGGAACCGGCGGTGATCACGTAGGGATTTTTGCACTGGGCACGGGCGGCGGCCTCGGTGCGGGCGCGGTCGGCCGGGTTCTGGAACGAGGCGAGACCCCAGCGGCCGACGATCTCGTCGGCGCGGATGCTCGCCGGCATTTCCGGACCGGTGCCGGGCTCGGCTTCGGGCGGCGGCGAGGATGACGAGAAGGACGGCAGGCTCATGCCGCCGCCGCAGGCGCCCAGCAACAGCGCCAGACAAGACGCGGCCGCCAGATTGGCGACCGTGCGCGCGTGAGCCGAACTGATCATGGCATTCCCCCGAACAAGACCATGGCCGCACCCCTTCCGCAGCCAAGCGCAAAACCGCCGCCTGAGCAATGACGTCCTTTGATACGCCGGCGCCCCGAACAAGTTTCCAATACCACCATCCTATATCCGCCTCACCAATCGCTTAACCACCTTTGCTTGACAGGATCGCGGCCAAGCCATATTTCCGAGCCCACTATTAGCACTCGGAAAGCCCGATTGCTAAGCGCGCCGTTTGATCCTCGGGGAGAGGGTGGACGGACAGCGCCGCCCCACCCACTTCCGCTAGTTCCGAAGCGAGCCTCCAAAGGGAAACGTCATGGCTAAATCCAAATTTCGTCCGCTGCATGACCGTGTCGTGGTCAAACGTATCGACGCCGAGGAAAAGACCAAGGGCGGCATTATCATTCCGGACACCGCCAAGGAAAAGCCGTCCCAGGGCGAAGTCGTCGCCGTCGGCCCCGGCGGCCGCGACGAGGCCGGCAAGCTGATTCCGATCGACCTGAAGGCCGGCGACCGCGTGCTGTTCGGCAAGTGGTCGGGCACCGAGGTCAAGATCGACAACGAGGATCTCCTGATCATGAAGGAGTCGGACATCATGGGTGTCCTGGCCTAAGGCCGTCAGCCTGAACCGCCGCTGAATGCGCCGCTGTCGTGCCCGGGCTTGCCCCGGGCATCCATCATTCTTCGCCAGGTGATGGATTGCCGGGACAAGCCCGGCAATGACGAAGAGAGCGCGCCGCAGCACGAACAAGACACATCACGAAACACGAGGGTTTGCAGACCATGGCTTCCAAAGACGTCAAATTTTCCGGAGACGCGCGCGATCGCATGCTGCGCGGCGTCGACATTCTCGCCAACGCCGTCAAGGTGACGCTCGGCCCGAAGGGCCGCAACGTTCTCATCGAGAAGAGCTTCGGCGCGCCCCGCATCACCAAGGACGGCGTCACCGTCGCCAAGGAGATCGAGCTCGAGGACAAGTTCGAGAACATGGGCGCGCAGATGCTGCGCGAGGTCGCTTCCAAGACCAACGACACCGCTGGCGACGGCACCACCACCGCGACCGTGCTGGCCCAGGCCATCGTGCGCGAAGGCGCCAAGGCGGTCGCCGCCGGCATGAACCCGATGGACCTCAAGCGCGGCATCGACATCGCGGTCGCGTCCGTCATCAAGGACATCGAGAAGCGCGCCAAGCCGGTCGCTGCCTCCTCCGAGGTCGCCCAGGTCGGCACCATCTCGGCCAACGGCGATGCCGCCATCGGCAAGATGATCGCCCAGGCGATGCAGAAGGTCGGCAACGAGGGCGTCATCACCGTCGAGGAGAACAAGTCGCTCGTCACCGAGGTCGACATCGTCGAGGGCATGAAGTTCGACCGCGGCTATCTGTCGCCCTACTTCGTCACCAACCCCGAGAAGATGCTCGCCGAGCTCGAGGACGCCTACATCCTCCTGCACGAGAAGAAGCTGTCGGGCCTGCAGGCCATGCTGCCGGTGCTGGAAGCCGTGGTGCAGTCGGGCAAGCCGCTCGTCATCATCGCCGAGGACGTCGAGGGCGAGGCACTGGCCACCCTGGTCGTCAACCGCCTGCGTGGCGGCCTCAAGGTCGCCGCCGTCAAGGCGCCGGGCTTCGGTGATCGCCGCAAGGCCATGCTCGAGGACCTCGCGATCCTCACCGGCGGTCAGCTCATCTCCGAAGAGCTCGGCATCAAGCTCGAGAACGTCACGGTGAAGATGCTGGGCCGGGCCGGCAAGGTGGTGATCGACAAGGAGAACACCACGATCGTCAAGGGCGCCGGCAAGAAGCCGGAGATCGAGGCCCGCGTCGGCCAGATCAAGGCCCAGATCGAGGAGACCACCTCCGACTACGATCGCGAGAAGCTGCAGGAGCGCCTCGCCAAGCTCGCCGGCGGCGTCGCGGTGATCCGCGTCGGCGGCGCCACCGAGATCGAGGTCAAGGAGAAGAAGGACCGCGTCGAGGACGCCCTCAACGCCACCCGCGCCGCGGTGCAGGAAGGCATCGTCCCCGGCGGCGGCGTCGCGCTGCTCCGCGCCAAGAAGGCCGTCGGCCGTCTCACCAACGCCAATGCCGACGTCCAGGCCGGCATCAACATCGTCTTGAAGGCGCTGGAAGCCCCGATCCGCCAGATCTCCGAGAACGCGGGCGTGGAAGGCTCGATCGTCGTCGGCAAGATCCTGGAGAACAAGTCCGAGACCTTCGGCTTCGACGCCCAGACCGAGGACTATGTCGACATGGTCGAGAAGGGCATCATCGATCCCGCCAAGGTGGTCCGCACCGCGCTCCAGGACGCCGCCTCCGTGGCCGGCCTCCTGGTGACCACCGAGGCCATGGTCGCCGAGACGCCGAAGAAGGAAGCTCCGCCCGCCATGCCGGGCGGCGGCGGCATGGGCGGCTTCTAAGGCCCATCCCTTCCATTACAATCATGCGAAGGCCGCCTCCGGGCGGCCTTCTTTTTTACCGATCATGGAAGGAGGTTTCCGATTCAACCGGCGGCCAAAACCCACTACGGTGACGCGCCGATTCTAAATTTTGAGCATGATCGGTTCGGAAAACCGCTTCACACTTTTCCGGATCATGCTCCCTTCCCCGGGGATTTCGTCGATGCGCGCGCTTCTGGTCTGCTCCACCGCCCTTCTGGCGGCCCTGCTTGCGATTTCGCCCGAGGTCGCATCCGCCCAGATGAAGCTGTCGCCGAAGGCCACGGCCCCGGGCGGAACCGAGACGCGCTATTTCACCTCGATCGACGGGCTGATGGACGGCAACGCCGACGTGATCCTGAAGGAGACGCGGCAGGGCAAGACGGTCACCGCAGCCGTGCTCGACGTCTGCTATCCCGTCGCGAAGAATTCCGATCGCAAGGACCGCTTCGTCGTCAATCTCCAGGTCTCGGGCCAGAACCTGACCGGCACGACGCAGAGCCTCGGCGAGAAGGCGCCCGTCACCGTCAAGCTGCTGCGCAAACAGGCCGGGGACTCGTTCGAATTCCGCGGCCAGATCGCGATTGGCCAGGCCGTGACCGAGGTCACCTCGCCCGACAATTCGGACCTCAGTGAAAAAGAGTTTCTGGACAACCAGACCTCCGACGACGGCATCACGCCGCAGCCAAAGGACTTCACCGACGTCTCGCCCGAAGCGATCGCGGTCAAGGTCAAGCTGGAGGCCGCGAACGAGTTCCTGAAGAGCCTGAAGGGCCAGGAGGTCGAGGTGACGCTGGCGAGCCTGACCGTGGGCTGCGATGCGCTGCGCGCCGGCGAGCAGACCATCAACATGTCGGTCGATCCGGAGCGCGCGGCAGCGCTGCTGGCAAAATTCAAGGCGATGCCCGGCGTCACCGCCGCGGGCTGGACCGCGGGCATGACCGAGATGGACCGCACCATCCGCATTCCCGCCGCCGACTGGCGCGACGGCGAAAGGATCAACCGCGACAAGCTCGCATCCGCCGTCGCCGGCGTGCTGAGCAGGACGCTCGCGGCAAAGCCGGTCTCGCAAGGCTTCAACCCGGCCACGGGCAGGCTCAAGCTGGTCTTCAAGCGGCCGAACCAGGATTTCCCGGCACTCGAGCTCACCGACACGATCGAGGTTGCCGGCCTGGTCTCGCCCGACAAGCCCGGCACGACCGACAAGCTCATGCTCTGGATCGGCAGCCCCTCGACCACGACCGCCGACGAGAGCAGCGGCGCCAAGCTCAATCTGTCGGACGATGCGACCGCCGACGAGGAAGCCGATCAGCCCGACGACAACGGCTCGGCCGAAGCGCTCGCCAAGGAGCTGAAGGGCCAGCGCTGGGACGCCGACAAGTCGGTGTGGAAATAGGCTCTCGTGCCCCGGACGAAGCGCTGCGAGCCGGGGCCCAGAAGCCGCACGCGAGATCGAGGATAGACAACCGGGTCCCGGCTCTGCGGCGCATCGCTCTCGCGCTGCGCCTTGTCCGGGACACGAGAGCGAGACCTAGATTAATTTCCGTTGACGCGAAAGCGCAGCGGCTTGGGGCCGAGAAGCGTGAGCACGTCGCCCTGACGCTTCCAGGTCTCGACGCTGCCGAGGGCTGCGACGAGATCGTCGTCGGCCTGCGCCCTTGCCGACGGGCAGGCGCGGTCCTGGATCTGGCCGGGGACGAAGATCACGGTGTTGCCGGCGACCGAGAACTGGCCCTTGCCGCCCTTGCACCAGAGCTCCAGCACGACTTCGCCGTTGTCGCCGATCTCGATGTTCGGAATCCGCTTCGAGCCCGGCTGCGGCAGCGCCTCCAGCGTCATCTCGGTGCCGAACGGAAAACCGTCCTCCGCACGCGCGAGCGTGGACATCGCGAGCATTGCAACCGCTGCACACACCAATCGCTTGAGCGAAACCATGAGACCTCTCGACCGACCCGATTTGCCGCACCTTCTATAAGACGGCGGCGCCGTTGAGAAGGTTCGCCGGCCTCGAACGCAAAAATCCCCGCGAGGACAACCCGCGGGGATTTGATTTGCGTCGAAGCCGGGACGCGGCCTGCTACTTCAGGACCATCGCCGTGAACGGATAGATATAGGCCTGCAACGTCACGAGCACACCGACGAGACAGGCCAGCACGATCGAGTGCCAGAACACGAAGCGCAGGATGGTGCCCTCATGGCCGTACCAGTTGGTGGCCGTGGAGGCGACCACGATCGACTGCGCGTCGATCATCTTGCCCATCACGCCGCCGGACGAGTTCGCCGCGGCCATCAGAATCGGCGACAGGCCGAGTTGCTCGGACGTGATTTTCTGAAGGTTGCCGAACAGGATGTTCGACGACGTATCAGACCCCGTCAGCGCCACGCCAAGCCAGCCGAGCAGTGTGCCGAAGAAGGGATAGAGCACGCCGGTTGCGGCGAAGGCGAGGCCGAGTGTGGCGTCGACACCGGAGAGCCGCGTCAGCGTGCCGATCGCGAGCATCGCCGAGATCGTGATCAGCGAGATCGCGCACAGCCGGATGGTGCGGCCGTACTGGGTCACAAGTTGGCTGGGACCGACGCCCATCAGGAAGCCGGAGATGATCGCGGCGATCAGCATGCCCGTGCCGGTGAAGGACAGGTAGGTGAAGCCGAACACCGCGCTCTCTTTCGTCGGCCCTGGCGCGACCGGCGGCATCTTGTTGATCATCTGATGCAGCTCGGGAACGGGGTAGTTCCAGGTGAAGATCGAATTCGCCCAGGTCTTGAAGCCGCCGTTGCCCCAGATCAGCATCACGATACAGACGATGATCCAAGGCAAAAGCGCGCTGAACAGCTCGCTCTGCGTGAGTGGCGTCTTGTCGAGCGGTTTTGCCCCGGCCATGGTGGAGGTCGATTCATCATTGCCGCGCAACGCAGGCGACAGCCAGAGCTGCTTCGGCTGCCAGACCTTCAGGAAAAGGATCAGCGCACCCATCGATATCAGCGACGCGCCGATATCGACGATCCAGGGATTGATGTAGTTCGAGATCACGAATTGCGGGATCGCGAATGATACGCCGGTGACGAGAATCGCCGGCCAGACGTCCTTCATGCCTCTCCAACCGGCAAAAGCCCATATCACCCAGAACGGCACGATCAGCGAGAAGAACGGCAGCTGCCGTCCGACCATCGCGCCGAGGATGTAGGGATCGAACCCGGTAACCGAGGCAAGACCCTGGATCGGCGTGCCCAGCGCGCCATAGGCGACCGGCGCGGTGTTGGCGATCAGCGACAGGCCGCTTGCCGCAAGCGGCGAGAAGCCGAGGCCGATCAGAACGGCGCCCGTGATTGCCACCGGCGTGCCGAAGCCCGATGCACCCTCGAAGAAGGCACCGAAGGAGAATGCGATCAGCAGCAATTGCAGCCGCCGGTCCTCGGTGACGCCGCCGATCGCGCGCTTGAGGAGTTCGAAGCGCCCGGTCGACACGGTCACCTGGTAGAGGAAGATGACGTTGAGAACGATCCAGCCGATCGGGAAGAAGCCGGTGACGATGCCCAGCACCGATGCGCGGATCGACATGTTGGCCGGCATGGTGAAGACGAAGATCGTGATCAGATTGGCCACGATCACGGCGACGACGGCGGCAATATGGGCCTGGACGCGGCCGCTCGCGATCAGCACAAGCAGTGTGACGACAGGGATGGCCGCCGCGATCGTCGACAGCACAGGGCTGTGCAGCGGATCATAGACTTGATTCCACATGGTCTTCCTCCCCACGCATATGTAAGGCAGGCGGCCCGCGTGGACAGCCGATCCTGCTTGACGCTGAAGGATAACCCCCGAGCCGAACGCGAATTCCTCGCGACTGCAGCGGTTCCCGTCCGCTCACAAGCTCGCGAAATCCCGGAGGCCCCCACCCCGCGCCCTCGAAGCCCATGCTAGGGTTGCAAGCTGCGACAAGCCAACGCAAATTGCAGAATTTGCGACTTTAGTCTAAGCGCGCCGATTTCAGCCATTGCCTCAACCATTTGGCTCCGGGCATTTGTGCACATCCCCGCAGGAGATTCAGCTCTGTGAAGAACATCATCGCCACCCTCGCGATCGTCTGGCGAATCGCCGCTCCCTATTTCCGGTCGGAAGACAAATGGGCCGGGCGCGGCCTGCTCGCCGCCGTCATCGCAATGGAGCTGGCGCTGGTCGCGATCGACGTGCTGGTGAACCAGTGGCAGAACCGGTTCTACACTGCGCTCCAGAGCAGCGACTGGGATGCCTTCGTCACACAGATCTGGATCTTCGTCGGCCTCGCCTTCACCTTTATCGCGCTGGCCGTCTACAAGCTCTACCTGAACCAATGGCTTCAGATCCGCTGGAGGCAGTGGCTGACCCGGCACTATCTGGGCGAATGGCTGCAAGACGCTACGCATTACCGCATGCAGCTCAAGGGCGATGCGGCCGACAACCCCGACCAGCGTATCACCGAGGACGTCAAGAACTTCGTCGAGCAGACCCTGACGATCGGGCTCGGCCTGCTCTCGTCGATCGTGACGCTGTTCTCCTTCGTCATCATCCTCTGGGGCCTGTCCAACGCCGCACCGCTGCACCTGTTCGGCCGCGATCTGATGATTCCCGGCTATCTGTGCTGGGGCGCGCTTATCTACGCAATCTTCGGCACCGCGCTGACGCACTGGATCGGCGCCCCGCTGGTCAACCTCAACTTCGAGCAGCAGCGCTATGAGGCCGACTTCCGCTTCAACCTCGTTCGCGTGCGCGAGAACTCCGAGCAGATCGCGTTGCTCAAGGGCGAAGGCGCCGAACGCTCGCGCCTGCTCGATCGCTTCGGCTTCGTGATCGGCAATTGGTACGCCATCATGAGCCGGACCAAGCGCCTCACAGCGTTCACGGCGAGCTATCAACAGGCCGCCGTGATCTTCCCCTACGTGCTGGTCGCGCCGGCGTTCTTCGCCAAGAAAATCCAGCTCGGCGACATGATGCAGACCGCATCCGCCTTCTCCAGCGTGCAGGGCGCGCTCTCGTTTTTCGTCACGGCCTACCGGTCGCTGGCGGAATGGCGCTCGATCGTCGCGCGTCTCGACGGCTTCGAGATGTCGGTCGATTCGGCCGCGCACCTGCCGGCGCATGAGCCGGCCATCACCCTCGAGGCCGCTGACGGCGGCCGCACTATCGGGCTCGATCAGCTCTGTGTGAACCTGCCCAACGGCACCCCGCTGGTCGCCGCCGACGCATTCACCGTCCAGGCCCCGGAGCGGGTGCTGGTGACCGGGCCGTCGGGCTCCGGCAAGTCGACACTGTTTCGCGCCATCGCCGGCATCTGGCCGTTCGGCACCGGCACCATCGTCATTCCCGAGAAGGCGAAGCTGATGATGCTGCCGCAGCGTCCCTACTTCCCGGTCGGCATATTGCGTGATGCCGTGGTTTATCCCGCCGCTCCTGGCGCATTCGAGGCCGCCAGTATCCGGGATGCGCTGATCGCGGTCGGGCTGCCCGACCTTGCCGAACGACTCGAGGAGGACGGTCACTGGAACCGGATGCTGTCGCTCGGCGAGCAGCAGCGCCTCGGGCTCGCCCGCGCGCTGCTGCATGCGCCCGACTATCTGTTCCTGGACGAGGCCACGGCGTCTCTGGACGAGCCCTCCGAGGCCCGGCTGTACCGACTGCTGGCGGAGAAGCTGCCGCAGGCCACCATCGTCTCGATCGGCCACCGCTCGACGCTCGACGCCTTCCACAGCCGCAAGGTAACGATGGTGAAGAGCGGTGCGATCCACATTCTCGGTGACGGGAGCGCGCCGGCCGAGAAGGAGCCGAGCGTGGCGCGCTGAGGCGCGAGCGGCGGCGCGGAGGTCGCGGCCCATCCTTCGAGACGCCCGCCTTCGGCGGGCTCCTCTGGATGAGATCTGTCCTTGCTGCGAAATCCGAGTCCCTCATGGTGAGGAACCCGCCGAAGGCGGGCGTCTCGAACCATGCAGGCCGAGCACCGCTGCACCCCAAAGCAAAAGGGCGGCAGGTTGACCTGCCGCCCTCATCAAATCGCTTCGGAAAGAAGCTTACTTCAGGTTGCTCATCGCCGTCAGGTCGAACGACAGCTTGGCGATACCGGTGGCACCGCACCAGTTGGAGCCGACGCCGGACGGATTGATCGGCGTCAGGTAGGTGCCGGTCGAAGCGGTCAGGTTGCCGCGAGCCGAGAAGTCGCTGGTGAAGGCGTTGCAATCACCCTTGGAAAGGTCGGTGTCGGAGTAGCGCAGGTCCAGCGTGGCAACCTTGTAGGTGAAGCCGATGCCGATGTTCCAGGTGTTGTAGTCGGCGTACTTGATGCCGTTCGGGAACGCCGGGACGCCGTAGAAGCTGTCGGAGGTGCCGAGCCACTGACGGCCGAACTCACCCGACACATACATGCCGACGCCGCTCGCACCGAAGATCGTGGGGGGCGCGATGTACTTGCCGACGACCGAAGCGTAGTTGCCCCAGGCACCCGAGTTCAGATAGCTCGGGGTGTAGTATTCGGTGAAGCCGAACGACCAGTTGTCGTTCACCGTGTAGGTGCCCTTGCCGTAGACTTCGAAGAAGCTCAGGTCCTTCTTGATCACGTTGGTGTTCAGCAAGGCCTTCTCGGCGCAGTCAGCGCCCTGGAAGTTGCCGGCGTTGTCGATGCCGGTGCCGCCGAAGTAGCAGGTGCCGCCCGGATACAGGTAGCCCCAGACACCGATGTCGAACGCGAAAGCGCCGAAGGTCGGGCGGATACCGCCGTAGATGTCGATTTCGCCGGCGGCGCGGTTCGGGAAGGAGATGCTCTCACCGGACACGCCGATGTAGAGCTGGAGGTCCTTGGTGACGTTATAGCGCGGCTCGAAATAGGCCGCGACCGACGGCTTGTGGTTCGACTGGGTGATACCGCGGAAGACGTAGTCGCTCATGATGGCGCCGCCGAAGGCGACATCCCAGGGGTCGAAGGCGGGCGGCGGCGGAGCCTTCATTGCCTTCACAGGCATGTCTGCCGCGAAAGCCGAACCCGTCACCATTGCCAGCGCCGTTGCCAACAAAGCCACTTTTTTCATTTCGATCCCCATCACCAGTTCTTACCCAGTCGGTATCCCGGAAGCCCCCCGGGGCGTACGACCTGTCTGCAAAATTGCGTTACTGCTACAATCTGTATTGAGGGATGCAAACCGTGAAGCAAAAAACACGGGCATCTGCCGACTTTTTAGGCGTTATGGCGATTTCAAGAAAGGTTGTCAGCCTGTGTGGCTTCTCGATCACATTTTCTGCATCCTGAAGGGCACTCGGAGACCGGGTTAGTACGGTGACAGGCGGTACCGTGTTCCGCGCGCCACGAATCAAGGCTGGCGCCGTGGATGACGGCGTAGCCGCCATGCAAAAGGGCCGCAGCGTCGCCGCCGCGGCCCTTGTGCTGTCGATCATGGCCGTTGAATTCGTGCCGGCCTTTGGCCTGGCTTTGAGCCTAACCTTGCCCCTCGGCCGGCGTCGGTTCCGCAGAAGACGAAGGCATCGCCCAGCTCGTCTCGGCGGCAGGCTCGGGAGCCGGAGCTGCCACCGGCGCTGACGGCTTCGGCGCGGAAGCTGCCTTCGCCTTCTTCGCAGCCGCTTTCTTCGCAGCCTTCTTGGCGGCCTTCTTAGGGGCAGCCTTCTTGGCCGACTTCTTGGCGGCCTTCTTCGGCGCGGCCTTCTTCGCGGATTTCTTTGCAGCTTTCTTGGCAGACTTCTTCGCGGACTTCTTGGCTGCCTTCTTCGCGGTCTTCTTCGCCGCTACAACCTTCTTGGCCTTTTTGGCCTTCTTGCTTTTTTTCTTCTTCGCTTTTGCCATCGTGGTCCTCCTGTTGCCGCCGAACCATGGTCGATTGGGCGTCTTTCCGCCGCCATCTCCGGACGAAAGCTCAGCCTTCAAAAGCTCAGCCTTACGCTTTCAATGCCGGTCGCGACCCGCCCGTAGCCCAATCGAGGAGCTCAATCGTGTGTACGACCGGAACTGACGTGCCACTGGCAATCTGCACCATGCATCCGATATTGCCAGCGGCAATCATGTCCGGCTTGACGCTCGCGATGTTGGCGACCTTGCGATCGCGCAACCGGCCCGCAAGCTCGGGCTGGAGAATGTTGTAGGTCCCCGCCGAACCGCAACACAAATGGCTCTCCGGCACATCTTTCACCACGAATCCATTCTTGGAAAGCAATTCTTTCGGAAGGCCCGTGATTTTCTGGCCATGCTGCAACGAACACGCGGAGTGATAGGCGACGACGATGTTGTCTTGTCGTGCGACCGGCTCCAATCCGAGACCGGCGACGTATTCGGTGATGTCCTTGGCAAGCGCAGACACCTTCGCGGCATCGGCCGCGAAGACTTGATCCTCGCGCAGCAGGTAGCCGTAGTCCTTGATCACGGTGCCGCAGCCGGACGCCGTCACCAGGATGGCGTCGAGCCCCTCGCCTGCCGCTTCCTTCCGCCACGCCGTGACATTGGCGCGAGCCCGCGCCAGCGCATCGTGGTCGTTGCCGAGGTGATGGGTCAGCGCGCCGCAGCACTGCTCGTCCCTGACCAGGACGACTTCGATGCCGTGGCGCGTGAGGAGACTGATGGCGGCCTGGTTGATGCGCGGCGCCAGCACCTGCTGGGCGCAGCCCTGGAGCAGCGCGACCCGGCCGCGCTTCTTGCCGAGTGCTGCGAATACACTGCCGGCGGCGGGGCCCGGCGACGGCAGCCGGTCCGGCGCCAGCGCCAGCATCGCCTTGAGACGCTGGATCAGGCCGGGCGTGGCGGAGGGACGGGGCGTCGGCAGGAACAGGGCGAGCGGGCGGGCCAGCCGCGCCAGCCACATGCTGGCCCGGAAACGCCGCGGATCCGGCAGGACGAAGGCCAGCACCCGGCGCAGCAGCCGCTCGGTCAGCGGCCGCTGATAGCGCTGCTCGATCCTGACCCGGGCCTGGTCGACGAGGTGCATGTAGTTCACCCCGGAGGGGCAGGTCGTCATGCAGGCCAGGCACGACAGGCAGCGGTCGACATGCTTGACCACCTCGGCCGTCGGGGCCTGGTCCTTCTCCAGCATCTCCTTGATCAGATAGATGCGGCCGCGCGGGCTATCGAGCTCGTCGCCAAGCAGCACATAGGTCGGACAGGTAGCCGTGCAGAAGCCGCAATGCACGCAGGCGCGCAGGATCTTGTCGGCCTCCGCAATATCGGGATCGGCGAGCTGAGCGAGAGAGAATTCCGTCTTCATGCCGCAGCGCCCCGCGTCAGCCGTCCCCGGTTCAGGATGGTCTTCGGATCGAAACTGGCGCGCACTCGCTCACTCAGCGCGGCAACGCCAGGCGCCTGTGGATGGAACACATCGACACCGCGCCTGACGTCCTCGGCCGCCCGGATCAACGTGGCGTGCCCGCCAGTCGCATTGGCGCGCTCGCGCACGGCGGAGGCGTGCGCGTCGCCATTCGGCGGCAGCGCCGCCCAGATCAGCCCGCCGCCCCAGTCATAGATCACCTCGCCGCCGGTCTCGCGCGCCAGTTGCGTCCCGAGCGCCGCGCCGGACGCCGGCGGACAGACGATCCGCCAGACCGGCCAGGCGCCAAGCGCACCGCTGGCCGCGAACGGCAGAACGTCGCGGACCGTAGCCCAAGCCGCAGCGGACGCGACGTCCTCGACCAGCGTCGCGGTTCCGAACGGGGCCAGCAATTCGCGCAGCGAGCCGGCACGGTGGGCGGCGGAGGCGGCAATGCCTTCGAGCCGCAGCATGGTCAACGCCTCGCCCTGGCCCGCGATATCGCCGAGGCCGTCGGTCCTGGTTCGGAACGCCGATTTCGGCAGGTGCGCGGCACCGGAGACGTCGAAGGGCGAGCCCAGCGCCGCCGTCATTGCCTTGTTGGCGGTGGCATCGTCGAGCCCGTGCAAGAGCAGCGTCCGCTCGGCCTCCGGCTTCGGCATCACCTTGAGCGTGACCTCGGTCATCACCGACAGCGTGCCCCAGGAACCGGCGAGAAGTTTGCACAGGTCGTAGCCGGTGACGTTCTTCACCACCTTGCCACCGGTCTTGAAGCTGTCGCCAAAACCGGACACGGCATGCGCCCCGAGCAGATGGTCGCGTGCCCCGCCCGCCCTGATGCGCCGCGGGCCGGCGAGGCCCGCCGCGATCATGCCGCCGATGGTGCCGAGCGCGGGCGTGCCGAGCAGCGGCGCGGTGTTCATCGGCTCGAAGGCGAATTGCTGGTTCTTGGCATCGATCAGCGACAGCACGTCGGCCAGCGGCGCACCGGCCTGGAGCGTGACGATGAGCTCGTTGGGCTCGTAGGAGGTGACGGCATTCAGTGCGGAGACGTCGAGCACGGCGTTGGTCGCCATGGCGTGGCCGATGCTGCGCTTGCTGCCATGACCGATGATCTCGAGCGGCTGCTCATTGGCAATCGCCGCGCGCACCACCTCTTCGACGTCTTTGGCGTCTCTGACCTTGAGCGTATCCACGACTGAGCGGGTATCCAAGTTTACAGGGGAAATCAAATTTGGCGTATTGCAGCGAAGGTGCAGCGATCGGCGCCTAGAACCGCGGAATATCAGGGAAAGCCAGCTTGCCGGCATGGACGTGCATGCGGCCGAGCTCGGCGCAGCGGTGCAGGGTCGGAAACACTTTTCCGGGATTGAGCAGGCCCTGCGCATCGAAGGCGCATTTCAGCCGCTGCTGCTGGTTGAGGTCGATCTCGGTGAACATCTCCGGCATCAGATCGCGCTTCTCGATGCCGACGCCGTGCTCGCCGGTGAGGACGCCGCCGAACTCGACGCAGGCGCGCAGGATGTCGGCGCCGAACGCTTCCGCGCGCTCGATCTCGCCTTCCTTGTTGGCATCGTAGAGGATCAGGGGATGCAGATTGCCATCGCCAGCGTGGAACACGTTGGCGCAGCCGAGCTGGTATTTTTCCGAGAGCTCGCGGATGCGCGCCAGCGCCTTGGGCAGCGCGCCGCGCGGGATGGTGCCGTCCATGCAGAGATAGTCTGGCGAGATGCGGCCCACGGCCGGGAACGCCGCCTTGCGGCCGGCCCAGAACAGATTGCGCTCGGCCTCCGAGGTCGATATCTGGCAGGTGGTCGAGCCGCAAGCGTTGGCGATTGTCTCGACGCGCGTGATCAGCTCGTCGACCTCGATCTTGGGACCGTCGAGCTCGATGATGAGGAGCGCCTCGACGTCGAGCGGATAGCCGGCATGGACGAACGCCTCGGCGGCGTGGATCGCCGGCTTGTCCATCATCTCCATGCCGCCGGGAATGATGCCGGCGCCGATGATCCGCGCCACGCATTCGCCGGCCGCCTCGACCTCGGCAAAGCCGACCATCAGCGCGCGCGCGGTCTCCGGCTTTTGCAGGATGCGCACCGTGATCTCGGTGATGACGCCGAGCAGGCCTTCGGAGCCGGTGATGACCCCCATCAGGTCGTAGCCGGAATTTTCGCACCCCTTGCCGCCGATGCGCAGGATCTCCCCGCTCATCAGCACGATCTCGCAACCCAGCACGTTGTTGGTGGTCATGCCGTATTTGAGGCAGTGCACGCCACCGGAATTCTCCGCGACATTGCCGCCGATCGAGCAGGCGATCTGCGAGGACGGATCGGGCGCGTAGTAGAAGCCGGCATGCGCAACCGCCTGGCTGATGGCAAGGTTGGTGACACCGGGCTCGGTGACGACGACCCGGTTGTCGAAATCGATCTCGCGGATGCGCTTGAACTTGCCGAGGCCCAACAGCACGCCGTCCTCGAGCGGCAACGCGCCGCCGGACAGCGAGGTGCCGGAGCCACGCGGCACCACCTTGATGCCCTGCCCGGCACAATATTTCAGGACGAGCGAAACCTGCTCGGTCGTGTCCGGCAGCACCACGACCATCGGCGGCTGCCGATAGGCCGTCAGCCCGTCGGATTCGTAGACCCGCATCTCGGAAGCGCTGTCGATCACGCCCTCGCCAGGCACGATTGCGCGCAACGCAGCCACGATCTCGGCGCGGCGCGCGAGCACGGCCTGGTCGCTGGCAGGCATCATGATGGCCATATCACACCCTTCATGGCATATCCTTCCGGCTGACGCCGGACGATCGAATTGTCGCGGCAAATCAACCACGTCCGGGGGTGTTTGGGTAGGCCATCCGAAAGTCGGAGCGGCGATCTTGCGCGAGTTCGCTCTGGGACAAGTAGGAAATCGTGAAACCTGTCATCGTTTGGCGGCTTGTCCAAGCCGGGCGGGCCTGCCAAAACCGGGAGGTCCGACGATTGCCGATCAGGCAAGCGACTGACCATACCTCCCAGGGAAGAGACGAAGAGCACCCGATGACAAAACTGATTTTCGGCGCACTGACGATCCTCACCGCGATTGCCACCGCACCCGCCGCGATGGCGCAGGATGCCGCGGCCGGCAAGACGTCGTTCAACAAATGCCTGGCCTGCCATGCGATCGGCGAAGGCGCCAAGAACAAGGTCGGCCCCGAGCTCAACGGCCTCAACGGCCGCAAGTCGGGCACCGCTCCGGACTACAACTACTCGGACGCGAACAAGAATTCCGGCATCACCTGGGACGAAGCCACGTTCAAGGAATACATAAAGGACCCCAAGGCCAAGATCCCCGGCACCAAGATGGCGTTCGCCGGCATCAAGAACGAGACCGAGATCAACAATCTCTGGACCTATGTGTCTCAGTTCGACAAGGACGGGAAGATCAAGCAGTAAGCGGGTGAACGGCGGCCGCTAATCGGCGGCCGCCTGCGCCGGGGCGATTTTGCCGATCATCGCCTCGATCTCGGTCTTCACGAGATCCGGCACGGCGTTCTGCACCATGTGACCGAGGTCGGGCAGCACGATCAGCTTCGCATTCTGCACCGCCGCGGCAAACGGGCGCGCGTGAATGTCGGTCCTCACGGTCTTGTCGGGCTCGCCGGCGATGATCGTGACCGGCGCCGATATCTCGCCGTAGCGCGCGACTTGCGCGGCGACCGCTTCCTTCAGCGTCACGAGATCATAGGCGTTGGCGATGAACTCGCGCGGGCGCAGCAGCAGCGGCGTCGCGGAATCCTGCACGAATCCGTCGGGCATCATTTGCGGCAGGAAGACGTTGCGCGCGCCGGGCTCGCTCAGGAAATAGCCGAGCGGCAGGGTGATGGTGTAGGCGAGCAGCGGGCCGATCACCGGCGTCGCGATGATCTCGTTGTAGCGGCCGACGCCGCCGCGCCAGGGATGGGTGACGGGCGCGAGCATCACGAGGCCCGCGACGCGGCCGGGATGATCGAGCGCCAGCCGCGCGCCGAGCGCGCCGCTCCAGGAATGCACGACGAAGACGGCGCGGTCGATCCCGAGCTTGCCAAGCGCATCGTCGATCATCCGCGCTTGGACCTGTGGCGTCGAATCCTGCCGCCGCGCCCGCGTGCTCCAGCCGTGGCCGGGACGATCGATCAGGACGACGCGATGGTTCTTGGCGAGGAGGTCGCCGAGCGGGCGGCGCATCGCTTCGAGGTTGGAGCTCGCACCGTGCAGCATCACGATCGGCAGGCCCGAATCGCGCGGGCCGACATCGACGACGTGAAGCGTGGCGCCATCGACCTCGATCATCCGGCCCTGCGGTGGAAAGGCGCGTTGCACGGCGATGATTCCGGCCTGCGTGACCAGCGCCAGCAGAACCAGCGCCGTCACGACTGACATCACGATCATGGAGAGAATCCGGGCGATCCAGGGCACTTGGCAGTTACGCGGCTTGTGGGCGGCAGTTTCGCTCCATGGCACCAAGCGCTCCACCGAAATGCCGGGGCTGTGGATATGTGCATAATTCCAGCAGGAAAAACACAATAAAATCAATGGCGTCCTGAATCGCACGCCAGCCCCGGAACAGCTTCATGAGGTCGTCATCGCGGCTTCCATATAATCGCCACGGTCGGTTCCGCCATCTAGGCGCGGGTGGGCGCCGATCCTGCTTGCAGACCTCAGGGGATGCGGGAAAGGCCGGCAGGATTTGTCCTGATTTGAACCGGAGAATTTCGATGAGCTTCAGATCCAAAGACACTGCAATCGACGAGATCGTCGCAAGCTGCAACGGCGACCTGCGCGGTGCCGTGCGAGCGCTGCTGCTGATCAATGAGCATCTCGAAACCGAGCTTGCCAAGGCTTACGCCGCCGCCGCCGATCGCGGCCTCACCGAGCGCGGCACCAGCGTTCTGCACTAGGTCGCTGTCGACCTAGTTCGTACCGTCCTCGTCCTTTTCGTCGTCGGCGGTGACGGCGGGACAGGCGCGGATCGTCGAACGGGCAAGCCTGGCGTCGGCCTTCGACTTGTAGGGACCGTCTCCGAACCAGATATCGCCGATGATCACGGGATTGCTGGTCACGATGTCGCATTTGCCGGTGGCGCGGTTGCCGACCACCCAGAACAATCCGTCGGCGAAGCTCACCGAGCCCGACGCCAACAGCAAGCTACCTGCGAGAATCAAACGCTTCATGGCTGTTGCTCCTGCCATGCAGGTAGGCCTGCGGCGCTGCCGACAATAGTGCTTTCCGCGCGGCGCGTGTGATCGTGGTTAATCCGCACAGGCCACACTCGCTCAAGAAATGATCGACTTGTAGGCTAGATGTCGCGGCCTTCGACCTTCTCGGTCAGCGCCTTGACCTGGTCGGGGATCTTCTCGAGGTGCGGATTGACGGCGAGCGCCTTGCGATAGGCCTCGAGCGCGCGCTTCTCGTCGCCGACTTCCTGCATGATCATGCCGAGGCCCGCAAGCGCACCGAAATGGCGGGGCTCGCGGATCAGAACCTCGCGGATGTCGGCGAGCGAGCGGCCATAGTCGTTCTGCATGTAATAGAGCGTGGCACGCCGGTTCCAGGCCTCGATGTAGTCGGGCCTCAGCTTGATGACCGAATCCAGCAGCTTGATCGCGATGTCGATCTTCTTGGCGTCGACCGCGGTCCTGGCCCGCGCCATCAGCAACGACGCGGTGTCGCTCGGGGTGTGAATCCAGATCGCCCAGATCCGCGCCTCGACATGCTTGGCGCTGGCCTCGTCGGGCGCGGCTTTCAGCGCGCCGAACAGGAAATCAAGATTCTTGCTGCGGTCGACCTTGGGCAGCTTGGCCGGCGCCTCCGGGAGCTTCTTCTGCTCCTTGCCGGGAGGGGCCGGCAGTACTTTCTGCGCCAGGGCCGGCGTCAGGCCAGCGGCACCCATAACGAGGGCCAGCCACAGGGTGCGCGCGAACAGGAATCTCACTGCCATGGTCAAAGTCTAAACGCGTAAAGCCGCCCTTGCAAAGCAAAGGCGGCGTCAAACTCGCGTGAGACCGTGGTCTTGCGGGGCGCGCGAGCGTCCGGCAGGGCGATATCAGCCCTGGCGAGCCTTGAAGCGGCGCTGCACCTTGTTGATCACATAGACCCGGCCCTTGCGGCGAACCAGGCGGTTGGCGCGATGGCGACCGCGCAGCGATTTCAGCGAGTTACGGACCTTCATGGCGGAATCCTGAACGTTCGAAAGGCCGTGTTCGGCACTACCGTTTCGGCACGCGCGAATGTGGCAAAATGAGATTTTTCCCGCTGGCGGACGACCGCCCGGGACGGGGCGGTTCTTAAGGCATGGCGGGAGGTGATGTCAATGTTGAGTGCCCGGTTCCGAACCGGCAATTTCGCGAAAACAACCCCATGCACAGTAGAAGCGGCCGGATCGGCCCAATCTGGGCCTTCGCGGCCGAGCACGGCAAATGCTTTTGCTGGCTGCGGTTTTACCGCCAGCGACGCCTTGCCAAATTCGTTATATCCTATAATCAATTCGGCAACCCGTCGGGAGGAAACAATGCCGAAGCTGAAGCTGCCCAATATCGACGACGTCGTCGCCATCGACATCCACACCCATGCCGAGGAGCCTTGCGGCACCCATCCCGACGACGGCTATGACGATTTCCAGGCGCAGATGGCCGACTATTTCAAGTCGCCGCACAAGCATCCGCCGACCGTGCCGGAGACCGCCGCCTACTACCGCTCCAAGAACATCGCCGCGGTGATCTTCCCGGTCGACGCCGAGCGCGAGACCGGCTTCCGCCGCTACAACAATTACGAGATGATCGAGGCCGCATCCGATCATCTCGACGTCCTCATCCCGTTTGTCTCGATCGACCCGCACAAGGGCAAGCTCGGCGCCCGCGAGGCGCGCAAGCTGATCGAGGAATACGGCGTGCGCGGCTTCAAATTCCATCCGACCATGCAGGGCTTCTACGCCAACGACCGCATGGCCTATCCGCTCTACGAAGAGATCAACAATGGCGGCGCGATCGCGCTATTCCACACCGGCCAGACCGGCGTCGGCTCCGGCATGCCGGGCGGCATGGGCATGCGGCTGAAATACTCCAACCCGATGTACATGGACGACGTCGCGGCTGATTTCCCCGACCTCAAGATCATCCTCGCCCACCCCTCCTTCCCCTGGCAGGAGGAGGCGCTGTCGGTCGCGACCCACAAGCCGAACGTCTATATCGACCTGTCCGGCTGGTCGCCGAAATATTTCCCGCCGATCCTGGTGCGCTACATCAACTCGATCCTGCAGGACAAGATGCTGTTCGGCTCGGACTGGCCGGTGATCACGCCGGACCGCTGGCTGTCGGATTTCGCCAAGATCGAGATCCGCGACGAGATCCGGCCGAAGGTGCTCAAGGCCAACGCGCGCAAGCTGCTGGGGATCTAACCCGAGTACCGTCTCGCGCGACGGCGAGAGGCGGTAGGCAGCGACGGAGTGGAGCGTCCAGCAGACCATTTTCGCATAGCCAACAGCAGCACTTTTCTGCCATGCTGCGTTCATCGAAGTCGTCGGGCGGGGGCTCATGACGCAATCGGACCTGGAATTTCCGCACGCGCGGAACGCTGCCTTGCCACGCGCCTGCCGCGATGGCGAGGTGGCGCCGCGCAATTTTTCGTCGCGCAAGGCGGCGCTTCGCGATCATGCTGACCGGTTCGCCGTCTCCCGGGCGCGCTGGCGCGAGAAGGCCGCATTTTTTCACGGCGAGGACGAACGCTACTTGCAATTCCTCATTCCGCCGGGAAGCCGCGTCCTCGATATCGGTTGCGGCCTCGGGGACACGCTCGCCGCGTTGAAGCCATCTCATGGAGTCGGCCTCGACTTCAGCGATGCGCAGATCGAACTCGCGCGGCGGCGCCATCCTGATCTTCAGTTCATCCAGGCGGACGCCGAGGACGCGATCACGCTGTCATCCGTCCACGGCCCGTTCGACTTCATTCTCGTCCTCGACACGATCGGCTCCCTCGACGATTGCCAAAGGTTCATCGAACAACTGCACCCGCTGTGCTCGCGCGAGACGCGGCTGGTGATCGGCCATTTTTCTCACCTCTGGTATCCGGTTCTCAAGCTTGCCGAGATCCTGGGCCTTCGCATGCCCCAGCCAGATCAAAACGTGCTTTCGCCCGACGATCTGCGCAACCTCGCAGCCCTGGCCGACTTCGATCCGATCGAATCCGAGCAACGCATCCTGTCTCCCCTGCGCTTGTTCGGGATCGGACGTTTCGCCAACCGGTTCGTCAGCGTCCTGCCCGGCATTCGCGCGCTGTCGCTGCGCCATTATCTCGTGGCGCGCTCGCTGCGCCATGTCGACGATGACGTATCGTCCGTGAGCGTGATCATTCCCGCCAGAAACGAGCGTGGCAATATCGAGCCTGCGGTGCGACGGGTTGCGCAGTTCTGTCCCGACATCGAGATCATTTTCATCGAGGGCCACAGCAAGGACGGCACGTTCGAGGAGATGACACGGGTCCAACAGGCATTCCCCGACAAGGACGTCAAAGTCATGCGGCAGCCGGGCAAGGGAAAGGCCGACGCCGTCTTCACCGCCTTCGATGCCGCGCGAGGCGACGTGCTGATGATTCTGGACGCCGACCTCACCATGCCGCCCGAGCAGCTCTGTAAGTTCTACGAGGCACTGCGATCGGGTAAGGGCGAGTTCATCAACGGTTCGCGTCTGGTCTACCCGATGGACGCCGGGGCCATGCGCTTCCTGAATCTGATCGCCAACAAGGTCTTCTCATATCTGTTCTCGTGGCTGTTGAACCAGCGCTACACGGATACGCTGTGCGGTACCAAGGTCCTGCGCCGAAGCGATTACCATCGTCTCAAGGCGGGAAAGGCCTATTTCGGAGACTTCGATCCGTTTGGTGACTTCGATCTGATCTTCGGTGCCTCGAAACTCAACCTGAAGAGCATTGATATTCCCATTCGCTACGCAGCGCGCAGCTACGGCGAAACGCAGATCTCGCGCTTCAGCCACGGCTGGATGCTGCTGAAGATGGTCGTGTTCGCATTCTTCAAGATCAAGGCCATTTGACGCCAATGGTAGTGATGTCGGCGAGGATGGTTTGAAAGCTGAGTTGGCGCGCCGGTGTCGGCCTGTTGTCAACGCCGTCCATACATGGCGATCCCATTGCGATCCGCTCGACCGCCTGACGCCGTTCGGATGGCGAGGCGGCCTCATCGTGATACTCGGATTAACGCTGCTGTCGTTCCTGCTGTGCGGCTATTTCATCGTGTATTGGCGCAACGCCGACATGGATTTCATGGTGGTCTACAACGCACTTGCACTCAATGACGGGGGCAAGCGCGCATTCTTCGACCACCCTGCCGATCTGACCATCCTGTCGGTCGAGGCATGGTTCCGTCTGCTCCACCAGCTTCGCCTGCTCGAGGCCTGGACGCTTTCCGCCATTCCCCCTGCATCGAACGGACCATCGTTTGATGCGGCGATGACGAGCGCGGTCCGCGCTGCGAGGGTGGCCGCGCTGCTGACCGCAACTGGCCTCCTTTTCCTGTTTGCCGCGCTGGCCCGTCGGATCGGCGGGGACTTGCGGGTCGCGACTTGCGGCGTTTTTGCATTCGCGTTTTCCGGCGGCTTTCAGATGCACCTGCGCATTCTGCGAAGCGAGATGATCGCCGCCGGCTTTTGCATCGCCGCCCTGATGCTGCTCATCGTCGCTGCGCGCCGGGCCACAATCTATCGGCCGCTGCTTGTCGGCCTGGCTGCATGGCTTTGCGTGCTCGGACTTCAGAATAAGGTGCAGGCGATCTTGCTTATCGCCGCTATACCGGTGCTGGTCATTCCGTTCGGGAACAGCGCGAGCGTCAGCGTCGGGTTCTGGCGGTCGGGCTCGGGCGCGACGCTTGCGGCGACGGCAACCGCCGCGCTCGGAATTTGTGCCGCGCTGCTGGCATGGCCTCTGGCCGCCGCCGGACTCGATCCCGTTGCGGCGAGCGCCGCCGGCCTCAAGCCGCTCCTTCTGGGCAGGTTCGGCACCTATCAGATTGGGCTGGCCGGCTGGTTCGTGGGGTGGACGATCGCTTTTGCCGCGATCTGGCGGGTGAGCCTGCTGGAGACCGTTGCGACGATGTGTGCGCTCGTCATCGGCGCATCGCTCGCCACCCTGACGCTCTATATTCAATACGACGTCACCGCTCTCGTCGTCGTGTTCAATCCGATCGAGAAGATGCTGATGTATGTCGACGCGCCGGACGCATCCACGAGCGTGCAAGGCGCAGCCGGCCTTATTCTGACGGGCGTGCTTGGCGTGCTCAAGCGCTATACTTTCGTGCTGTTCACCTCGCCGCGACCCACTGTGTTTCTGACCTGGCTGATCTTTCCCGGCATCATCCTTGCCTGGCGGCAATGCAAGCATCAGGTCGCCGTTCAAGCCGCTTTCATGATGCTCGCTGCGATAGCGATCGACGCAATCGGCGTGCGGCGGGGTTTGAAGCTTGAATATTTCGTGTTCACCGATCCGCTGATCATCCTCGCCGGAATGGTACTCCTCAACGAGTTGGCGGACATGCGCGTGAGCCGCTGGACCTTCCCGATCGGCGCCGCGCTGATCGGGCTCCATGTGGGCATCAGCCAGGCGGAGCCGCTGAAGATGGCGTTGAAGCGAAGCGGACCGGAAAGCATCTGCGAATGGCGACCAACCTACATGCCGGAGCTTTCCCTCCCGTGGTGTGCATTGCGATGAATAATTTGGCTTGTCGTGCCGATCGACACCGATATCGCGGACACCAAAAATGAGGTATAGGCAACGCCGTAGCCAGTTGAGCGCAGGAAACTCGCGTGCCCCTCAAAGCCGTCGTCTTCGACGCCTACGGAACGCTCTACGACATCCAGTCGGTCGCGGAGATCACCGAGGATGCGTTTCCGGGCTACGGCGAGATCATCACGCAGATCTGGCGCATCAAGCAGCTTGAATACACCTGGTTGCGCTCGCTGATGCGGCGCTACCAGGACTTTGCCGCCGTCACCCGCGACTCGCTCGCCTATACGCTGCGCGTGCTGGGCCTTGCTTATGACAGCGAGGCGTTCGAGCGCGTGATCGAGAAATATCTGCATCTCGATCTCTATCCGGAGGCGACGGCCGCGCTCACGGCCCTGAAGCCGCGAAAGCTCGCCATCCTCTCCAACGGCAGTCCGGACATGCTGAATGCGCTCGTGCGCAACACCGGCCTCGACGCCCTGCTCGATGCCACCATCAGCGTCGACGCGAACAGGATCTTCAAGCCGAGTCCGGAAGCTTACGCGCTGATCGGCGAAATGCTCGGCACCGCGCCGGACGAGGTGCTGTTCGTCTCGTCCAATCCCTGGGACGTCGCCGGCGCGAAGGCATTTGGACTGAACGTCGCCTGGATCGAGCGGGTGACGCCCGAGGCGATGGCGCTGGCTTGCGTCGAGAGCGAACTCGTGGCACCGCTGACCATGTTCAAGGCGATCCGCACCCAGATGGACGAGCTTGGACTTGCGCCGGACCACCGCGTCCGCTCGCTCTCCGAGCTGCCCGGGATCATCTCTAGGGATGACCCGGGGATCGCCGCCCGCCCGTGAGTTGTGAATGAGCCTGGAATCCGTTCGCGCCTTCTTCGCCGAGAAAGCCCCCGACATATCAGTGATTGAATCGCCGATCAGCTCGGCCACGGTGCCGCTGGCCGCCGAGGCCTACGGCGTCGAGCCCGGGATGATCGCCAAGACGCTGTCATTGCGTGTCGGCGAGCGCGTGATCCTGATCGTCGCGGCCGGCACCTCGCGGATGGACAACAAGAAGGTGAAGGCGCAGTTCGGCGGCAAGCCGAAAATGCTGGGGCTGGAAGAGGTCGCCGAGATCACCGGCCACGAGGTCGGCGGCGTCTGCCCGTTCGGGCTGAAGTCGCCGCTGCCGGTCTATTGCGACGTCTCGCTGAAGGCGTTCGACGTCGTGGTGCCGGCCGCGGGCTCGACTCACAGCGCGGTGCGCATCACGCCGGACCGGATGGCCGAGCTGACCGGGGCTGAATGGGTCGATGTCTGCGAGATCAGGCCGTAAGTCAGCGGATGCCTGATGCATTTGCCGGTCAGGAAGGCTAATGTACGGACCATGCCCGACGATAAGGTAAAACGACGGCTAACCACCGTGCTGTGCGCTGATGTGCACGGCTATTCTCGCCTCATGGAAGCAGACGAGGCGGGAACGCTGGAGACACTGCGCCGCTACCGCACGGCCATTGCCGGATTGGTGGAGCGCCATGACGGGCGGATCGTGAATACCTGGGGTGATGCCGTCATCGCCGAATTCGCCAGCGTCGTCGAGGCCGTGCAATGTGCGGTCGAGATTCAGCAGGAAATTTCCAACCAGGATTTGGACCGACCTCCGCCGATGCGTTTTCGCATCGGCATCAATCTCGGCGACGTGATGGTGGATGGTTCGGATCTTTATGGAGACGGGGTCAATATCGCCGCGCGCCTGCAAGAACTTGCCGACCCCGGTGGCATCGTGATCTCCAGCTCCGCCTATGATCAGGTGCACAACAAATTATCTGTTGGCTTCGACTGTCTCGGCCAGCGTCCAATGAAGAACATCGCTCCCGTGACCAGTTATCGCGTGACCATGAGCGGCCAAACCGCTCAAGCACGGGGCTTTCCGCCTGGCGAACGCCTGGCTTCCCAGGGCGCAGTCGCGGGCTCGCAAACTGACGCCGTACACCGCGACAAGTACGAATCATCCACATGGATGCGCTTGGCTTCAGATGGGCTGGCGAAGCTGCCCCGCCCGGTCGCAGCGGCCCTCACGGTGTCGGCCTTTCTGATTCTGATCAATATTTTCACTGGCATGCACAGGATCTGGTTCCATTGGCCAGTCGCAGCTTTGCTCTTCGGTGCCATCATGCGGACGGCCCTCCGGCATCGACCTGAGTCGGACGGCAAAGGAGAGCGCTGAATGAGCCGGCCCGACCGCATCCTGGCGCTTGTCGCTGCGCACGCTCCCGGATCCTGCTCCAGGCAGCGCTAATCATCCTCGTCGTAAGGCCGGGGCTGTTCCGGCGGAGGCGGCGGCGCGGCGTTGTAACGCGGTGGCGGCGCAGCGCGATTGCGCGGAACCGGCTGCTGCGGCTGCATCTGGTTATTGGATTGGAACACCGCGCGGCAGCCGCTGGAGAGTTGCGGCGTATTCTGCTGCAAGCAAGCCGTGATGCGGCTGACGTCAGGGATCTGATCGCTGCACAGCCGCCACACATCCGGCGTGCAGGCCATCTGCTGCTCCATGGTTCCGCGATACTCTTCAGCGGATGCAGCGCTATGCGCGACGATGCCGCCGACCGCAAGCGCCACACCCAGCGCAATCCGCTCTGTTCGCATGTCCGATTCCTTCGCGAGTCTCTCGAATTCTCTTCAATCAATGAGACGCGGAGAGGTTCTGGACCAACAAAAAAATGTGAAAACGGACTGGGAACCTATTCGACCTTGCCGATCTTCTTGACCGCCGTAATCAGCCGCGCGCTGTCGGTCGCCACGAACTCGGAGAAGGCCGGCGCGTCCTGATAGGCGACGAGACTGCCCGACGTCTCGAAGGCCTTGAGCACGTCCGGACTCGTCATCACCTGCGCCATCGCCTCGCGCAGGCGGGTCGCGATCGACGCCGGCAACGTGCTCTGCGCGAACAGGCCGGCCCAAATGTACATCTCGACGTCCTTGTAGCCGAGCTCCTGGAAGGTCGGGACATCCGGGAAGCTCGCGATGCGCCGCGCGCCGCAATTGCCGAGCACGCGCAGCTTGCCGTCGTCGACCTGCGGCTTCAGCGTGCCGGGTGCGGCGGCGATCGCCTGCACGGTCCCGCTGAGGATCGCGGTCAGCGCGGGACCCGCGCCACGGAACGGCACGTGCAGCAGCTTGATGCCGGCGCTGTTTGCGAACATCTCCATCGCCACGTGCAGCGTGCCGTAGGGGCCCGACGAGCCATAGGTGATCTGGCCCGGGCGTTTCTTCGCATCCTCGACAAAATCCTGCGCCGTCCTCCACGGTGCCGAGGCCGGCACGGCGAGCAGCGTGGGATCGGCCAGCACGCGCGCGATCGGCATGAACTGCGAGACCTCGTAGGCGACGGGACGGTCGAACAGCCGGTCGGCCTCGGGCAGCACCGCAAGCGAAGACAGCGCCATCAGCAGCGTGTAGCCGTCAGGCTCGGCGCGCGCCGCCGCGGCGTTGCCGACCGATCCGCCGCCGCCGCCGGCGCGGTTGTCGACGATGACCGGCTTGCCGAGGATCCGCTCCAGAGCCTGTGCGACGGGACGCGCCGCGAGATCGGCCTGCCCGCCGGCCGGAAACGGCACGATCATCGTGATGTTGCGGGCGGGATAGGCTTGCGCAAAAGCAGGGTCCGGCAGCGCAGCGCGCAACAGCGGCAATGCAGCAGCGGCGCGCAGGATGTCGCGACGATCCATGGAAGCCCCCTCCTCAATTGTTCTTGTTTCGCTCCCAGCCTAACGTGGCGATCGGCAAGAACAAGCCGTTTACGAAGCATTAACCATGTTGGGCCGGACCCGGAACGCATCCCCCGAGCCATCGTTGCCCTCCCAGGAAGTGTGTCATGGGAAAACTCGCAACCATCGACGTCGCCCTGGACGAGATGCTGGTGAATCTCGCCGCGATCGTCCTGCGGCTTTCAAAGCCCGACGTGACGCGTACGCCGGAAGCGCGGCGCGCCCTGGCGAAATCGGTGCATCAATACGCGGTCTGCGCGAAGCGCTCGAGCGACCCGCGTGTGCACGAATTGAAGTCGCAGCTCGAAGAGACGCTGAAGCCGGGCCTGCGCATTGTCGCGCGCGACGGCGTAAAGGTGTCGTAGCCGAATTCCATCATTACTTCGCTGCTCTCTCAATGACTGATGGTCCCGCCCGCTCTATGACGGCTTTGCCTTTCCGCGCACCCGCCGCTTGCACGTGCCCGGCAGCTTCGCCGCGAGAAAATCGCCGAGCGCCTCGACGCGTGCGGGGCGCGGGCCGCCGGGCGGCGTCACCAGATGCACGGCGCCTTCGGCCTGCTTCCAGTCCTTCAGGATCACTTCGACCTCACCCGAGGAGATGGCTTCACCGACAATGAATTCGGGAAGCTCGGCAATGCCGAGACCGGCGATCAGCGCCGGCATCACCGCTTCACCATTGTTGACGCGAAGCTGTCCGCCCGGGCGCACGCTGGCCTGCTCGCCGGCCGAATTGGTGTAGTGCCAGACATTCGGCGTCGAGAGGTAGGCGTAGCTGAAGCATTTGTGCTCGGCCAGATGCATCGGATGCGTCGGCCGGCCGTGGCGCTTGAGGTAGGACGGCGCCGCCACCGTGAAACGCGGCATGGTGAAGAGCCGCCGCGCGATCAGCGAGGAATCCGGCAGCCGCGCAATCCGCACCGCCATGTCGAAGCCCTCGCCGATCAGATCGACGGTCGCATCGCTCAGATGCAGATCGACCGAGACTTCCGGATAGGTCTCAAAAAACTCCGGCAGCAGCGGCGCCACCGCCTTGATCCCGAACGTCATGGGCACTGCGAGCCGCACCAGGCCTCGCGGCGCCACCGATTGCGCCAGCGCCTCGTTCTCCGCCGCCTCACCGTCGGCGAGCAGACGGGTCGCCCGTTCGGCGAGCTTGTGCCCGGCATCGGTCAGCGCCAGCCGGCGCGAAGTGCGGTTGAACAGCCGGGCACCGAGCCGCTCCTCCAGCCGGGTCACCGCCTTGGACACCGTCGCCTTGGACGTCGCAAGCTCACTCGCGGCCCCCGCAAACGACCGCAATTCCACGACTTTTGCGAAAATCGCGAGGGCCTCGAAATCCGGGAGTTTTGCCATGGGAGCGGTCCAATCGCGACGATATAGGAAACAATGCGTTTCAACAGTTTCTATTTCTATACCACAGAGGGAGGCTTATCCAAGGGTCATCAGACATACAGGAATGGAGAAATCCAATGACCAAGAAGCTCTCAGGCAAGGTTGCACTCGTCACCGGCGGCTCCCGCGGCATCGGCGCGGCATCGGCCCGCGCTCTTGCCGACGAAGGTGCCGATGTCGCCATCAGCTATGTTGCCTCGCCCGAAAAGGCTGAAGCGGTCGTCAGCGAGCTGAAGGCCCGCGGCGTCAAGGCGCGCGCTTTCAAGGCCGATCAGGCTTCGGCCAAGGACGTCACCCAGCTCGTCAAGGACGTCGCGAAGGAGTTCGGTCATCTCGACATCCTCGTCAACAATGCCGGCGTCGCCGCCGGCGGCGCGATCGATGATTTGAACGCGGATACCGACGCGCTGGCGCGCCAGGACTCGATCAACGTGCATGGTGTGATCGCCGCGATCCGCACAGCGTCACAGTTGATGGGAGAAGGCGGCCGCATCGTCACCGTCGGCTCGATGCTGGCCGATCGCGCCTCGTTCCCGGGCCTTGCCGATTACGTCGCGACCAAGGCGGCCGTGGTCGGCTACACCAAGGGCGCGGCACGCGACCTCGGCCCGCGCGGCATCACCGTGAACGTGGTGCAGCCCGGCTCGATCGACACCGACATGAACCCGAAGGACGGCGGCGAGTTCGCTGAGACCCAGCGCAAGCAGCACGCACTGCAGCGCTTCGGCCGCCCCGAGGAAGTCGCCGCCGGCGTCGTCTTCCTCGCCAGCCCCGAAGCCTCCTTCGTCACCGGCACCGTGCTCAACGTCGACGGCGGGTTCGGCGCCTGATCAAGGCGCCCCCTCACCAAAAGGAATTACGCAGATGATCGAACTCAGACCTTTCGACAGGCTCGGCGGCGCCGACCACGGCTGGCTCAAGGCCAAGCATCACTTCTCCTTCGCCAGCCACTATGACCCGAACAACATGGGTCACGGCGCCTTGCGGGTATGGAACGACGACGAGATCGCGCCGAACACCGGCTTTCCCGCCCATCCCCACGCCAACATGGAAATCATCACCTATGTGCGCGAGGGTGCGATCACTCACCAGGACAGCCTCGGCAACGAGGGCCGCACCGAGGCGGGCGACGTGCAGGTGATGAGCGCGGGCAGCGGCATCCGCCACTCCGAGTACAATCTCGAGCCGACCAGGACGCGGATCTTCCAGATCTGGATCGAGCCGACCGCGCGCGGGGGACAGCCGACCTGGGGCTCGAAACCGTTTCCGAAGGCGGACCGTTCCGGCAAGCTCGTCACCATCGCGAGCGGCTTCCAGGACGATGCGGACGCGCTACCGATCCGCGCCGATGCACGGGTGCTGGCGACCACGCTGAAAGCCGGCGAGAGCGCCGAGTACGATCCGCAGAAGTCGCGGCACCTTTATCTCGTGCCCGCGGCGGGGTCGGTCGAGATCAACGGCGTGCGCGTCAACGCCCGCGACGGCGCCGCGATCCGCGACGAGGACAGGCTGAAGATCACGGCACTGGAAGATTCCGAGATCGTGCTCGTCGACGCGGCGTAACGACGCAACAACCCGTCATGCCCGGCCTTGAGCCGGGCATCCATCACCTTCGTAGGGCGCCTTTCGAAGCGCGCTGGATTGCCGGGTCAGGCCCGGCAATGACAACGAACAGCACAACTCGGCGCATCGAACCCACACAACGGAGACCATCATGACCAAAGTTCTCGTCCTTTATTATTCCGCCTATGGCCACATCGAAGCGATGGCCAATGCCGTCGCCGAAGGCGCGCGCGAAGCCGGTGCCACCGTCGACATCAAGCGCGTACCCGAACTGGTGCCGGCCGAAGTCGCCAAGGCCTCGTACTACAAGGTCGACCAGGCCGCGCCGATCGCCAAGATCGAGGACCTCGCCAATTACGATGCGATCATCGTCGGCACCGGCACCCGTTTCGGGCGGATGGCCTCGCAGATGGCCAACTTCCTCGACCAGGCCGGCGGGCTCTGGGCCAAGGGTGCCCTGCACGGCAAGGTCGGCGGCGCCTTCACGGCGACTGCGACCCAGCACGGCGGCCAGGAGACGACGCTGTTCTCGATCATCACCAACCTCCTGCATTTCGGCATGGTCGTGGTCGGCCTGAACTACGGTTTTGCCGGCCAGATGAAGCTCGACGAGGTCACCGGCGGCGCACCCTACGGCGCCACCACGATCACCGGCGGCGACGGCAGCCGCCAGCCCAGCGTCAACGAACTCGCGGGCGCGCGCTATCAGGGCCGCCAGATCGCGGAGACCGCCAGGAAACTCCATGGCTGAGCTGCACGGCAAAGCTCCACGACCGACTGCATGGCTGATGCGACGCGGGCGGCATTCTCTCTCGGGAATGCCGCCCCATCTTTGTGGACAGAATATCTCACCAACCAAATGCGTTACGAATGGCTTTCGAACTCTTGTTGATCGCGCAGATGATCCGCAGGCCCGCCCAGGCACTGGCACGGCGCTGGTATTGCCGCAGCCTTTTCAGGGCCTCACGCGGCCGCTTTCACTGCGCAGGCTGCACGAAGGCGTGATCCGCCGGCGATAACACGACACACGCGACAACCGGAAGCTCGGCGCAATCGTGACGGCGCGGTGACCTGTCGATCGCGCGGGACACGCCTCAACCGCGTTCGGCTTGCTTCCTGATGAGGTCTTTGCCGATCGGCCGCACCGGTTCGCTACGCAGCACGAGCGAGGTGGTGACGGCGCCAAAGCCGGCAATACGATCCACGATCGTCTCCAGATCCTCGGGCGCCGGAACGAGCACCTTGAGCACGAAGCAGTCATCGCCGGTGACGCGATGGACCTCGATGATGTGGGGGATCTCAGCGAACCGTTTGAGGCAGGTCTTGATGTGCTCATGCGTGGTGCGCAGGCGCACCAGCGCCATCAGGCCGAGGCCAAGCGCGCGCGAATTGATCCGGGCGCCATAGCCCTCGATGATGCCGGCTTCCTCGAGCCGCTTGACGCGCTCGAAGACGGCCGGCTGGGACAATCCGACGGAACGCCCAAGCTCGGACAGCGGCACCCGCGCATTGGCCTGCAGCGCCTCCAGGATCTTCAAGTCCTTGGCGTCGATCCTCCCGAAGCGATCCAACAAAATTCTCCATTCCGCCTTGAGATCATCGGCAGATGATCGATTCCGCCGATGACTTGCCATGTGATGCAGGACCGTGACCGGCCACACTGCGCCTCCATCTCAGATATCACGGAACGATCATGCACGACATCATCACCTTGCCTGGCCTCGGCGGCTCCGGAGAGACCCATTGGCAGACGATCTGGGAGCGCACCGACGCGCGCTTCACGCGATTTCAGCCGGCGAGCTGGGACCAGCCCGACCTCGACGACTGGGAACAATCCCTTGAGCGGACAGTCAGGCGCTGCGCGAAGCCGCCGGTGCTGGTCGCACATAGCCTCGCCTGCCTGCTGGTCGCGCACTGGGCCGCGCGCCTCCCCCCCGCGATCGCAGGCGCCTTTCTGGTCGCTGTCCCCGATCCGGATGGCGCCAATTTTCCCGTCCAGGCCGTTTCGTTCAGGCCGCTGCCGAACAGCCCGCTGCGCTTTCCCTCGCTCATCATCGCGAGCACGAATGATCCCTATGGCGGACTCGAGAAAAGTGAGAAATTTGCGCGCGCCTGGCAATCCGCTCTGATCGTGCCGGGTGAACTCGGTCATATCAATGCGTCGAGCGGGCTCGGCGCCTGGCCGCAGGGCCGCGCATTGCTGGACGCCTTTCGTGCGGGCCTTCGTGGATGACGGACAAAACGACGGCGCCTGTCAGCGTGCCCCCTTGCCCATCGCCCGTGCCGCGAGGGCGGCGAGCCTGGGGTGGCGACCGCGCAGGCCCTGCGCGGCATGGTCGCGCCATGCGTAAGGCATCCCGCGCCAGGACAGCGCAACGCTGACATCGGTCAGCGGCACGGGCTCGGCGCCGAAACGGCGCTTGTAGCCCTGGTTGCCGATGCTGAGGTCGAAGCGGCGCACGCCCTCCGCATGCAGCGTCGCCATGGTGCGCTCCGTGACCAGCAGCCCCGGCGAGCAGCTCGACCAGGAATCGCCGGCGTGGCTGATGCGCAGCAGGAAATAGGTCGCACCAGACCTGACGCCGAGGGTGGTGGCGACGACGGTCTCGTCGCACACCAGCGCCGAAATGACGGCATAGCCGTCCGCGACGCCCTGGCGGGCGACCTCGCGATAGAACCTGGCATGGGCTTCGTCGTTGAGGACGAAGCGCGAGCCGAGCTTGCGCATGCGCGCCTGCTGCTGGACATCCATCACGTCCAGCAGCTCGCGCGCACGCGTGACATCAGTGGCGATCTCGAATCGCGCGCCGGCATGACGGCTGAAGACGCGCCAGCAGCGCGGCATCTGCATGCGCTTGATCGAGGCCTGGTAGTCCTCGTAGTCGTCGCCCGTCAGCACGAGATTGCCGTTGAGCGAGCAGGATCCGACCCGGCCGAGCGACACCAGCGGGTTCGGCTTGCCGCCGATTTGGGCCGGCATCTTCTTCAGACGCAGCAGGTCGAAGCGGTCGGGCAGCGCGCGCAACGCGTCGATCAGCGCCTTGCCGATCGCATCCGTGGCAACCGCGTCCAACGCGGCATCGAGCGCCAGGATCGGCGCGTTGTTGTCGGAAACGCCGAGGTCGGCGAATTCGACGATGCGGATGCCGCGCCTGACGTGGCTGATCATCGGCACCATTGCGATATCCTTGCCGGTCGCAACATCGGAGACGACTGCGATCAGCGGCGCGAGATCGTGGAACGCCTCGTACCACGCGCCGAGCCAGTGGCCATGCTGGAAAGCCGTGCGGTGCCCGGCGCTCGGGCGCAGCGCGGCGTGCCGCCAGTCGCGAAGGAAATCGACCGCGATCCCCGACGTGCTGGACACAAGACCATCTGGCTTCTCGACGCTGAGGAACGTCATCCGCGCAACATACGATTACCGAATGTTTCCAGATAGATTATGTTTGCCGCAGACCACAAGTGACGCCGCTGCATATCGTTAAGCCGATGCCACTACGGCCGTCCCGGCTGCGACAAGCTGTCAGCGCGCTGTTCCGTTTGCTCGACGCATTGGAACCTCGCCAGGAAGTGCAGGCCGGCCACGGCCATCGCGAACATGAACCAGATCGGATTCTGCCGTTCGAGCAGGAAGGTTTCGGTGGCCCCGTAATACAGCCCGAACAGCCACACGGTCAGGAACAGCTTCGCCAGCGCGCCACTCCGATTATGGGCCTGCGCCGACTGGAAATTGGCGAGCGGCGCAAGCACGAAGATGAGGATCACGAGCAACAGCCCCGGCAGACCGATGGTGACCGCAAGATCGAGATAGCTGTTGTGGCTGTGCGCCGCGGACGTCGCCCATTCGGCGCCCTGGGTGGTCTGCCTTGCGGTCACGTCGTCCCAGAAAGCCGCATAGCCGTGGCCGATGATCGGCTTCTCGGCAACGGCCGCGAGCGCGAACTCCCAGATCGCGGAACGGCCGGTGAAGGTCGGATCGAGCGGAAGCAGCCGCGTCATGGCGCCGAGCGCCGGGCTCATGACACTGCCGACCGTCAGCAGGTTCATCACGACCAGCGGCACGAAGCAGATGATCCGCTTCAGCCACAGGCTCGGCGTGACATAGACCAGCGAGGCGAGCGCGTAGATCGCAAGACACAGCACCGACGACGTCTTGCCGCCGGTGAAGATCAAGAAGATGCCGGCCAGCGCGGCGATCGTCGGTCCCATCACGAACGACCCGACGCCGCACAGGTAAATGCCGACATAGACCAGGATGGTCATCACCGGCGAGGCGATGTTCTTGTGGCCAAAGCTGCCGCGCCAGTCGCCGGCCAGCTGCGGCTCGGTGACATCGAGCGCCGTGTGGATCGAGTATTGCGGGGCGAGGAAGACGCCGAGATAGCAGAGGACGAGCAGCACGAGCGCCGCGCCGCCGAGACAAAGGTTGAATCCGCGCTGCGTCGGCGGCAGCAACGGCAAAAGGACCGCGAGCGACATCACGCTGGCCGCGAGCACAAAGCGCTGCATCGAAACGCCGCGGCTCTCGGAGAGGGCGATGTTGATCAACAGCCAGCCGACCAGGCAAAGATGCAGCGGCGTCATCAAGCTCTTCAGCGCGGGCGCATCCGTGGCGGCGACGAACAGCACCGCGACCGCGGCCAGCAGCCCCCAGGAGACATAGGTGAGCGCCATGCGTCCGCCGACGACGGTGGTGACGTCCGCGTTGCGCAGGTCGGGAAACGGATCGAGCGTCACCAGCACGAGAAGCAGCGCCGCGACCGCGACGAGACAACGCGCGGCCCGCACGGCATTCAGCTCCGCAAGGCCATCGCGCAGGACGTGACCGAACGATCGGGTCTCGACGTCAGTGATCTCGGCGGCGCTGCGGTCCATGGCTCAAGGCAGGTAATGAGGCCGGGGAAACTTCAGGTCTTAGCCCATCCCTGTTAAGCATTCGTCAACCACTCTACCCGGTGTCTGCGATACCGCCGGCTTCCGCACGATGCTCCGCGCGATCTCGTAATATTGCAGCGCGCGCTGCTCCAGCGTGAGATTGTCGAGGACATACCCCCGCGGATCGAACTTGTCGGCGGCGCACCCGGCCCAGAAATCGTCCCAGCCCGCCTCGAACCCGTCGGTGTCCGCGAATCTGGCACCGCAACGATCATCCCAGTACGGCACCGACGACACCGGCGCGAACTGGACGCGATGCGGATAATAATCGGGGTCGCGCCAGGGCCCGCCCGGATCCCAGGCGAGCACCGGCACACCGCAGGACAGGGCCTGCTGATAGGCGATGCCCTGGCTCTCGTTCTGGCACAGGAAGATCATCGCACGCGATTGCGCGAGAGCTGTCTGATAGTCTTCTTCCTTGTAGCTGCCGTAACGCAGCTCGATGAACGAGCGGCCTTCCCTGGCGAGCCGGGCGCGGACGGGCTCGATCAGCTCCGGCGCATAGCGCTCGCGGTCCCAGTGCACCTTGTCGTAGATCAGGACGTCGACGCTCTTTTGCGACGTCGGCGACGGTGCCCACAGATCCGTGTCGATGCCGACCGGCCAGGCCTCCGTGTCGGGCCAATGCGGCCGGTACATGTCGACGTACCACGGGCCGGGCACCACGACCTTCTTGACCGGCAGGCGCTTGAACAGGTCGGGATCGTCGAGCGGATGATTGTGCGCGGCGACACCGAGCAGGATCGGATTCTTCCACGCGAACTTGTCGAGCAGGAAGGTGCGGCCGATGATGCAGGCGAGCTCGTCGGGATGCCGCGCGATGTAGCCGTAGTCGTTGACGCGGTAGCGGATGCCGAGCCGATCGAGGCCCGCACAGAGATTAAGGAACACCCGCAGCTGGCCGCTCATCCTCGGCTCACCGAGCAGCATGCGGCGCGCCATGCGCCGCAGATGCCGGTCGCCGGGAAACCAGCGATCGTCCTTGTCCTCGTAGAAGAGGTTGAGGATCATGTCGTCGGGATCGTGGTCGAATGTGTTTGCGGGCACTGGGTCCATCCGCGGCAGCCAGGTGCGCATTCTCGCATGGGACCGGCTGTCGCACTCTTCCAAATTTGCCACAGGCTTAATGCCGGCGGCTTAACGCTAATCTACGAAACCGCCGCGGCGCCGGCGTTCGCGACAGCGATTTTGTCCGCAATGCGAGTATCATTCGCCGCGGCCTCGGTTGCGATCGATCGCATCGCCAATGCGCCCTGGTTAACAGATCCTTAAAAGACGAGCCCCAGCTTGATCACCGCCGAAGACGTTCTCGAATTGCCGGCCTCGTCACGGATCGATCCGGCGGCGCGCCAACCGCTGCAGGTCGGCTCGACCATCTCGGTGTCCGTCGTGATTCCGGCCAAGAACGTCGCGGCCTATGTCGCGGAAACCCTCGCCAGCGCACTGGCGCAAGGCGAGGTCGACGAAGTGATCGTCGTGGACGACGGCTCGACCGACGACACCACCGCCATCGTCCGCGCCATTCGTGACCCGCGGCTGCGCCTGATCAGCAACGACTCCGCCGGCGTCTCGGCCGCGCGCAATCTCGGCGCGCGACATGCGAGCGGTCAGTGGCTGCTCTTCCTCGATGCCGACGACCGCCTGCGCCCAGGCGCGGTCGGGGCGCTGCTTGCGGCTGCGCGCGGTGCTCCCCGCGCGGTTCTCGTCTACGGCGACTACAACACGATCGACAGCGAGGGACGGCAGATCGGCCGGCGGGATATGTTGAAAGGACGCCGCAAACCGTCCGGCGACGTGCTGGCGCGGCTCGCGGCCGGCAACTTCATCGTCAATGGCGGCCTTGCGCTCGCACGTGCGGAGGCTTTCCGCGCCATCGGCGGCTTCGACGTCTCGCTCAGATATTGCGAGGACTGGCACTGCTGGTGCCGGCTCGCCGCGATCGGCGAGTTCGAATTCGCGCCAAAGCTTTTGCTCGACTACCGCCTGCATACCGCCAACACCATGAATGCCGCCGTGCGGACGCCGCAGGACTTCTTCCCGGCGATCGCGCGGGTGTTCGACGACGGACTGATCATGGCAAGACTGCCCGTCGGCACGGCAGCCGGGCTGCGCCGGGCCGCCGAGGTCCATCTCGTCACTTATTCGGCGATGCAGGCGGTCCGCTTCGGTCGATATCGCGATGCCTTCGCCTATCTCGGGATGGTCGGCCGCCGTTCGCTCAAATCGCTGCCGCGCGCCGCGGCCAGGATCGCCCTCGCCTGCTTCGGCATCTAATCCTGCGGCATCAGGACACGATCTTCGAGGCTTCGTAGGGCTTCGGCTCGATGCCGAACGCCGCGAGCACGGAGCCGAGCGCGACCATCACGGGATGCATCGCCACGACGGCCTTCGACGATGGCAGCAGGCCGGCCGTGCGCACCAGCGACAACGGCAACCTTGCGAGCATCTGCACAAACACCCGCACCCGCGCCGCCGCGCCCTGCGCGGCCTTGGACTGCACGCGATAGTTGATCGCGCCGATGCGCAGGCCTCGCTTTGCGATCCAGCCGAGGCTGGTCCGGCTTTGCGGCACCGTCTCCGTGATGACCGCCTCCGCCGTCCAGTGGAATGTCATGCCGGCATCACGGCATCGCACGAAGAAGTCGCAGTCGCCGCCGCCGAGGAAGTTGAAGCGCAGGTCGAAGGCGGGGCGGTCGAACCGCTCGAACGCCGCCCGCGTGATCAGGCAGTTGCCGCAGCCATAGATCAGCGGCACCGCGCCGCTGTAGTCATAGGCGGGACGGAAGGCGGGATGGCGCGCAAGCCAGGGCCTGCTGTCGTCGTCGAAGACCGGGAGCACCGGCCCGCCGACCACGTCGGCTCCGGTGGCCTCCGCAGTGCGAACCATCAGCTCGAGCCAGTCGGGCGAGGCGATCTCGTCGTCGTCGATCATCAGGAAGCGGGTCGCGGCGGGAAACAGCGCCTGCGCCGTCTCGAACGCGGCGTTGATCGCCTGGCAGTTTCCCTGCCGCCTCTCGACCAGGCAGACGCCCTGGAGCCTGCCGGCGGCGAGATACTCCGCGGCGACCGGCGCGCTTTCCCGTCCCGCCGCGTCGTTCTCGACCATGACGACGGCGAAGGAGCGCGGGGTGCGCTGGCTGGCGAGCGAGTCCAGCGTCAGCCGCAGGTGCTGCGGGCGGCGAAAGCAGGGAATGCAGACGACGATGCCGACCGACAGGTCGATGACCCGGGAGCTCGCCGCGATCTCCCGATTGGGATCGCGCACGGCATCCGAGATGCGCGCGGCGGACAGGTCTGTCGGGATCAATGTCATGACGCTCTAGATGTCCGAGATGTGTTGAAAAAGCCCTGCTTCGATCCCGCGGATCGGTGCCGTCCCACGACGGCACATCGCCGCGGGACAAATGCGTCCCGAAACGAACGGCCGTCGCGAGGCTCGTCACGGCACCAGGCCGATCTCCCGCCGTCCATACGCTTAACCGCTTTCGCGTGTTTCTCCTGCGAAACCCTGCGCGCGTGATACTGCAATTCGCGGTCCACCGTGCCAATGGCGGCCGGCGCGGACGATACGGTAGTTAACGCCTGTGCGCATTAACCCGACCGTAAGCACCGCGACGGGTGAAGCGTCGCGGCATCGGATTTGCTCTACGGGCATGCGGGATTTTTCCTGTAAATTTGAGTCGAACAAGCGCGGTCAGAAAATATGAACAAGCCAGCCACGATTGATTTCGCGACAGCCACGACGATCCCGATGGCCGCGGCCGCTGCGCCCGCTCAGGCGCTGCACGATCTCGTCCCCGGTGAAGCCCGCGACAGCCTGCTCGCCGTCCACGATTTGCTGCGCCGCGAACTGCCGCAGGGCCAGCTCGCCACCTATGAGGCCGGCGGCGGCTCGTGCAGCGTTCTGCCGCCGGAATTGCTGAGCCGCAGCAAGGTCACGGTCGTCGACATCGACGAGGAGCAGGTGCGCAACAACAGCTATGCGGACGAAGCGATCCTCGGCGACGTTCAGACCTACCGCTTCGGCCGCGAAAGCTTCGATCTGGTGATCTGCTACAACGTGATCGAGCATCTGCCCCAGGTCGATGCCGCGCTGCTGAACTTCCGCGACGCGCTCAAGCCGGGCGGGATGATCCTGATCGGCGCACCCAATCCGCACTCGCTGTCCGGCGTCGTCACCAAATACTCGCCGCACTGGTTCCACGTCTGGTTCTACCGGAATATCCGCGGCATCAAGGATGCCGGCCTGCCGGGCGAGCCGCCGTTCCCGACCTTCTTCCATCCCCTGGTGACGCTGCCGAGGCTCGAAGCGTTCGCTGCCGCCAACGGTCTGGAGATGATCTACCGCCGTGAGGTCGAAAGCCCACGCTATCCCGAGATGCGCCGGCGCAAGCCGCTGTTCGCAGCCCTGGTCGACGCCGGCGCCTCTGTCATGAACGCCGTGCTTCCGCGCGGGACCGATGTCCGCCGCGGCGACTATCACGTCATCCTGCGGAAGAGCTGACAGCCATGACACGCGCGCGCCCGGTCGCAAGGAGAGCGAAGCTCCGCGGCCACGCAGCGCGCGGTAACGAACCGTTAATCTCCGAGGGACCCCGCGATCCCGCATGTCACGGCGATGCGTCGAAGAGTGGCCTGCGCTTAAACGCTTTGTTTGCCATTTCGGTGAATAGTCCCTCAATGAGTATGGTTAATTTTCCCTGTTGCGTTGATTGGGCACCTATATCCCTGGTGCGTGGCAAGAAACGAAGACTAACCCCTCAGCACGCGATAGTTGGAATGAAAGCTGGGGCTCATGCTTGACTATAACCAGCCGATAGATCTGGCCCGACCGGAGGCCCCGCAGCAGCGGCCCCAGACCGGCTTCAACGTGCTGGAGCTCGTCAACCTGCTCTGGCGACGGAAGATCGCGATTGCCGCTGCGGCGCTCCTCGGTGCGACGCTTGCCGTCACCGCTGGCAAGAGCCTGACACCCCGCTATACCGCCACTGCCCAGCTCTACGTCGATCCGCGCGAGCTTCAACTCGTTGATCGCGAGCTCACGCCGCGCGCGCAGGATGTCTCCGGCATGTCGATGGTGGTCGAGAGCCAGGCGCGCCTGATCACCTCGAACAGCGTCTTGCTGCAGGTGATCCAGCAGGCCAATCTGGACAAGGATCCCGAATTCGGCGGCGGCGGTGACGGCAACAGCCTGATGTCGTCGCTGCTCGGCCTGATCGGCCTTCAGCCCCGCGCGCCCTCCGCCGCGGAGAAGAAGGAAGTGCAGCTGGCGGCCCTCGAGGCGCTGAACCGGCACATCACGATCCGCAAGACCGAGAAGAGCTTCATCGTCGACATCGAGGTCTGGTCGACCGATCCGGCGAAGGCGGCGATGCTCGCCAACACGCTGACCAGCGCCTACCTGATGGAATCCCGCAACTCGCAGGCTTCGGCCGCGCGGCGCGCCACCAACGATCTCTCCGGCCGCCTGAAGGAGCTGCGCGAGCGGCTGCGCAACGCCGAGACCGTGCTCGCGACCTACAAGGCCCAGAACAATTTCGTCGGCACCCAGGACGCGCTGATCAGCGACCAGCAGCTTTCCGCCAGCAACCAGCGGCTTTCAGCCGCCCGCGCGGCGACGATGGATGCGCAGGCGCGCCTGGACCAGATCGAGGCGAGCCGCCGCACCACAGCAGATGCCGGCGCGAACACCGAGACACTGCAATCGCCGACCATCGCGAACCTGCGAGCGCAATACGCCGACGCGCGCAAGAAATATGCGGAGCAGGCCGGCGAGCTCGGCCCGCGCCACCCGGCGCTGCGCCAGACCGAGAAGCAGGTCGAGGATCTCAAGCGCACCATCAACGAAGAGATCGACCGCTTCGCCCAGTCCGCCAAGAACGATCTGACGCGAGCCCGCGACTTTGAAGCCTCGCTCAACCGGGCGTTGGAGGCGCAGAAGCGACAAAGCGTCCAGCTCAGCCAGGCCGCCGTGCGTCTGCGCGAACTGGAGCGCGAGGCCGATGCCAGCCGCGACGTCTATCAGTCCTTCCTCAAGCGCTCGCGCGAGACCGAGGAGCAGGAGACGCTGAACACCTCGGCGGCCCGAATCATCGGCGAAGCGACGGTGCCGCAGCGGCGCTCGTTCCCGCCGGCGATGAGCATGTTCGCCATGATCGGATTCACCGTCGGCGCAATCGCTGCTGCGAGCTGGTTCGTCGCAGCCGAGCTGCTGCTCGCCGGCGCACCCGCGTCCGCGCCCGCCCGTCCCAATCGCACTCCGGCGCCGCAAGCTCCCCGGACTCCGGAGACGTCGCGGGCTCCGGAGACTGCGCGGGCCGAGCAGGATTCACGAATCCCGGAAGTCGTGTCCGCTCTGCCGGAACTCGCCGCGCCACCGCTGCAACCTTCGATCGCCGAAAAGCCCCTGATCGAAAAGCCGCTGATCGCGCGGCTCCAGGAAGCCGACGTCATCCACACGCTCGGTGCCATTCTCGCCACCGGTGGCGACGGCGTCGATCTTACCCGGCTGGGCTGGCCGACGCTGCGCCCCGGCTTTCCGCTGACGACGCTGCTCAACGCCTGGCGCGACATGCGCACCGCGGTAACCCGGCGCGCCGGCGGCAAGGCGATGCCGGTCATCGCGCTCGTCGGTGCCGGTGAGACCACCGGGCGCAGCGTGACCGCGCTGAATTTCGCACTCGCAGCCGCGCGCGACGGCGCTCGCGTTTTGATGATCGATGCCGACCATCAGGCACACTCGCTCTCGAACAAGGTCAACCGTTCCGGCAAGGTCGAGCCGAGCAAGCTCGGCTGGCTCTCGATCGGCAGCAAGGCCGCGCGCGAGATCAAGACGGTCAACGGCATCTCGGTATTGCCGGCCGGCGAGAACGACGCCGGCAAGGCCACCGAGGCCATCCGCAAGGCGATCACGCAGGCCCGCTCCGCCGGCGGCTACGACCTCGTCATCCTCGACGGTCCCGCGGCGCCACTCACGGCCGGCAGCCGCAAGCTGCTCGACGACGTCGACGCGGTGGTGGCGGTGCTACCGACCAGCCTCGACATCAACGACGGCCTGGAAGAGATATTGAACACGCTCGGCCGCGCCGAGCGCAAGCTCGTCGGCGTCGTGCTCGACGAGCTCACCCCTATGGCCCAAGCGCGCCAGCGAGGCAGACAATATGCTTGAGCGCCGCATCAATCAGGATGGCCGTGCCGCAACCGCCGAGGTGCCGCGGATCACCATCGGCGGCCTTCGCATGGCCGCGCTCGACCTGGAAGCGACCGCCGATTTCATGATCGAAGCGACCGATCCGCGCCATCGCATCGGACGTCCGCTGCACCTGACCTCGGCCAATGGCGAGGTGCTGGCGCGGTGCTCGACCGAACCGGAGACCGAACGCCTGTTCCGCGGCGCAGACCTCATCAACGCCGACGGTCAGCCGCTGGTGGCGGCCTCCAGACTGCAATCCTGGTTTCCGCTGCCCGAGCGCGTCGCCACGACGGACCTGTTTCACGTCGTCGCGCGCAAGGCTGAAGCGGTCGGCCGCACCTTCTACATGTTCGGCGCCAGCGAGGCCGAGAATGCCGCTGCGGTCGAGAACGTCCAGAAGATGTATCCCAATCTCAAAATCGTCGGCTACAGCCACGGTTATCTGCGCGGCGATGCGCTACGTGCGAAGGTCGAGGAGATCAACGCGCTCGCACCCGACTATCTGTGGGTTGCGCTGGGCGTTCCAAACGAGCAGGCATTCGTCGAGGAATACACGCCGTTACTCACCAATGTCGGCGTCATCAAGACATCCGGCGGCCTGTTCAATTTCTTGTCGGGCAGCCGCCCGCGCGCGCCGCAATGGATGCAGAAGGTCGGGCTGGAATGGGCCTGGCGCACCGTGCTCGAGCCTCGCCGCCTCTTCTGGCGCTATTTGACCACCAACCCCCGCGCGCTCTATCTTCTCTTCAGCCGCAACCGGCCCTTCAATCGCTGAGTAGACGACGACATGACCGACCGACCGATCGTCCTCGTCACAGGAGGCGCGGGCTACATTGGCTCGCATGCCTGCCGCGCCCTGACTGCCGCCGGTTATCAACCCGTCGTTTATGACAATCTTTCGACGGGCCATCGCAACTTCGTCGCCGGCCCGCTGATCGCCGGCGATCTGCTCGACGGCGCGGCGCTGGCGCGCGCCTTCGCCGAGCACAAGGTCACGGCGGTGATGCATTTCGCGGCGGCAAGCCTCGTCGGCGAGTCCATGACCGACCCGCAGAAATACTACGTCAACAACGTCCAGGGCACGCTGTCGCTGCTGCAGGCGATGCGGAGTGCTGGCTGCCGGCGCATCGTGTTCTCCTCGACCGGCGCCGTCTACGGTAACGCCGATTCCAAGGCACTGCCGGAAGACTTCCCCTGCGCGCCGATCAATCCCTACGGCGCGTCGAAATGGATGATCGAGCGCATGCTCGCCGATTATCGCGCGGCCTATGGCTTCGGCGCGTTCTGCCTGCGCTATTTCAATGCCAGCGGCGCCGATCCGGCCGGCGGCATCGGCGAGCTGCGTGACAACGAAACCCACCTCATTCCGCGCGCCATGATGGCACTCCAGGGACATGTCGATTTCGCATTGTTCGGCGACGACTACGCCACGCCCGACGGCACCGCGATCCGTGACTACGTCCACGTGACCGACCTGGCGGCCGCGCACCTTGCGGCGTTGAAGCTGCTGGAGGAAGGACATTCCGGCGGCAGTTTCAATCTCGGAACCGGTGCGGGCTTCTCCGTGCGGGAGATCCTTGACGCGATCCGGCGGGAAACCGGGCGCGAGGTGCCGCACACCGTCAAGCCGCGCCGCGCCGGCGATCCCACTTATCTGGTCGCCGACCCCTCCGCCGCGCGAAAAGTGCTGAACTTCGCGCCGCGCCACTCCGACCTCTCCACCGTGATCCGGACCGCCTGGGCCTGGCACCAGAAAGCGCATCCACTCAAATCGCGCTAGGCGCCGTATTATCCTTGCTGGTCGGGACCCTTAGCGGCTAAAGAGATTGTCACAGTCAGCGGCGGCGACCATGCCGGCCGCCCTTGGCCGCCAATGGAAGCGGCACACGTGGCTCGACCAACAGCGCGAGCCGATTTTTCACAGCGAAGGCCACAATCGAGTCCGCGCATCGGCCTGCTTTCAGGCGCGGCCCAAGGAGCACGAATGCATCAGGCCGCAAGCCTGCAATTCGAGCGCGTGATGGGCGAGCTCGTCCTCTGGCATGCCGTGCCCGAGGACAAACGCTCGCCGGCACCGGCCTGGTGGTGGGGACCGGCGATGGCGGTGTTCGACGCGCGCGAACCGATGCGGCAGGCCTGGTGTCGTGAACTCGGCCTGGGCGACGGCTCGAGCTTTGCCGAAGGCGCGCATACCCTTCTCACGCTGTTCGCCGAACAAACCTCGCTTGCCTGGCCGGATGATTTTCCGTGCAAGGCGGCAATCAGGGAAGAGGACCTCCGCGAACTGCATCCGCAGCCGTCAGACGGCAGCGCGTTTCAGCCGTGACGCGGCGGCTTCGGCCGCGCCCAGATCGGGCTCCGGCTGGAGCGGCGGCGCAACAGGCAGGACCATCGGCCGCAGCAGTTCGGCCATCTCCCGCGCCGGCAGCGGCTTCGAGATCAGGAAGCCCTGCATCTCGTCGCAGCCGTGGGTGCGCAGGAACGCCTCCTGTTCGGCGTTCTCGACGCCTTCAGCGACGACCGTCATGCCGAGCGCCTTGCCCATGCTGATGATCGCCTGTGCGATAGCCTGGTCTTCCGAATCCTGCGGCAAGTCGCGCACGAAGGAGCGGTCGATCTTGATGGTGTCGATCGGGAAATGCTTCATCAGGGACATCGACGAATAGCCGGTGCCGAAATCGTCGATGGCGAGGCGGATGCCACGGCTCTGGATGGCGTCGAGCACCTTCAGCGCGCGCCCGACGTTGCGCATCATCATGCTCTCGGTAACTTCCAGCTGGAGCAGCACCGGAGACATGCCGCTTGCGGCCAGTGCCTCGTCGACGTCCTGCAACAGATGCTCGTCGGCGAACTGCCGCGGCGACAGGTTGACCGCCATCGACACCGGCAGCAGGCCGCGGCGCTGCCAGGCCATGGCCTGCGCGCAGGCCTCCTTCACCACCCAGCGGCCGATCGGCACGATCAGCCCGGTTTCTTCCGCAAGTGGAATGAACTGCGCCGGCGAAATGCTGCCGAGATCGGGGTGGGTCCAGCGCAGCAGCGCTTCCACGCCGGTGATCTGGCCGGTCTCCATGTCCACCTTGGGCTGGTAGTTCAGCGAGAACTGGTCGCGCTCCAGCGCCCGGCGCAGCGCGCTCTCCAGCGACAGCCGCTCGATCGACTGCGTCTTCACTTCCTTGGAGAAGAAGCGACAGCCGTTCTTGCCGTCCTCCTTGGCGAGATACATCGCCATGTCGGCGTTCTTGGTCAGCGTCTGCGCGTCGGAGCCGTTGGCCGGGTACATCGCGATGCCGATCGAAGCCGTGGTGTGGCACTCGTGGCCGGCCAGCTCCATGGGCTCGGCGAGCGCCGCCAGCAGCCCGGACGCGATGCGCTGGACGTCGTCGATCTCGCCGCATTGGTCGAGGATCACCACGAATTCGTCGCCGCCGAGCCGCGCCACCACGTCGCTTGCCCGCAGCGCACCGCGCAACCGGTTCGCCACTTCGAGCAGGAGCAGGTCGCCGGCCTCGTGGCCCAGCGAATCGTTGATCACCTTGAAACGGTCGAGGTCGATGAACAGTACCGCAAAGCGGTGATCGTGGCGCTGAGCTTCGTCGATCGCCTCGCGCAGCAGCCCGTTGAACGTCTCGCGGTTCGGCAGGTCGGTCAGGCTATCGTGCGAGGCGAGATATTCGATCCGCTCGTCAGCTTCGTTCTTCTCGTCTGCCCGATCGAAATTCTCCATCGCGAAGGAGACGTTGTGGGCGAGACGCTGCAGCAGCTCGACGAACTCGGTCGTGAAAGTGCCCGGTTCGGTCGACATGTAGATCATGACGCCAACGGCCTGATCATGCGCGACCAGCGGGAACGCCGCACCCGACCGTGCGCCATCGGCGCGGACGATGGGGTGGAATACGCGAACGCGATCGTCGTTGAGATAGTCGTTGCTGATGCAGGGCTGGCGGGTGCGGAACGCCGTGCCGCTCATGCCGCGGCCTTCCGGCCGGTCGGGGTCGACGGAGAGACGGACGCTGCGCGTGGTGTCGGCGGACGGCCCAGCGCTCGCGACGATCTCGAGTTGGTCGCTGTCGGCCCTGGCCAGTGCAATCGTGGTCGAGGTGAACTTGGCGCCGTCCGACGCCGCAAGGCACACGAGGTCGAACAGCTCGGCGCGCGACTTCGCCCGCATGATCGCCTCGTTGGTGGCGCTCAGCGCCGCAAACATGCGCGTCAGGCGCTCCTTCTGCGCCTCGGTGCGGGCCTTTTCCTCGGCGCGATCGAAATTATCCAGTGCGAACGACACGTTTTCGGCCAGGCGCCCGAGCAGCTCGACCATATCTGGCGTGAATGTGTTCTCTTCCGGCGCGAGGAAAAGCAGGATGCCGATCGGCTCCTGGCCCGCCCGCAGCAGCGGGAAGCTGGCAGCGGCCCGGGTTCCGTCTTCAGCCGCCTTGGAATGCCAATGCGCCGATCGCGGGTCGTTGAGATAGTCGTTGATCACACTGGGCCGGCGCGTGCGCAATGACGTGCCGATGATTCCCCGACCCTCGGGATGATCGGGAGAGACGTCGCAAGTACGTCCAACCATTCGCTCCTGGAGGCGTCCCTTGACCGCGACGACGCGAACCAGCTCGCGTTTTTCGTCCGTGATTCCGATGGTCGCCGACGCGAAGACGCCACCGAGCACGGCCGCCTGGCACGCAACCTCGAACAGCTCCTCGCGGGTCTTGGCGCGCATGATGGCCTCGTTCGTGGCGCTCAGCGCCTCGAACATGCCGCTCGACCTGCTGCGCTGCTTGTCTGCCTTCGCCTTCTCGTCGGCACGGTCGAAATTCTCCAGCGCGAAGGCGACATTGGCCTGCAGCTTGCGCAGCAACTCGACGAATTCACCCGTGAAGGTGTCGCGCTCCGGAGAGTTGAACAGGAACACGCCCTCGACGCGATCGCCGTTGAAGAGCGGCAGCGCCGCGGAGGACGCAATCCCGTTGCGACGGGCGCTCGGCTGCCAGGGCTTGATGCGGTCATCGGACAGCACGTCGTTGCTGACCGCGGGCTGGCAGGTGCGGAACGCAGTGCCGGTCAGCCCCCGGCCCTCGGGCACCTGGTCGGAGGTCGAGAATTTGAAGCTGCGGACCTGGTCCGCATTCGGTCCATAGCAGGCGACGACGCGCAGCAGCTCGGCGCGACGATCGGCGAGCGCAATGGTGACCGAGGTGAACTTGGCACCCTTGGCCGTCGCCTCGCAGACGAGGTCGAACAGCTCGGAGCGCGACCGCGCGCGCAAGATCGCCTCGTTGGTGGCGCTGAGCGCCGCATACATCCGGGCCAGGCGTTCTTCTTCCACGGCGATCCTGGCTTTGTCAGCCTCGCGTCCGAAATTGTCCAGCGCGAACGAGACGTTCTCCGCCATCCGCAGCAGCAGCGCGACGATCTCCTCGTCCTTGGCCCAGGACCGGCTGATGAAGAACAACAGGACGCCGACGCTTTCGCCGCGCCTGATCAGCGGCGCGATCACGCAGGCGGCAACGCCGGTGTTGATGTTGGCCTGCTCCCACGGCGAGCCCCTGGTGCGGCTGGCGAGATCCTCCTCGACGATGGCTTTTTGCGTCCGGAACACCTCGCCGGATATGCCCCTTCCATAGGGATTGTCCGGATCGGTCGAGTAGCGGGCCTGGGTGACCAGTTCGAGGTTCTGTCCGGTGGACGCGACCGGAATCATCCAGTGCGAATCCGGTTCGCGGAGCAGAACGATGGTCGCCAGCGACTTGCCGCCATGGACGGAGGCGTCGCACACGAGCTGGTACAGCTCCTGCTCGGTCTTGGCGCGCAGGATGGCTTCATTGGTTGCGCTGAGCGCGCCGAACATGCGGTTGAGCCGGCGGGTCGCCCGCTCACCGGTCTGCCGCGCGGTCTCGCGCGCGTAATTGTCCAGCGCATAGGAAATGTTGGCCGACATGCGCTCGAACAGCGACACCATCTGCTCGTTCAGCGAGCCTGCCTCGCGGCGGGTCACGTACAGCACGCCGACGCTCTTGCCGTTGCAGAGCAGCGGCAATGCTGCCGCCGCGCCGATCCGGGCCTCGGCCGCGCCCGCGCGCCACGCCAGCGATCGCGGATCGTTCAGATAGTCATTGCTGACGCACAGTTTCTGATCGCGAAAAGCTTCGCCGCCAACGCCCAACCCTTCGGGTGTGCCGGCGTCCGTCGTGATCGTGATGGAGCTCAGCCGCGGAATGTCATCGCCGCAGCCGGCCGCAAACTGCAGCCGCCGGCCATCCGCTCCGACCAGGAACACGGCAACGGCCAAAAAATCCCCGCTCGAAAACCCGGCGTCGCAGACCTTCTGGTACAGCTCGTCCGGCGATTTCGCGTAGAGGATCGCTTCGTTTATGGCGCTCAACGCCGCAAAGGTGCGCGCGAGTGTCGTCGGCACGATCTCAGCTCCCGGGCATTTCTGCCTATTTATCCCGGGCACTTTATGAACGGCCATCGCCTAAACGGACGTTATTGCGCGCCGCAAACCATCGATCAAAGTGAACGAGCTGCGAACGCCCTTCGCCAAACCGTCGAAAATACCGCCGCGCGGGACGTATCCTCGACCGAGTGCGCGGTCTCTTTACGAATTTGCAGCCCTGTGTTGGTTTACGGGAGATTGATATCGCAGCCGCGCTTTGAGACGATGGCTGCCAACGAGCCGCCCGTTAAGGGCACCAAGCCGGGGAAACGCCATGCCGATCGTCAAGGCCGACCGCCTCACGCGCATCAGCGCTGTGCTGCTCCGTGCCGCCGGGGCTTCCGAGGAAGAGGCCGACGCGGTCGCCATCGGCTGCGTCAACGCCAATCTCGCCGGCCATGATTCCCACGGCGTGATCGCCGTTCCCACCTATATCGACCGCATCAAGGCGGGCCACATCGTGCCCGGCGCCAAATGGTCCATCGTCCAGGAATCGCCGACCACGACCGTGATCGACGGCCATTGGGGGTTCGGCTTCCACGTCAACGCCAGGGCGATGGCGCTGACGATCGAGAAGGCGAAGACCGCAAACGTCGCCGCCTGCACCGTGTTCCGGCAGAGCCATGTCGGCCGCCTCGCCGCCTATCCGCTGATGGCGATGCGCGAAGGCATGATCGGGATCGCAACCGCCGATTCCGGCCGCTCGCCGAAGCACGTGGCGCCGTTCGGCGGCAGGGAAGCGCGGCTCGGCACCAACCCGATTTCGATCGCCGTGCCGTCGGATCTCGACGCGCCGTTCTACCTGGACATGGCGACCTCGGCGGTCGCGGCCGGCAAGATCCAGCTCGCGGTCGCCCGCGGCGAGGAGATCCCGACGGGCTGGATCATCGATGCCGAGGGACGGCATACCACCGACCCCACTCAGTATCGCAAGGGCGGCGCGCTGCTGCCGCTCGGCGGCACCGAGGGCTACAAGGGCAGCGGCCTCGCCGCCATGGTGGAGGTGCTGTGCGGCCTGCTCACCGGTCTCGGCTTCGGTGTCGAGCCCACGGGGCGGCACAATGACGGATGCTTCATGGCGGTGTTCAATGTCGCCGCGTTCCGCCCGCTGCAGGAGTTCAAGCGCGAGGTCGGCGAGTTCGCACGCTATCTGAAATCGACGCCGCCATCCGCGGGCAGCACGGGGGTCTACTATCCCGGCGAGCTCGAGGGCCTGCGCGAGCAGCAGCGCCTGCGCGACGGCATCGAGATCGAGGATGCGACCTGGGACAAGCTGCGCTCACTGGCGCAGGACTACCGGCTCGACACCATCCTCGATCTGGCCTGACCGAATTTTGGAGAAAGCAGCATGACGCGGCAAATGGTACTGGTCGGCTTCCTCCAGGCGCAGAACTGCACGAACTTGCCGAGCTCATGGCGGCATCCAGACTCACGCAATGATTCGATGTCGGCGGACTATTATCAGGAGATCGCCAGGATTCTGGAAGCCGGCAAGTTCCACATGGCCTTCTTCGATGATCGCCTGGCGATGCCGGACCGCTACGGCAATGACCACGCCCACACCGTCGAATACGGCATCCGCTGCGTGAAGATGGACCCGCTCATCGTGCTGACCACGATGGGCCTCGTCACCGAAAATCTCGGTTTAGGGGCGACCTGCTCGACCACGTACTACGAGCCATTCGACGTCGCGCGCCGCTTTGCAACGCTCGATCTGATGTCCGGCGGGCGCGCGGGCTGGAACGTCGTCACGTCGCTCAATGACGGCGAAGCGCTCAACATGGGGCGCGACTCCCATCCCGAACATGATTCCCGTTACGACAAGGCCGACGAGTTCATGGAGGTCGTGCTCGGCCATTGGGACACCTGGGAAGACGGCGCGCTGATCATGGATAAAAAGAGCGGCCGCTTTGCCGATCCGAGCAAAGTGAAGCGGCTCGATCACAAGGGACCGGCGTTCAAATCGCGCGGTCCCTTCACGGTGCCGCGCTCGGACCAGGGCCATCCCGTCATCATCCAGGCCGGCGCGTCCGGCCGCGGCCAGCGCTTTGCAGGCCGATGGGGCGAGGTGATCTTCACCGCCGCGCGCAACCTCCAGGGCGCCAAGGACGGTTATGCCGCCGTGCGCAACGAGGCAGCCAAGGCAGGCCGCGATCCCGACCAGATGTTCCTCTGCAACCTGACGACGCCGGTCTGCGCCGCGACCAAGAGCGAAGCCGAAGACAAGATGGTGCTGATCAACAAGCTGCCGCTCCAGATCGACGCGCTGTCGCTGCTGGCCGAAGCGCTCAACTACGATTTCGCTTCCAAGGACCTCGACGAGCCGCTGACGACGGACGAGCTCAAGAGCATGCAGGGCATTCTGGGCATCCGCGACGGCGTGCTGAAAAATTCCGGCAAGAGCAATCCGAGCGCGCGCGACTTCGTCACCTTCTCCGGCCGCGGCCAAGTCCAGGATGCGATGGTCGGCGGCCCCAAGGAGATCGCGGACAAGCTCGAAGAAATGTTCGTCGAGCGCGGCTGCGACGGTTTCGTCATCGCCGCGACCTACGTGCCCGGCTCCTACGCCGACTTCGTGCACCACGTGGTGCCGGAATTGCAGCGGCGTGGCTTGTTCCAGAAGGAGTATCGCGGCAAGACGCTGCGGGAAAATCTCGGCTTGAGGCGGCCGGCCGCCGGCGCCTGGAAAGTGCGACCGCGCGATGCAGCGGAGTAACAACGAGGACACGACATGCGCTGGCTGAAATTCACCGCCTCGAACGAGACCTCCTGGGGCATCGTCGAGGGCGATCAGGTGGTTGCGGTCGACGGCGAACCGTTCGGCGAATGGCAGCGCACCTCGCGCACGCATCCGCTGTCGCAAGTCAAGATCGAGTTGCCGCTGATCCCGCGGACGTTCTATTGCGTCGGCCTGAACTATCTGAAGCACCTGAAGGAAGCCGCCGACAAGCGCGGCGAGGTGCCGGCCGTGCCCGACCGTCCCGAGATCGGCTATCGCGCCCAGAACGCGCTGATCGCGCATGACGAGGAGGTCGTGATCCCCTCCTTTGCGACGGACAAGATCCACTACGAGGGCGAACTGGTAGTCGTCATCGGCAAGAAGGTGAAGCATCTCACCAAACAGAACGCGATGGATTGCGTATTCGGCTACACCATCGGCAACGACGTCAGCGAACGAAGCTGGCAGAAGGCCGACCGCAGCCTGTGGCGCTCGAAGAACGCCGACACCTTCAAGCCGATGGGCCCATGGATCGAGACCGAAGCCGATCTCGCCAAAATGCAGACGATCGTCAGGGTCAACGGCAAGGAGACCAACCGCTTCCACACCAACGACATGATCTTCGGCGTGGTCCCGTTCCTGGTCGAGCTGACGAAATACTTTACGCTATGGCCCGGCGACGTGATCTGGATGGGCACTGACGGCGCCTCGCCGGACATCAAGCATGGCGACGTCGTGGAGATCGACATCACCGGCATCGGGACATTGCGGAACAGATTTGTGCGGGAGCATCGGTAGCTGTTGATCCTCATCCTGAGGAGCTTGCGAAGCAAGCGTCTCGAAGGATGAAGGCCCGGCTGCAGCCTCGCCCTTCGAGACGGCCGCTGCGCGGCCTCCTCAGGGTGAGGAGACAGATTTGAATACGCCGCAAACTCAAAACGGCAGCGCCACGCTGGTCTTGATCTCCTTCAGCACCACGTTGCTGCGGACGTAGCGAATGCCGGGGATGCGGAACATGAACTCGTCGAGGAATCTGTTGTAGGCGGCCATGTCCTGCACGACGACGCGCAAATGGTAATCGGCATCGCCCGTGGTCGCAAAGCACTCCAGCACCTCACGCCGCGTGGTCACGCGCGCGACGAACTCGTCGACGAATTTTGCGTCGTGCCGCTCCAGCGAGACGTGGAGGATGGCCGACATCGCAAAGCCCGCCTGCTCGCGCGCGACGAGGGCTGCATAGCCCCGGATGACGCCGCTCTCCTCCAGCGCGCGCACACGGCGCCAGCAGGCCGAGGTCGACATGCCGACCTCATCCGCGAGCTGCTGGTTGGTGGCGCGGCCGTCATTCTGGAGGTGGGCCAGAATCCGCGCGTCCTGGTCTTCGATCATGGGAGCCTCTCGATCCGATCGATCCTACCAGTATCTGCCACCTGGTGCAAAAATCTACCGAATTGTCGACCTGATACGGGACAAATAGGTAAGACCTACCGCCATCCCGGGCATAACCTTCCGGTATTCGGCAAATGCCGCGCGAGGCCCGCCATGGACGCCATTCCATCACTCGACAGCTACGAACTGCCTGACCGCTACGATCGCGACGAGGGCCGCGTCTTCCTCACGGGCACGCAGGCCATCGTCCGCATCGCGCTCGATCAGGTCAGGCGCGATCGTGCGGCAGGGCTGAACACCGCGGGCTTCATCTCAGGTTATCGCGGCTCGCCGCTCGGCGGCATCGATCTGGAGCTGTGGCGCATACAGGAGCGGCTGAAGCGCGACCGCATCGAGTTCCTCCCCGCGGTGAACGAGGATCTCGCCGCAACCGCCGTGCTCGGCTCGCAGCAGGTCGAGACGCAAGCCGACCGCGAGGTCGAGGGCGTGTTCGGGCTCTGGTATGGCAAGGGCCCCGGCGTCGACCGCTCCGGCGATGCGCTCAAGCACGGCAACGCCTACGGCTCCTCGCCGCATGGCGGCGTGCTGGTGGTCGCCGGCGACGACCATGGCTGTGTCTCCTCCTCGATGCCGCATCAATCCGATGTCGCCTTCATGAGCTGGTTCATGCCGACGCTGCACCCCGCGAACGTCGGCGAATATCTCGAATTCGGTGAATATGGCTACGCGCTGAGCCGATTCTCCGGCATGTGGGTCGGCTTCAAGGCGATCTCGGAGATCGTGGAATCCGGCGCCTCCGTCGCGCTGCGCCCGCCGCACGCCTTCCGCACGCCCGACTTCACGCCGCCGCCGGACGGCCTGCATTATCGCTGGCCCGACCTGCCGGGCCCCCAGATCGAGGAGCGGCTGGAGGCGAAGAAGCATGCGGTCTACGCCTTTGCCAAAGCCAATCCGATCGATCGCCACATCTACGACATTCCCGGCGCTACTTACGGCATCGTCACGACGGGCAAGGCGCATCTCGACCTGATGGAAGCGTTGCGGCTGATAGGCCTCAATGAGGCGGCCTGCCGCAGCATCGGCATCGACGTCTACAAGGTCGGCATGGTCTGGCCGCTGGCGCTGCACGACGCCATGGACTTCGTGAAGGGCAAGCGCGAGATTCTCGTGGTCGAGGAGAAGCGCGGCATCATCGAGAGCCAGTTCAAGGAATATTTCTACGACTATCCCGGCTCAAAACCCGAGCGCATGGTCGGCAAGCACGACGAGCGAGGGGCTCGGCTGATCTCCTGGATCGGCGAATTGTCGCCGCGCGTGCTCGCCGGCGTGCTGGCGCGGCGGCTCGATCCGATGTTTCCGGGGCTCGATCTCACCGCGCGTGCAGCCGCGCTGCTGCCGGAGGCGGCGCGCACGATCAACGTCTCGGGCGCAACGCGCACGCCGTATTTCTGCTCGGGATGCCCGCACAACATTTCGACGAAGGTGCCGGAAGGCTCGAAAGCGCTGGCCGGCATCGGCTGCCACTTCATGGCGAGCTGGATGGACCGCGAGACCTCCTCGCTGATCCAGATGGGCGGCGAAGGCGTGAACTGGGCGGCCTCGTCACGGTTCACCGGCCACAAGCACGTCTTCCAGAACCTCGGCGAAGGCACCTATTATCATTCCGGCTCGATGGCGATCCGGCAGGCGATCGCCGCCAAGGCCAACATCACCTACAAGATCCTGTTCAACGACGCCGTCGCCATGACCGGCGGCCAGCCGGTCGACGGCCCCATCAGCGTGCATGCGATCGCGCACAGCGTCCGCGCCGAGGGCGTTGAGCGCATCGCGCTGGTGTCGGACGATCCCGCGCAATTTTCCCCGGCGGACTTGCCGATCGGCGTCGGCCTCCATCCGCGCGAGGAGATGGACAGCGTGCAGCGCGAGCTGCGTGACGTCTCCGGCGTCTCGGTGCTGATCTACCAGCAGACCTGCGCCACCGAGAAACGGCGCCGGCGCAAGCGCGGCGAGATGGCCGACCCGAAACGCTTTGCCTACATCAACGATCTCGTCTGCGAGGGCTGCGGGGACTGCTCGGTCGAATCCAACTGTCTCAGCGTCGAACCCAGGGAGACGCCGTTCGGACGCAAGCGCCGGATCAACCTCTCAACCTGCAACAAGGATTTTTCCTGCCTCAATGGATTCTGCCCGAGCTTCGTCACCGTTGAGGGCGCGACGCGCCGGAAGAAGAGCGCGAGCCTGATCGACGCGGTCAGCCACGCGGGCACGCTTGCCCTGCCCAACCCCGCAACGCTCGATCGTCCCTACGATTTGCTCGTCACCGGCGTCGGCGGCACGGGCGTGATCACGGTCGGCGCGCTGATCGGCATGGCGGCGCATCTCGAACGACGCGGCGTCTCGGTGCTTGATTTTACCGGCTTTGCGCAGAAGTTCGGGCCTGTGCTGAGCTTTATCCGGATTGCTGCAAGTCCCGAGGCGCTGCATCAGGTGCGCATCGACCAGGGTGCGGCCGATGCGCTGATCGGCTGCGACATGGTCGTCAGCTCTTCGCCGAAGGCGTCCGGCACCTATCGGAAAGGCACACGCGCCGTGGTCAACACCGCGGAGATGCCGACCGGAGACGTCGTCCGCTTCCGCGACGCCGACCTCGCCTCCCCCGCCCGCCTGCGTGCGATCGGTCGGGTGATCGGTGAGGATAAGCTCGACACGATCAATGCCAACGCGCTCGCCGAGCGTCTGCTCGGCGATGCCGTCTATGCCAACATCATCATGCTCGGCTTTTCCTGGCAACGCGGCCTGGTGCCGGTCTCGCTGCACGCGCTGCTGCGCGCGATCGAGCTAAACGGCGTCGCGATCGAACGCAACAGGCAGGCTTTCGCCTGGGGCCGGATCGCGGCTGCAGATCCGGACCTCTTGCCCAAAGTGGATGAAGCGCTCAAGGCCGAGACGCTCGACCAGCTCATCGACCGTCGCGCGGATTTTCTCACCGCCTATCAGGACCGCGCCTATGCGACCCGTTATCGGGCGATCCTCGCAAAGGTCCGCGACGCCGAATCTTCCGTGGACGGCACGGCGCTGACCGAGGCGGTCGCGCGCGCCCTGTTCAAGCTGATGGCCTACAAGGACGAGTACGAGGTGGCGCGCCTGCACATGCAGAGCGGGTTCCTGGACGAACTGAAGCGCGAATTCGAGGATGGCTTCAGCATCAAATATCATCTCGCGCCACCCTTCCTGCCGTCAGGGATCGACGGCCGCGGCCGGCCGCGCAAGCGCGCCTTCGGCCAGTGGATCCAGTTGCCGTTCGCCATGCTGGCGCGGTTGAAGGGATTGCGCGGCACGCCATTCGATCCGTTCGGCTACACGGCGGACCGGCGCGCCGAGCGGGAGCTGATCAGCTGGTACGATGACGTGGTCGAGCGGATGCTCGACGGCCTCGATGCGGCGCATCTGCCAAATCTCGTCGCCATTGCAAAAGCCCCGATGGATATCCGCGGTTACGGGCCGGTCAAAGACGCCGCGATCGTGAAGGTCAAGGCCGAGGTCGAGCGGCTGTTCTCCGAGCTCGACGCGCCATCGCCCGCAAAGATGCGCGCTTACGGTTGACGGGGCGACGACGAGGCTTCAGCCTCTGAACCCGAGGGGTGCCCTGATGGCACCCCTGCAATCGGGTGACGCATCATGGATTTCGATCAGTTGACCTTGACCCAGGCCGCAGCCGACCTTCGCGCCGGAAAAGTCACGAGCACCGCGCTCACGACGGAAGCTCTTGCCCGTGCCAAGGCCAATGCCGATCTCAACGCCTTCGTCACTGTGGATGAGGCCGGCGCCCTGAGGGCCGCGGCTGCATTCGATGCGGAGGGGGACAGGGGCAAGCCGCTCGGCGGCGTTCCCATCGTGATCAAGGACAACATCGAGGTGGCCGGGCTACCCTGTAGCGCCGGCACGCCCGCGCTGAAGGATTATGTCCCAAAGGCCGACGCGCCGGTCGTGGCGAAGCTACGGGCCGCGGGCGCGGTCATCATCGGCAAGACCAGCATGCATGAGCTGGCCTTCGGCATCTCCGGCTACAACACCGCCTTCAAGACCGGCAAGGAGTTCGGTGTCCGCAATGCCTATGACCGCACGCTGATCGCCGGCGGCTCATCATCCGGCACGGGCGCCGCGCTCGGGGCGCGGATCGTCGCGGGTGGGCTTGGGACCGACACGGGCGGATCGGTCCGGGTGCCGGCCGCGCTGAACGGATGCGCCTCGCTGCGACCGACCGTCGGACGCTATCCGCAACAGGGCATCGCGCCGATATCCCACACCCGCGACACCGCGGGCCCGATGGCCGCCACCATGGCCGACGTCGAGTTGCTGGACCGTGTCATTGCAGGCGGCGATGCCACGCAGCCGGCCGACCTGAAGCAGGTCCGCATCGGCATCGTGAAGACCATGCTCGCCAATCTCGATGCGGACACGGAAGCCGCCTTCCACGCGGCCGTCGCGACAATCAAGGCGCAGGGTGTCACGATCGTCGAGATCGAGATGCCGCAACTGGCTGAGCTCAACGGGCAAGCCAGCTTTCCCGTCGCGCTGTACGAGGCCTATGACGATCTGGTCGCCTATCTCGCGCATACCGGCACCGGCATCACCATCGAGGCGCTGGCCAGGGAGATCGCCAGCCCCGACGTGAAGGGTACCTATGATGGCCTCGTCATCCCGCGCAAACTGCCCGGCCCCGACGACACGCTGGTCGACGCCAGGCCGATCTACGACCACGCAATCAAGACCGCGCGTCCCGCGCTGCAGGCGCTCTACGGCAGGACCTTTGCCGATAATCGGCTCGACGCCATCGCCTTCCCGACCACGCCGCGCGTGGCGATCGCGTCCAATCCCGACTCCAGCAGCCTCGAGAATTTCGGTCTTTTCATCCAGAACACCGATCCTGGCAGCAATGCCGGCATTCCCGGCATCCAGATTCCCATTGCGCTGGGCGCCACCTGCAGATTGCCGATAGGTCTCGAGCTGGACGGCCCGGCAGGCAGCGATCGGCGGCTGCTCGCGGTCGGCATGGCGCTGGAAAGGCTGTTCGGGCGACTCCCGGCGCCGCGCCGGTCATGAATACGGATTGATCAGCTTCTGCTGCTCGGCGCTGTGGTGCACGAGCATGTCGATGAAGGTCCTGACCTTCGCCGACAGATGATGACGGTGCGGATAGACCGCGTTCATCGACATCTCGACGGGACGATATTCCGGCAGGAGGCGAACGAGGTGACCGGCCTCGAGATCGTCCTGGATGAGAAATCCGGCCATCAGGCAGACGGCAGCGCCTTCCAGGGCCACCTTGCGCAGGGCCTCACCGCTATTGGTGATGAAGCTGCCGGAGATCCGCACCGATGCCGGCGTGCCCTTGCGATCGAAGAAGCGCCAATCGTCACCGAAGGGATAATTCAAATGACGGCCGCAATTGTGCGCGGCGAGCTCGTCGAGTTTCTGCACGCGGCCATGCCTTTCGAGATAGTCGTGCGAGCAGCACAGCACGTGGCGCCAGGTGGCGAGGCTGCGGACGATCAGGCTCGAATCCGGCGGCGAGGTCATCCGCAGGGCGACGTCATAGCCTTCCTCGATGAGGTCGATTTCGGCCTCGCCCATGCGCAGATCGATCTTGAGCTCCGGATAGGTCGACAGGAGTTTCGCCACCACGGGCGCGACGAACGGCACCATGTGTGTGGCGACGTGGACCCGTAGCGTGCCGCGGGGCACCGACTGCAATTCGCTCGCGATGTCGTCGGCCTGTCCGATATCGGCGAGGATCTGGACGCAGCGGTCGTAGTAGGCCTTGCCGATCTCGGTGAGGCTGACCCTGCGTGTGGTGCGCTGAAGCAGCCTCACCCCAAGCCGGTCTTCCAGCGCCTGAATGTGATTGCTCACCATGGTGGTCGACATGTTGAGCTTGCGAGCTGCTGCAGAGAACCCACCGGTCTCGACCACGCGGCTGAAGACTTCGAGGCTGGTCAATCGGTCCATGCCGCCTGATTATCCGCTCTCGGTCGACAATCGCAAGGTATTCCCCCGGATTATCCATCCGATCATCTCGTGCAGCAGGGGCGCAGACGTTAGCAGCAATCGCTCGACAGACGCGGCAATCGCTCTGGGGCAGCCGCACCTCTGGTTCGCTAAACCCCCTGCAGACCAGGGCCGGGAGCTGGGACTATCCGCTCTTACTGGATAATCCTTCCGGCATTTCACCGATTATCGCTCGACCTGGAAAGACCGATAGTCCCTGCGAGCCGATAGGAGACCGCGATGTCCGAGATGCCCCGCAGCGAGAATTTCCAGCAAGCAACTGAAATCACTGATGATTACGTCAAGCCGTCGGTGCGTATGCCGACCCGGAAGATGGTCCAGCGCGCGGCGCTGGTGCTCGCTCTCCTCGCCGGCACGGCAGCGATTGCCTATTGCGGTCACGACTACTGGATCAACGGCCGCTTTCTCGAGACGACCGACGACGCCTATGTCAAGGCGGACTCCACGATCGTCGCGCCGAAGGTTTCCGGCTACATCGCGAAGGTCCTGGTCGGCGACAACGAAAAGGTCAAAGCCGGACAGGTGCTGGCGAAGATCGACGACCGTGACTTCAAGGCGGCGCTCGGTCAGGCCCGCGCGGATGTCGCCGCCGGCGAAGCCTCGGTGCGCAACATCGACGCGCAACTCGCGCTTCAGCAGCCGATCATCGAACAGAGCACGGCCGATGTCGCCGCCGCGGACGCCAATCTGAAGTTCGCGCAGGAGGAGCGCGCTCGTTACGACGACCTGATGAAGTCGGGTTCCGGCACGATTCAGCGCGCGCAGCAAACCGATGCGGCGCTGCGCGCCAGCAACGCGCAATTGCAGCATGCCAAGTCAGGCCTCGTGGCCGCACAGCGCAAGGTCGACGTGCTCACCACCCAGCGCGCCCAGGCCACAGCCCAGCTCGAACGCGCTCGTGCAGTCGCAGACCAGGCAGAGCTGAACCTGTCCTATACGGAGATCACCGCGCCGGTCGACGGCACGGTCGGTGCGCGCTCATTGCGCGTCGGCCAGTTCGTGCAGGCCGGCACGCAGTTGATGGCCGTGGTGCCGCTCGATGCAGTCTATGTGGTCGCGAATTTCAAGGAGACCCAGCTTACCCATGTGCGTCCGGGCCAGCCGGTCGAACTGCATGTCGACAGCTTTCGCGATCGCACGCTTCGCGGTCACGTCGACAGCCTTTCGCCGGCGAGCGGACTCGAGTTCGCGCTGCTGCCCCCCGATAACGCCACCGGCAATTTCACCAAGATCGTGCAACGCGTGCCGGTGAAGATCGTGTTGGACGACCACAGCCTGACCGGCCTGCTACGCCCCGGCATGTCCGCGGTGCCGACCGTAGACACCAAACCCGCCGGATGACCGTTCCAGGACTTCGTCGATGATCGAAACCGTCCGCCGAATGCATCCTGTCTCCGTCACCGGGACGAGGCTTCCATGAGCACGCTTCAACCGACCGTCAACGCCGCTGCCGACGTTCCCGCCGCCACGGCGCCCGCCGCGCCGGCGGTGTCCGCAAAAACCTGGATCGCCGTGATCGGCGCGACGCTCGGCGCCTTCATGGCAGTGCTGAACATCCAGATCGTCAATGCCTCGCTCGCCGACATCCAGGGCGCGATCGGCGCCGGCATCGACGACGGCGGCTGGATCTCGACCTCCTATCTGATCGCGGAGATCGTGGTGATCCCGCTTTCAGGGTGGCTCGCCCAGGTGTTCTCGATCCGGATCTACCTCCTCACCAACGCGATCCTGTTCCTGCTTTTGTCCGCGGCGTGCGCGCTTGCGCAGGACCTGCCGCAGATGATCGTGCTGCGCGCTGTCCAAGGCTTCTCCGGCGGCGTGCTGATCCCGATGGCCTTCACGCTGATCATCACGCTGCTGCCGCGGGCCAAGCAGCCGATCGGCCTTGCGCTGTTCGCGCTGTCGGCGACGTTCGCGCCCGCAATCGGCCCGACCATCGGCGGCTATCTCACCGAGAATTTCGGCTGGCAGTACATCTTCTACGTCAACCTCGTCCCCGGCGCGATCATGGTCGGCATGCTCTGGTACGCGCTCGACCCCAAGCCCATGAAGCTGACGCTGCTCCGCGATGGCGACTGGGCCGGCATCATCACCATGGCGATCGGCCTGTCGGCGCTTCAGACCGTGCTGGAAGAAGGCAACAAGGACGACTGGCTCGGCTCGCCCTTCATCGTCAAGCTCTCCGTCATCGCGGCCGTCGCGCTGACCGCCTTCCTGATCATCGAGCTCACGGTGAAGAAGCCGCTGTTGAACCTGCGCCTGCTGGTCCGCCGCAACTTCGGCTTCGGCATGCTCGCGAACTTCCTGCTTGGAATCGCGCTGTACGGCTCGGTCTTCATCCTGCCGCAATATCTCGCCCGCATCCAGGGCTACAACGCCGAGCAGATCGGCATGGTACTGGCATGGACCGGTCTGCCGCAGCTCCTGCTGATCCCGCTGGTGCCGCGCCTGATGCAGAAATTCGATGCGCGCATCATCATCGGCGTCGGCTTCGTGCTGTTCGCGGCCTCCAATTTCATGAACATCACCATGACCAATGACTATGCCGCCGACCAGCTGCTGTGGCCGAACGTCGTCCGCGCCATCGGCCAGGCACTGGTGATGGCGCCGCTGTCGGCGGTGGCCACGGCTGGCATCGAGGCGGAGAATGCTGGCTCGGCTTCCGGCCTGTTCAACATGATGCGCAATCTCGGCGGCGCCGTCGGCATCGCGCTACTCCAGACCGCGCTGACCAAGCGCGAGCAGTATCACTCCAACGTGCTGACGCAGTCGGTTTCGCTGTTCGAGCAGGCCACCCGCACGCGGCTGGAGCAGCTCACGCGGTATTTCATCAATCACGGCATTCTCGACCGCGCCGATGCGTCGCATCGCGCCTATGTCGCGATCGGCCATGTCGTGCAGAAGCAGGCCTACATCTTCGCATTCAGCGACACCTTCTATCTGCTCGGCATGGCGCTGATCGTCGCGCTCGCCGCAGTCCTCTTCCTGAAGAAGGCCGGCCCGACTTCGGCCGGCGGCGCCCACTGAAATCAACCTAGCAAGCAAGGAGATCGACCATGAAACCCCGCATGAACTTCTACCAGGCAGCCCCGGACACGATGAAGGCGCTGATGGCGCTGGAAGAGCAGATCCAGTCGACGGGCCTCGAGAAATCGCTGATCGAGCTCGTCAAGATCCGGGCCTCGCAGATCAACGGATGCGCCTTCTGCATCAACATGCACACCGAGGACGCCCGCAAGCGCGGCGAGACCGAGCAGCGCATCTATCTGCTCAACGCCTGGCGCGAATCCCCGCTCTATACCGATCGCGAGCGCGCCGCGCTGGCCTGGACCGAGTCGGTGACGCTGATCTCGGAGACGCACGCACCTGACGACGTCTACGAACATGTCCGCACGCAATTCTCCGATGCGGAGACGGTGAACCTGACCATGCTGATCGGCGCCATCAATGCCTGGAACAGGATCGCAATCGCGTTCCGTGCGGTGCATCCGGTGAAGGTGAAGGCCTCGGCGGCGTAGGCCGCAGCCAAATCTCGTAGGGCGGGTAAAGCGAAGCGTGCCCACCTCTTTTGGGCAACCGCGAAGAAGACGTGGGCACGGCGCAAGCGCGCCTTTGCCCACCCTTACGATAGCTGAGTATGTGGCTTAGACCGCCGTCGCCTTGGCGAACTCCACGTAGATCTCGCGAAGCCGCGCCGCCATCGGGCCGGGTTTGCCGTCGCCGACCTTCTTGCCGTCGATCGCAACCACCGGCTGGACGAACAGCGAGGCCGAGGTGGCGAAGGCTTCCTTGGCTGCAAGCGCTTCGGCGACCGTGAACGAACGCTCCTCGACACGGAGCTGGCGCTCCTCGGCGAGCGCGACCACCGCCTTGCGGGTGCAGCCCGGCAGGATCGCGTTGGAGTTCTTGCGAGTCACGATGACGTCGTCCTTGGTGAGGATGAACGCCGAGGACGAACCGCCTTCGGTGACATAACCGTCTTCGAGCATCCACGCTTCGCCGGCGCCGGCTTCGGCTGCGGCCTGCTTCGCCAGCACCTGGGCCAGCAGCGCCACGCTCTTGATGTCGCGCCGCTCCCAGCGGATGTCGGGCACGGTGATCACGTTGATGCCGGTCTTGGCTGCGGCCGAACCGATGATGTCTTTCTCCGAGGTGAACATCACCAGGCTCGACTTGACGTCGCCCTTGGGGAAGGCGAAGTCGCGGCCCTTGTCGGCGCCGCGCGTGACCTGGAGGTAGACGAGGCCGTTCTCGACCTTGTTGCGCGCAATCAGCTCCTTCTGGAGCTCGGTGATGCGCTCGAGCGTCTCCGGAAGCTTCAGCTTGATCTCGCCGACCGACCGCTCCAGCCGCGTCAAATGCGAAGCGTTGTCGATCAGCTTGCCGTCGAGCACGGCCGAAACCTCGTAGATGCCGTCCGCAAACAGGAAGCCGCGATCCAGGACCGAGATCTTGGCGTCCGAGAGCGGGACGAATGAGCCGTTAACGTAGGCGATCGAGTCCAAGGCAGGTCTCCTGGCGGGAATAGGGATTACCCGCCGGTATACGGGATTTGTTGCTGCCACGAAACCCTCAACCCGTCATTCCGGGCCCGCGCCGGGCGGCACGTCCCGGAATGACGGCGGGATCAGTGGGACAAGATCTTCGACAAGAACTTCTGCGCGCGGTCGCTGCGCGGCTTGCCGAAAAAGTCTTCCTTCGCCGCGTCCTCGACGATCTCGCCGCGGTCCATGAAGATCACGCGGTTGGCGACCTTGCGGGCAAAGCCCATCTCGTGGGTGACAACCATCATGGTCATGCCTTCATGAGCGAGATCCACCATGACGTCGAGCACCTCGCTGACCATTTCCGGGTCGAGCGCCGAGGTCGGCTCGTCGAACAGCATCACGATCGGGTCCATCGCAAGCGCACGCGCGATCGCGACGCGCTGCTGCTGGCCGCCAGACAGGTTCGCGGGAAACTTTTGCGCCTGCTCCTTGAGGCCGACGCGCTCCAGCAGCTGCATGCCTTTCGCCATCGCCTTGTCGCGCGACCGGTCGAGCACCTTCTGCTGCGCAAGGCAGAGATTGTCGATGATCTTCAGATGCGGGAACAGCTCGAAGTGCTGGAACACCATGCCGACGCGCGAGCGCAGCTTGGGCAAATTGGTCTTGGGGTCGTTGACCTTGGTGCCGTCGACGCTGATGTCGCCGCTCTGGAACGGCTCCAGCGCATTGACGCACTTGATCAGGGTCGACTTGCCCGAGCCCGAGGGGCCGCAGACCACCACGACCTCGCCCTTGGTGACGCTGGTTGTGCAATCGGTCAGCACCTGGAAGCTCGGGCTGTACCATTTGTTGACGTGGCTGATTTCGATCATGAGCGGCTAGCCCTAGCGAATGATGGCGATGCGCGCCTGCAGTCGGCGGACGCCGAAGGACGCGATACAGGAAATGGTGAAGTAGACGACGGCCGCGAACAGATACATTTCGACGAGGCGCCCGTCGCGCTGCGCGACCTTGCTCGCCGCGCCCAGGAAGTCCGTGATCGAGAGGACGTAGACCAGCGAAGTATCCTGAAACAGCACGATGGTCTGCGTGATCAGCACCGGCAGCATGTTGCGGAAGGCTTGCGGCAACACGACGTAGCGCATGGTCTGGGCGTAGGTCAGCCCCAGCGCGCTGGCCGCGGCCGGCTGGCCGCGCGAGATCGACTGGATGCCGGCGCGCATGATCTCGGAGAAGTATGCCGCCTCGAACATGATGAAGGTGATGAGCGAGGATGCGAAGGCGCCGACACTGATCGGACGCGAGGCGCCGGTCACCCATTGCCCGATATAGGGCACCAGGAAGTAGAACCAGAAGATCACCAGCACCAGCGGAAGCGAGCGCATGAAGTCGACATAGATGCCGGCGATGCGCCCGAGGATCTTGTGGCCGGACAGCCGCATCAGCGCGAGCGCCGTGCCGAAGACCAGGCCGCCGAGGGCTGCAAGCGCCGTCAGCGTCAGCGTAAACCTCATCCCCTCAAAGAACAGATAGGGCAGCGCTCGGCGAATGACGTCGAAATCGAGATTGGCAAACATCGCTATTTCCCCGTGATGTAGCCGGGGATCGCGACCCAGCGTTCGAGGAAGCGCATCGCGGTCACGACAACGGCGTTGACGAGGAGATAGAGCAGGGTCGCGGCGGTGAAGGCTTCGAACACCTGGAACGAGAATTCCTGCATCGAGCGCGCCTGCCCGGTCAGCTCGAGCAGACCGATCGTGATCGCGACCGCCGTATTCTTGATGGTGTTGAGGAATTCGGAGGTCAGCGGCGGCAGGATGATGCGGAACGCCATCGGCAGCAGCACGTAGCGATAGGCCTGCAAGGTGGTGAGGCCCAGCGCAGTGGCCGCCATCTTCTGCCCTCGCGGCAGCGAGCCGATACCGGCCTGCAGCTGAACGGCCACGCGCGCCGACATGAAGAAGCCGATGCCGATCGCCGCCGTCCAGAACGGCGCGTTCGGCAGTTGCTTCAGCCAGGTACCGGCAGCCTTGGGCAGCAGCTCCGGCAGCACGAAGAACCACAGGAAGAGCTGCACGAGCAGCGGCATATTGCGGAAGAATTCGACCCAGCAGAAGCCGAACCAGTCCGCGCCCCGGGAGGGAAGCGTGCGCATGACGCCGACGAGCGAGCCGAAGATCAGCGCGATGATCCAGGCGAGCGCGGCCGTCTTCAGGGTCAGCACCAGTCCCGACAGCAGCATGTCGAGATAGGTGCCTGTCCCCATCGGGTTCGGCTCGAAGAAAATTCCCCAGTTCCAGTGGTAGTTCACGTGTCCCCCGCGCGAACGCGCCAATCATAGATATCCCGGGCGCCTATGCAAATGTCCGGCCACTCTGGTGTCAAGAGTGGCCGGACACGATCTCGATCTCTGGGACCGAGGTTCTATCTTACTTGTAGTCGTCCGGGTTCGGCGAATCCGTGGGCTTCGCGAACTCGTTCTTCAGCTCGGGCGAGATCGGTGCGTTAAGGTTCAAGCCCTTCGGCGGGATCTTCTGGGTGAACCACTTGTCGTAGATCTTCTGGCCTTCGCCCGAGGTGTAAAGCGCGGCGGTCGCCGCATCGACCACCTTCTTGAACGGCGCGTCGTCCTTGCGCAGCATGATGCCGTAGGGCTCAGGCTTGGAGAACGCGTCCTTGGAGATGACGTAGTCGCCCGGCGACTTGGAGCCGGCGACGAGGCTGGCGAGCAGGATATCATCCATCACGAAGGCGACCGCGCGGTCGGTCTCGACCATCAGGAAGGCTTCGGCGTGGTCCTTGGCCGGGATGATGTTGGCGCCGAGCTTTTTCTCGACGTTGGCCTCGGTGAGCTGCTTGATGTTGGTGGTGCCGGCGGTCGAGACCACCGTCTTGCCCTTGAGGTCGTCGATCGACTTCAGGCCGCTCGACTTCTTGAAGACGTAGCGGCTGGCGGTCAGGAAGTGGGTGTTGGTGAAGGCGACCTGCTTCTGGCGCTCGGCATTGTTGGTGGTCGAGCCGCATTCGAGATCGATGGTGCCGTTGGCCATCAGCGGGATACGGGTCGCCGAGGTCACCGGATTGAGCTTGACCTCGAGCTTGTCGAGCTTGAGCTCCTTCTTCACGGCGTCGACGATCTTGTAGCAAATGTCCATCGCGAACCCGACGGGCTTCTGGTTGTCGTCGAGATAGGAGAACGGGATCGAGGAGTCGCGGAAGCCCAGCGTGATGGCGCCGGTGTCCTTGATGTTCTTCAACGTGCCGGTCAGCTCCTGGGCCCCGGCCTGGCTGACGGCGAAGGTCGCGGCGAGCGCGAGGCCGATGCTACGGAAATGTTTCACTTTTTTGGTCCCCTTTCAGGATGATGCGGCCCGGATGCAAGCACAGATTGGGCCGGATTAGAATGTGACTTTCGGCTGGCTTGTGGCTCAGGTTAATGGGCTCTAGGTCAGCGGCTTGGGTAATTCCCCGAGATCCCAGAACAGCCCGGCCATCACCGTCAAGGCCTCTTCGGTCAGTGGCAGCAGGATGTGCTCATTGGGCGCATGCTGGGAGCAGCCGGGATAGGAGTGCGGGACCCAGATCGTCGGCAGGCCCAAAATCTCGGAAAACACGTCGTTCGGCAGCGAGCCGCCGAAGTTCGGCAGCACCGCCGGCGCCTTGCCAGTTGTGTCCTTCACCGAACCCGCCGCCCATTTGATCCAGGGGCTGTCGAAATCCGTGCGCGAGGCGGCAAAGCTCTGCGCCGCCCGCACCTCGACCATCGGAAAACCCTTTGCGACCAGATGCGCGCGGACGGCATCGATCAGGCCGTCGACCTTGGTGCCGACCACGAAACGCAGTTGCAGCACGGCATTGGCATGGCCAGGAATGGCGTTGGCGGGCTTCTCGATATTGCCGGACGACATCGCCAGCACTTCCAGCGTGTTCCAGGCATACAACCGCTCGGCTGCCGACAGACCTTCTTCGCCCCAATTCTCCGCAAGCGCGGGCTCGTCCTCGGTCGGCACCACCTGCACATCGGCAAGATAGCTGCGGATCTGGTTGGTGAGCCGGGGCGGCTTCAGCGCGTCGAGCTGGAGGCGGCCGTGGCCGTCAACCAGCGTCGAAATGGCGTTGACCAGAATGGTCGCGGGGTTGGCGAGCACGCCTCCCCAATTGCCGGAATGATGCCCGCCGTCGCGCAAATTAACGTCGAGATGAATGCGGATGCCGCCACGGCAGCCAAGAAACAGCGTCGGACGGTCGGCGGACAGGCGCGGCCCGTCGGACGCCATGAACAGATCGGCCTTGAGGCCGTCGCGGTTGAGATCGCAGACCTTGCCGAGATCGGGCGAGCCGATCTCCTCGCCCATCTCGACGATAAATTTGGCATTGAAGCCGAGCTTGCCGCCACGGGCGTCGCGCACCGCACGAAGCGCGGCCATGTTGATGCTGTGCTGGCCCTTGTTGTCGGCGGTGCCGCGGCCGTAGAGGCGCGCGCCCGCAACGGTCGTGCGCCAGGGATCGCGGCCGTCGCGCCACTCGCCCTCCATGCCGTCGACGACGTCGCCATGACCGTAGATCAGCACGGTCGGCGCCGTCTCACTCTCGATATGTTCGGCGAACAGGAAAGGCGCCTTGCCGCTCGGGGATTCGACGATGCGGCTGGTGAAATCGAGCGCGGCAAAGGAGGGCATCATCTCCTGTTCCAGATAGCCGCGCAGCTCCGCGCCACGCGACGGATTCTGGCTTTCGGTCCGATAGGCGACGCGGCGGTCGAGCTCGGTGAGGAACGTGCCGGATGTGAAATCCTCACGGGCACGGGCGATGGCGTCGGCTCTGGTCATGACTTGCTTTTCGGGCTTCGAGGCGAAGGAGCCTACCCGAGACAGGGTGCCCTTCGAAAGTGGCGGGGACGTGGGTAGTCTTGTAGTTCGCTTGTAGTTCTCTTGTGATTTCGTTCTTGCTCTCTTGAGATTGGCTTGCCAAGAGCGGACGCGCCGCCGATTTTGGCCTTGCCAAGGTCGCGTTATATGCAAGAACTTCGCCAAGTTGGGGCGCACGTCTATCATTCGAAGAGCGCCCGGTACAGGGCGCCGGGGGATCAGCATGGCCAAGCAAATCAGGCTCAACGCTTTTGCGATGAATTGCGTCGCACACCAATCACCGGGCCTGTGGACCCACCCGCGCGACCGCACCGCCGAATATAACCGCCTGCCCTACTGGATCGATCTCGCCAAGACGCTGGAGCGCGGGCGCTTCGACGGCTTGTTCCTGGCCGATGTGCTCGGGGTCTACGACGTCTATGGCAACAGCCCTGACGCAGCCTTGCGCAACGCAGCGCAGACGCCGTCGAACGAGCCGCTACTGCTGCTTTCGGCGATGGCGGCTGTGACGCAGAACCTCGGCTTCGGGGTCACCAGCAATCTCTCTTTCGAGCCGCCCTACCCGTTCGCGCGGCGGATGTCGACGCTCGATCACCTGACCGAGGGGCGCATCGGCTGGAACGTCGTCACCGGGTATCTCGACAGCGCAGCGCGCGGCGCCGGCAAGGACAGGCAGACCGGACATGACGACCGATACGACATCGCCGACGAATATATGGAAGTCGTCTACAAGCTCTGGGAAGGGAGCTGGGAGGACGACGCGGTGTTGCGCGACAGGGCGCGCGGCATCTTCACCGATCCCGGCAAAGTTCATCGCGTCAATCACGAGGGCGCAAATTACCGCATCAACAACACCATTCACCTCAGCGAGCCGTCGCCGCAGCGGACACCGGTGCTGTACCAGGCCGGTACCTCGCCGCGTGGTCGGCAGTTCGCGGCACAGCACGCCGAATGCGTGTTCATGTCGGGGCCGTCGGCCAAGGTGATCGCGCCGCGCGTCGCCGCAATCCGCCAGGAGGCGGCTGCGCTCGGCCGCAACCCGGCAGAGATCCTGATGTTCTCGATGATGACGATCATCCTCGGGCGGACCGAGGCCGAGGCAAAGGAAAAGTATGCCGACTATCGCCGCCACATCAGCCCGGAGGGCGCGCTGGCGCTGATGTCGGGATGGACCGGCGTCGACTTCTCCGGCTACGACCTCGACCAGCAGGTGCGCCACGTCCAGAACGATGCCGGCCGCAGCGCGATGGACAACGTCACCCGCGCCGATCCCGACCGGGTCTGGACCGTGCGCGACGTGATCGAGCATGTCGGCGTCGGCGGTGCCGGCCCCGTGGTGGTCGGCACCCCGGAGATGGTCGCGGACAAGATCGAGGCATGGTTCGAAGCGACCGATGTCGACGGCCTCAACGTCGCGTTTGCGATTTCGCCGGGCGATTTCGAGGACATCGCCGACATGCTGGTGCCGGAGTTGACGCGGCGTGGCCGATACAAGCCGGAGTATGCGAAAGGCACGCTGCGGGAGAAGCTGTTCGGTGCCGGGCGTGCGCGGCTAGGTGCGCCGCATCCGGCGGCGGGGTATCGCGTGGGGAAGAAGGGGTAGGCTGCGACACATCTCGGGCGTTGTCCCGGCGAAGGCAGCCTACACCTTCCCGTCCACCATCACCTCGATCAGCTTCGTCCCCGGCCGGCCGAACGCCGACGACAGCGTCGGCTTCAGCTCGCGGGGATCGCTGATTTTGATCGCCTCGCAGCCCAGCGCCTTCGCGACTCCCGCAAAGTCCACCGGCGGATCGACGAAATCCATGCCGACGTAATTGTCGTCGCCATGAAAGGCGAGCAGGCGCTGCTTGATGATGCGGTAGCCGCCGTTGTTGGCGATGACGACGTTGAGCGGCAGCTTGTGATGCGCCGCGGTCCACAGCGACTGGATCGAATACATCGCGCTGCCGTCGCCGGAGAAGCACACGACGGGGCGATCCGGATTAGCGATGCTGGCGCCGACCGACGCCGGCAGGCCCCAGCCGATGCCGCCGGAGGCAAGGCCGTGGTAGCCATAGCGATCGCGATGCGGACGCAGCGCCGTGATCTGGCGGCTTGACGTGAGGCCTTCGTCGACGAGGATCGCGTGATCAGGCATCGCCTCGACCATTTGCAGGACCAGAAAGTCCGGATCGATCGGGTTGCGGCCGGCGCTGTTGCCGATCTGCTCGACCAGCGCGGCACGCCGCGCAGTCCAGTTCTTCGGCGCAAGCTCGGCGAGACGTTGCCTGGCGCGGCTCGCCAGTGCAGCGCCACCCATCTCCTTCAGCACCGGTATCAGCGCGCGCAGCGTTTCCTTCAAATCCGCCTTCAGCGCGATCTCGGCGCCGTAATTCTTGGCGATCTCCCAATCGACGAGGCCGATCTGCACGACGCCGAGGCCCTCCGGCAGCGCATCGACCTCGCTGTAGACCGACATCCGCAGCGGATCGCCGCCGAGCGCGATCAGGAGGTCGTACGGCGCAAGCGTGTCGCGCGCCACCTTCTGCACCCGCGCCAGCGTGCCGACGAAGCTCGGGCTCTCCGAGAGGAAGTGCGCGCCATAGGGCGTCGATGATTGGTAAGCGGCCGCGCCGAGCAGTTCGGCGAGTTCGGCCGCTTCCTTCAGCGCATCGCTCTTGACCACCTCGTCCATGGTGACGATGACGGGACGCTCGGCCTTCAGCAGCCGCGCGGCAAAGGCCTTCAGCGCCTCGTCAGACGGCTTGGTGCGCGTGTCGATGCGGGTGGAGCGGCCGAGATCGATGCCGGCTTCGCTGTTGAGGATATCGCCGGGCAGCGAGATGAAGACCGGCCCGGTCGGCGGCGTCGTCGCGACCTTGGCGGCGCGGCGCACGATGCGCGGCAAATCCTCCAGCCGCGTCACCTCGACCGCCCATTTCACCAGCGGTTCGGCCATCCGCACCAGCGGACCGTACAGGACGGGCTCCATCAGGCCGTGGCCCTGCTCCTGCTGACCCGCGGTGAGGATCATCGGCGTGCCCGTGAACTGGGCGTTGTAGAGCGAGCCCATCGCGTTCCCAAGGCCGGGCGCGACGTGGACGTTGCAGGCGACCAGCTTGCCGGAGGCGCGGCTGTAGCCGTCCGCAATCGCGACCACCAGGCTCTCCTGCATCGCCATCACATAGGTGAGGTCGGGATGGTCCTTCAGCGCATGCATGATCGGCAGCTCGGTGGTGCCCGGGTTGCCGAACAGATGCGTGATGCCCTCGTCCTTGAGCAGCGCGAGAAAGGCGGAGCGGCCGGTGATCTTATTCTTCATGTTTCCTCCAGGAGCGGACGTTGCCGCAAGGACTGAAAGCATGATGGCCGAAGTTTCGGGATGCGCGCAAGGAAGCGTGGTCATGGCTGCGTTGCGCCGGAGAGGGACGCTACATCTCCTCCCGCCCCAACTCGAACGGATCCTCGCCGCCCGCGCGCTTCTTTTTTTTCGAGCGCTGCCATACCACGCCCGGGAAACCCTTCAGCGGCACCAGCGGCTCGCCGGTATAGGCCCATTCCTGCAACTCCTCGATGGCGATGTGATAGAGCGGCTGGCGGCCGGTGCGCTCCCTGAACAGGGCGCGGGGAATGTTGACCATGTGCGGGCCGCGCGGCCGCTCATAGGCAATGGGCGTGCCGCAATGTGCGCAGAAGCTGCGCGCGGTCTTGGTCGCCTTGTCCTCGTAGCGGGTGAGCGCGGACTTGCCTGAAATGATGCGAAAGCGCTTCTTCCAGCTTCCGACATAGGTGGCATAAGCGGCGCCGTGCGCGCGGCGGCTACTGGCCGAATGATCGTGCCAGGCCCAGCGCGCGGGAACGTCGATCTCGAAGGTAACCTTGCCGCAGAGACATTGACCGGTGGCGATTCCTGCGGCGGCTGCGGCTTTGGCCATGGAGCTTTCTCCGTCGTCATTGCGCGTGGCGAAGCAATCCAGACTGCCTCTGCGGAAAGACTCTGGATCGCTTCGCTGCGCTCGCAATGACGGAGTTTGTGGTGGCGATCGCGCGACAAATCAAACTCGCTATTCCGGAGGCGATGCGAAGCATCAAACCCGGAATGACTTGAGGAGAGATTACGCCGGCGTCAGTTCGTCATGCACCGGATAATCGGTATACCCTTTCTCCTCGCCGCCGTAGAACGTCGCACGATTATACGGCGTGATCGGGTAGTCGTGCTGGAGGCGCCGGGGCAGGTCGGGGTTGGAGATGAAGATGCGGCCGAAGGCAATGATATCGGCATGCCCCTCCGCGATGGCGGCGTTCGCCGTCTCGCCGGTAAATCCGCCTGCGGTCATCAGCACGCCGCTGTAAAGCGGGCGGAACAGCAGCATCGCCGACGGCACGTTCTGCCAGTTGACTTCGGCTCGCCCCGAGCCGCTGGAGCGTGGCTCGATGAAATGCAGATAGGCGAGGCCGAGCTTGTCGAGCGCCTTCACGACGTGAGTATAGAGCGGCATCGGATCGGGCTCGCCGGAATCATTGGCGATGCCATGGGGCGACAACCGCACGCCGACGCGGTTCGCGCCCCAGACGTCGATCGCGGCCTGCGTTACTTCGAGCAGAACCCGAGCGCGGTTCTCGATCGAGCCGCCATATTGATCGGTGCGCTGGTTGCTGCGCGATTGCAGGAATTGCTCGAGCAGATAGCCGTTGGCGCCGTGGATCTCGACGCCGTCGAAACCGGCGGCCAGCGCGTTCTTCGCGCCCTGCCGGAACGCCTCGACGATGCCCTTGACCTCGTCCGTCTCAAGCGCGCGCGGCGTCTCGTAGTCGGAAACCTTGCCGTCGGCGGTCATCGCCTTCATGCCCTCGGCCTGGATCGGGATCGCCGAGGCCGAGACCGGCAGCGCGCCGCCGTGAAAGGAGGAATGCGAGACGCGGCCGACATGCCAGAGCTGGAGAAAGATGATGCCGCCCTTGGCGTGCACGGCATCCGTCACCTTGCGCCAGCCGGCGATCTGCGCGTCCGAATAGATGCCGGGCGTCGCCGGATTACCGCGACCATGCGAGAGCACGGGCGAGGCTTCCGCGATGATCAGGCCGCCCTGGGTGGCGCGCTGGCCGTAATACTCGGCGTTGAGCGGCCGCGGCGAAAAGCTGTCGCGCTCGGCGCGCATGCGCGTCAGCGGCGCCATCGCGACGCGATGCGCGAGCTTGTACGGACCGACCTGCAACGGTTTGAACAACGCCTCGAATTTCATGGGGGCCCCGAATGAATATGGAAGGATGCGGATCATATCGCGAGGGGCGGCCACCCGAAAAGGCGCCGCCCCGATAAAAACAAATATTCCCTTCCGCGGAACGCGGGGAGAACAGGCGTTAGGCCGTCTTGATCCAGACTGCCTTCACGTTGAGATATTCCTCGACATGCTGCTTGCCGGACTCGCGGCCGTAGCCGCTCATCTTGTAACCACCGAAGGGCACGGCCGGGTCCATCGCCTGGTAGCAATTCACCCACACGGAGCCGGCGCGCAGGCTCTTCGCAACGGCATGCGCCTTGCTGACGTCCCGCGTCCACAGGCCGGAGCCGAGACCGAACGTGGTGTTGTTGGCGCGCTTGACCAGTTCGTCCATGTCCTTGAACGCGATCGCGGAGATCACGGGGCCGAAAATCTCCTCCTGCGCGATGCGCATGTTGTCCTGGACGCCCGCGAACACCGTTGGCGAGACGAAGAAGCCCTTCGACAACGCGCCTTCGGTGACGCGGCCACCGCCGGCCAGCGCCTTGGCGCCTTCCTTCTGTCCGATGTCGAGATAGCTCGTGACGCGCTCGAGCTGCTGCTCGGAGACGAGCGGACCGATCTGGGTGTTGGGATCGAGGCCGTTGCCGACCTGCAGCTTCTTGCCGAACTCGGCGACGCGGCCGACGAATTCATCGTAGATCGCCTGCTCGACGAACAGGCGCGTACCGGCGCTGCAGATCTGACCGGAATTGGCGAACACCGCCATCGCGGCACCCGGCACGGCCGCATCGAGATCGGCATCCGCGAACACGATGTCCGGCGACTTGCCGCCGAGCTCGAGCGAGACGCGCTTGAGATTGCCCGCCGAAGCGCGGATGATCGACTGTCCCGTAACATGCGAGCCGGTAAAGGCGACCTTGTCGACATCGTGATGCGAGGCGAGCGCCGCACCTGCGGTCTCGCCATAGCCCGGCACGACATTGACGACACCGGGCGGGATGCCTGCCTCCATCGCCAGCTCGGCGATGCGCAGTGAAGTCAGCGGCGCTTCCTCGGCGGGCTTGAGCACCACGGTGCAGCCGGTCGCGATTGCCGGGCCGATCTTCCAGATCGTGGCGGTGAGCGGGCCGTTCCAGGGGATGATGGCGCCGACGACGCCGATCGGCTCTTTCAGCGTGTAGGAGAAGATCTCGCCCGGCAGCGAGTTCTCGATCGTCTCGCCATGGATCGCAGTGGTCTGGCCCGCGTAATAGCGCAGCATGCCGACGGCGCGCAGGCGATAAGCGCGGGTGCGGCTGAGCGGCGCGCCCATGTCGAGCGTGTCGAGCTGCGACAATTCGTCGAAATTTTTCTCGACGAGATCGGCGAGTTTCAGGAGCAAGTTCTGCCGCTCGAACGGCTTGACCCTGCTCCAGGGCCCTTCGAAGGCGCGGCGGGCGGCGGCGACCGCACGGTCGATGTCTTCCTTGTCGCCCTCGGCGACGGTTGCGAGCAGTTCACCGGTTGCAGGGTTGTGGGTCTCGAAGCGCTTGCCTGAAGCAGCATCGACCCACTTCCCGTCGATCAGCATCTGCTTGTAGGACCCATTGGCGAACGGATGGCGCGTGATCGGAATCGCCTGCGACACAGCCATGGCTGCACTCCCTGTCAAATGATTGATTGGTTCGATCTGGGCAGGATCGTTGGGTCGAGAGGATACAGCGGTGCCGGATGGGCGTAAAGGCGGCGCGGAACGAAGACCTCCCATGCCGACTTGTGCAGGGTCGAAATGTCGCCATGTTATGGCTCGACCGAGCCGCTCCCCGGAGAAAGATCCATGCCACATTCCGCCATCGTCAAAGACAATGTCGCCGTGATCACCGGCGGCGCATCCGGCATCGGATTCGCCGCTGCCGCGGCTTTCGCGCGCACCGGCCTGAAGGTGTGCATCGCCGATGTGGATCAGGCGCGGATGGCGGAGGCCGCGACAAAACTGTCATCCATCGCGACGGCCACAGATGTGATGACATTCGCCGTCGACGTCGGCAACGCCGAGAGCGTGGCGGAACTTGAACGCGCCGTGCGCGAACGCTTTGGCGGCGCCGACATCCTCATGAACAATGCCGGCATCCAGCCGGGCAGCACGCTGTTCGGCGAGCCCGACAACTGGCAGCGCATCATCGGCGTCAACATGTGGGGGATCATCAACGGCTCACGCATCTTCGCACCCGGCATGATTGCGCGCGGCAAGGCCGGCTTGATCATCAACACCGGCTCGAAGCAGGGCATCACCACGCCGCCCGGCGATCCCGCCTACAATGTCTCCAAGGCCGGCGTGAAGGCGTTCACCGAGGCACTCCAGCACGAGCTGCGCAATACGAAGGATTGCCGCATCACCGCGCATCTGCTGATCCCAGGCTTCGTCTTCACCGGCCTGACCGCGAAGGGCCGGATCGAGAAGCCGGCCGGGGCCTGGACGGCTGAACAGACAGTGAATTTCATGCTGACGCGGCTGGAGGCCGGCGATTTCTACATCCTGTGCCCGGACAATGACGTGCCGCGCGCGCTCGACGAGAAGCGCATGCTGTGGGCCGCAGGTGACATCGTCGAGAACCGCCCGCCGCTGTCGCGCTGGCATCCGAACTATGCGGATGCGTTCGCGGAGTTTGTGAAGGGCGAGTAGGCGCGCACCGTTCGCTCACTCCCTCGCCCCGCTATTATGGGGGAGTGGTCAAGAAGCCTACAGTGTCTCTTGCTGGTGCCCGCAATTCTTGCAGGCGAACTTGGCTCTGGACTGGCCTCTTTCCGCCTGGACCCGGTTCGGCGCGCCGCACTTGCCACAGACGGCCTCGATGCGGGTCGAGCCCTGCTTGACGACGATGGACTTCTTTTCCATCGATTCGCGGATCAGGCGCTCGGCCTCCTCGCGCAGGGATTGTTTCGACAAAGCTCGTCTCCGCCTCTGAAAGCGCGAGAGGCATATCGCACCTGCGCCGAAATCACAATCCGAAACGACCGATCACACCTCGACAATCACGTAGCTGTCCTCGACATGCACGGGGAAGGTCTCGGCGACATACGGGCCCTTCTGCAGCTCCTCGCCGCGTTCCACGGCGACCGGATAGGACCGTATCCTGACGCGCTTCGGATCGAACCAGGACTGGCCGTTGCGCATGTCGAATTCCCAGCCGTGCCAGGGACAGCGCAACATCTCGCCGACGCGCGAGCGCTCATAGACGCCAGGCTCGGGCGAGGTCAGCCGCGCCACGCATGCGGCTTTTTCAAGCGGCGCGCCCTCGTGCGGGCAGCGGTTCAATAGCGCGAAGAACTCGCCGTTGACGTGGAACACGACGATATCGCGGCCGGCGATATCGACGACCTTGTTGCCGCCGGGCGGGATCTCGGTTGTGCGGGCGACGATATGACGGCTCATGCTGATCTCAGAACTTGTAGACCGCGCGGGCGTTCGTGCTGAATATCTTCTTCCGCTCGGCCTCAGACAGCGGCGTCTTGAAGGCGAAGCGCGGATCGTCGAAATCCCAATGCGGATAGTCCGACGAGAACAACAGGCGGTCTACGCCGACCCACTCGATCAGCGAGCGCAGATGCCGCGCCTCGTCCGGCTCGTCGATCGGCTGCGTCGTGAACCAGAAATTCTCGCGCACATATTCCGACGGTTTTCGCTTGAGATGCGGCACCTCGCTGCGGAACCGCTCAAAATGCTGGTCCATGCGCCACACCGCCGACGGGATCCAACCGAAGCCGCCCTCGATGAACACGATCTTCAGCTTTGGAAACCGCTCGGGCACGCCTTCAATGACGAGGCTCGCAAGCTGCGCCGCGATGGTATGCGCGTTGGACTGGTGCTCCTCGACATAATAGGACGGCCAGCCGCCGCCCGTCGGCGCGTGGCCGCCATAGCCGCCGACATGGATGCCGAGCGGCAAGTCGAGCTCCTGCGCGCGCTCGTAGATCGGCCAGTAGCGGCGACGGCCGAGCGGCTCGTTGGCGCGCGGCGAGACGTTGATCTGGATGTATTCGCCGATTTTCGCGCAGCGCTCGATCTCGGCGATGGCGAGATCAACGCCATCCTGTCCGACCAGGATCGAGGCCTTCAGGCGCGGATCGCGATGCGACCAGAATGCAAGCTGCCAGTCGTTGATCGCACGCTGGATCGCCGCGCCGAAGTCAAGGTTCTGCTGCGAGAAGATGAAGAGATCGAGCACCTGCAAGATCCCGAACTCGACGTCGAGCGGATCGAGATGCTGCTTCTGCATGAAGGCGAGATCGGAGCCGGGCGGCCCGCCGGTCGGCGGCCAAGCATCGCGCCGCGCGATCAGCGGCGAGGAGCGCGGATAGGGCGTCGTGAAAAGGTAGGGCGTGCGCAGATGGCTGCCGTATTCCTTCAGATGCTGCTGCCAGCGTTTCGGCAGGAACTCGTTGAGATCGTCGAACGAATGCAAGCTCGGATGCACGTCGCAATCGACGATGCGAAGCCGCGTCGCGGCGGGTTTTTCCTCGTCGAGCAAGGGTCGGTCGATGACGTCACTCATGCGATCCTCCAATGTTCAATTGAGCGACAACCGCGGAAACGTCTCCAGCGGATTGTCGACGCACATCTTGTCGATGATGCTCTTCGGCAGATGCGGCGGGATCGGATCGTTGCCGTCAAACTGCCAGTGCGGATAGTCGGAGGCGAACAGGAACATCTTTTCGGAGCCGATCTGGTCGATGATCTCCTCGACACTTTTCGCGTCCGCCGGCGCATCGAACGGCTGCATGGTAACGCGGAAATTGTCGCGGATGATCGCGGCCGGCTCGCGCTCGACCCACGGCACCTCGACGCGTACGCCGCGCCAGGTCTTGTTGGCGCGCCACATGAAGGCCGGCAGCCAGCTCACGCCCGACTCCATCAGCACGACCTTCAGGTCCGGAAATTTGCCGAACACGCCCTCATAGATCAGGCTCAGGATCTGAGCCTGAAACGCCTGCGCCTCGACGAAGTAGTATTCGTAGCGGTGCGACGGCCAGCCGGCCGAGCTCGGCGCCTGCCGATATTGCGTACCCGCATGGATCGCGAGCGGCAGCCTGTACTTCTCGGCGAGCCGGTAGACCGGCCAGAAGTGGCGCCGTCCCAGCAGCGTCTCGCCCTGCGCCAGCACCAGGATCGACACGAAGCGGTTGTCGCCGGCGCGGCGTTCGATCTCCTCGATCGCCAGATCCGGGTCCTGCATCGGCACCACGATGGAGGCGCGCAGGCGCGGATCGCGCGACAGCCACTCGGCGGCGATCCAGACGTTGATCGCCTTGCAGAAGTCAGCCGCCATGTAGGCATCGAACACCGCCTGTGCGCCATAGAGCACGTTGAGGATCGCGTGGCTGGCACCCAGCTGCTCGAACGCGCCCTTCTGCACCATGGCAAGGTCGGAACCGGGCTTGGCGCCACCGGCCGGCCGCCAGTCGGCGCGGCCCGAAAGCGGCATGCTCGGCGGATAACTCGTGAGATCGAGCCCGTCGATGGCGCGGCTCACCACCTGCTCCTTCCAGTGATCGCTGAGATAGGGAAGCAGTGTCGTACGCGTGCCACCAACCGCCGGGTGGATGTCGCAGTCGATCCGCGTCGCCGTCATGGAGCTTCCTCGCCAAGATCTTGTACGTACGTCTTTTTTGGCGGCGTTCTTTGTGCGCCGCTGGCGCAGAGTGCTCCGGCCGCCGCGGCTGCGCAAGACCGCCCGCCCGTGCGATCCGTCATGGCTCGGTTGCATTTCGCAGGCGCGATATGAAAGCCGCAGAAGTATGTTGCGGCGTTCCACAAATGAGCAGCAGCGGCGGATGAGGTGCACCCGCCGCTTCGCGTCGTGCCTGGCTTCGTTTTCCTACGCGCCCACTCAAGCCGCCTCGTTCAAGCCGCCTTGGAGACTTCCATCAGCAGGCGTTCGGCCTTGGCATCCTCGATGCGGTTCACCAGCCGGCTGCTCTCATGATTGTCGCGGACCGTCTTGGTCAGGGTGATGCAGGTCTGGATCAGCATCACGACGCCCATGGTGAGATAGCCTTTCATCCAGAGATCGATCGGCAGGAAGAAGACGCCGATAGCAACAAGGAAGGCGGAGGCTGCGAAGGACGCATAAGTGAAGGTCACCCAGGCGCTGCTGTGGGGCTGGCCGTTCTGGTTCATGATGGTCTCCTGTTGGTTCGAATGATGATCGGGTTTGAGATCACGCAGTCGGCGTGCGCCTGGATTTCAACCGCGCCAGCACGTCGTCCGCGGTGGTCTTGAGCCGGGGGCCGAAGCCCTGCTCGGCGAGTTTTTCGGCGGTGGCGAGCGGACCGGAGGCCGCATCGAGTTCGACCAGGGCATCGTCGGCGGCCTGGGTTGCCATCTGCCGGTCGCGTAGACGTCTCAAAGTGCTCTCCGCCTCCGGCAGCGTTGATTCGTAAGGACGTGCCGCTTCGATGCCGCTGCGGCGAAGCGAGCGCACCGCTTCCGAGGCGCGGGCGACGCGACGACCGCGGTCGAGCTCGGTGATACGCGCCTGAGCGCTTGCCACATGCCGCTTCAGCCGCGCGATCTCGGTCGCGAACAAGGCACGTGCCGTCATCGCCGCATCGCGGTCGGCCTCCAGGCCCGCGATGGCTTCGGCGGCGTCCTTGGCGAGATCCTCGCGGCCGCCGTCGAGCGCCGCAACTGCGCGGGTCTCGAGATCGGCAATGCGGGCGACGGTCGCCTCGAGCTTGCGGCCTTCCTGCTGGTCTTGCGCGATCGCCAGCGCAAGCGTCCGCTTGCTGCGCTCGACGGCGGCTGCCGCGTCGCGCATCTGCTGGTCGAGGATCAGAAGGGCCGTGCGGTCTTCCAGCTCCTCGCCTGCGGCGGCAACGCTGCCGCGGAAAAGTGTCACTACGGTCTTGAACATCTGCTGCTCCCTGTTATGAGCGTTGCTCACAGTTGATTTGTAGCAGAGAACTTGAACATCGTTCAATAAATATTTGAGCGACGCTCAATTATTTGGCAATGAAATGACTAAGACCCTGGAACGTCGAGAGAAATTGCGCACGGAGCTGATCTTGGCGGCGGAACGAATGATCGCGGTTCGCGGATTGGCAGGCCTGAAAACTCGCGATCTGGCGCGCGAGATCGGCTGCGCCAATGGCGCAGTCTATAATCTGGTCGCCGATGTGGACGAGTTGGTCCTGCGCGTCGGCTCGCGCACGCTACGGCGGCTCGACGAGGCGCTCAGCGCGGCAGTGCGCGCGGGCAATCCATCGCCGCAGGAGACGCTGGTCCGCATCGCGATCGCCTATTGCGATTTCGCCGCCGAAAATCTCCAGCTCTGGCGCGCGTTGTTCGAGCACCGCATGGAGGCCGACAAGGCCGTGCCCGACTGGTCCATCGAGGACCAGATGCAGTTGTTCAGGCACATCTACGTGCCGCTGGCCGCGCTGTTTCCAAAGCGAGGCGCGGAGGAGCTCGGCGTCACCGCGCGCAGTCTGTTCTCGTCCGTGCATGGCATGGTGGCGCTCGGGCTGGAGCAGAAACTGGTGGCAGTTCCATTACCGGCGCTGCGCAAGGAAATCGCCGGCCTGGTGCGTGCGATGATCGACGGGTTGATCGCGCAAGCGGCGTAGAGGCCGAGTGCGAAGCCGCTGGCGACGTGTGACTAAAATTTCGCCTGTCGCATTGCGCTCAGCGCGCCTAGCCTTCGCGAGGTCCCCCTCCTCCGGAGCCTCCCATGTCCCTCCTCATCCGCGGCGGCACCGTCGTCAATCATGATCATTCGCGCCGTGCGGACGTGCTGATCGACGGCGAGACCATCGTCGCGGTCGGGGCATCGGTCGAGACGCCCACCGGTTGCGAGATCCTCGATGCCGGTGGCGCCTACGTCATCCCGGGCGGGATCGATCCGCACACCCATCTCGAAATGCCGTTCATGGGCACCGTGACCGCCGACGATTTCGAATCGGGCACCAAGGCGGCGCTGACCGGCGGCACCACGATGGTGGTGGATTTCTGCCTGCCCGACCCCGGCCAGTCGATGCTCGCAGCCTATCAGGAGTGGCGGCACAAATCGGAGAAGGCAGCCGCCGACTACGGCTTCCACATGGCGGTGACATCGTGGTCGAAGCAGATCCATGACGAGATGGAGACTGTGGTCAAGACCTACGGCATCAACACTTTCAAGCATTTCATGGCCTACAAGGGCGCGCTGATGGTGAACGACGACGAGCTCTACAACTCGTTCGCGCGCTGCGCCCATCTCGGCGCCATGCCGGTGGTGCATGCGGAGAACGGCGACGTCGTCGCCTTGATGCAGGAGGCGTTGATCGCGCGCGGCGTCACCGGCCCCGAGGGACACGCCTATTCGCGGCCGCCGGAGGTCGAGGGCGAAGCCACCAACCGTGCCATCATGATCGCCGACATGACGGGGACGCCGGTCTACATCGTGCACACCAGTTGCCGCGAGGCGCATGAGGCGATCGCCCGCGCACGCGCGGCGGGCAGACGCGTCTATGGCGAGCCGCTGATCCAGCACCTGCTGCTCGATGCGGATGAATACCAGAACAAGGACTGGGATCATTCCGCCCAACGCGTGATGTCGCCGCCGTTCCGCGACAGGTCGCATCAGGACAGCCTGTGGGCCGGCCTGCAAGCCGGCTCGCTCCAGGTGGTCGCAACCGACCACTGCGCCTTCACCACGGAGCAGAAGCGGTTCGGGCGCGACGACTTCAGGAAGATTCCGAACGGCACCGGCGGCCTCGAAGATCGCCTCGCGCTGCTGTGGACGGCGGGCGTCACCACGGGACGGCTGACGAAGGAGGAATTCGTCGCAGTGACGTCGGCGAACATCGCCCGCATCCTCAACATCTATCCGCGCAAGGGCGCGGTCGCCGTGGGCTCCGATGCGGACGTCGTGGTATGGGATCCCAAGGCGAGCAAGACCATCAGCGCGAAGCGGCAGATGAGCCGGATCGATTACAATGTGTTCGAGGGCTTTTCCTGCACCGGCGGACCGGCGGCGACGCTATCGCGCGGCCGCGTCGTCTGGAACGACGGCGATTTGCGCGCCGAGGCCGGCGATGGCCGCTACGTCGAACGCCCCGCCTTCTCGCCCGTGCATGTGGCAAACTCGACCTGGAAGGAGCTGACCGCCCCGCGCGCGGTCGCACGCGGAGCGGTGACGCCGTAAGACGCGATCGACGCGGGATGCGACGCCATGAATCCCGGTTGATGGCACGCGCTTTGCCTCTTTATGTCGCAACTTTCTCCTGGAGGCCGCGATGAGCGCATCATCTTTCGACGTAAACCGCCGCGACGTGCTCGGCGGCCTCGGCATCGCTGGAATGACCGCCGTCGCGCCGCGCTTTGCCTGGGCGCAGGGGCGCGCAGAGACGCTGCTGGTGGTGCAGGAACTGGGGCCGAACTCGCTGGACATGCAGGGGGTCGGCTCCAACCAGACCGTGAACGGCCTGTCCTGGAATTGTTACGATCGCCTGCTGACCTACGCGTCCACGACACTGCCCGATGGGACTGTGTCCTATGACCGCGAGAAGCTGGCGCCCGAACTCGCCGAGAGCTGGGAGGTTGCCGCCGACGGCATGTCCTGCACCTTCCGCTTGCGGAAAGACGCGAAATTCCACGACGGCACGCCTGTTACCGCGAAGGACGTCAAATGGTCGTTCGACCGCGCGGTGAATGTCGGCGGCTTTCCGACCTTTCAGATGTCGGCGGGATCGCTGGAAAAGCCCGAGCAGTTCGTCGTGGTCGACGACCACACGTTCCGCATCGACTACGTCCGCAAGGACAAGATGCTGCTGTTCAACGTCGCAGTGGTCGTGCCCTTCGTCATCAACTCGGAGCTTGCGAAAAAGAACGCGACGCTGGAAGACCCCTGGGCGCTGGCGTGGCTCAGGAACAACGAGGCCGGCGGCGGCGCCTACAGGATCGAAAGCTGGAAGCCGGGCAGCGAGACCGTGCTGGCGCGGTTCGACGACTGGAAGAGCGGACCGCTGCCGAAGCTCCGGCGCGTGATCGCGCGCGACGTCCCCTCCGCCGGCACCCGCCGCGCGATGCTGGAGCGTGGCGATGCGGACATCTCGAGCGGCTTTGCGCCACGCGATTTCGAGCAGATCATCAAGGAAGGCAAGGTCAAGGTCTCGGGCGTGCCGATCCCAAACGCGCTCTGGTACGTTGCGCTGAACACAGCGAAGCCGCCGTTCGACAATGTCAAGCTGCGCCAGGCCATCGCCTGGGCGATGCCGTACGAGCAAATCCAGAGCAGCGCCTTCTTCGGCCGTGCCGTTCCCATGTACGGCGGAGCGGCGGACGTTTCAAAGCCGGTCTGGCCGCAGCCGTTTCCCTACGTCACCGATCTCGACAAGGCCAAGGCGCTGATGAAGGAGGCGGGATTCGAAGCCGGACTGGAGACCACGTTGTCGCTCGACACCGGCACCGCCACGGTCGGCGAGCCGACCGCCATCCTGATCCAGGAGAGCCTGGCCAGGGTCGGCATCAAGGCGGCGATCGAGAAGATTCCCGGCGCGAACTGGCGCACCACGCTGAACAAGAAGGAGCTGCCGCTCGCGCTCAACCGCTTCAGCGGCTGGCTGGACTATCCCAAATATTACTTCTACTGGAATTTCCACGGCAACAATTCGATCTTCAACATCTCCTCGTACCAGAACAAGGAGATGGACGCGCTGATCGACAAGGCGCGGTTCACCACGGACGCAGCCGAGTACGACAAGGCCGTGAAGGATTTCATCACGCTCTGCATGCGCGACGTTCCCGTCGTCCCGCTCAACCAGCCGATCCATGACGTCGCCATGCAGAAGGCGATTAGCGGTTACGAGTTCTGGTTTCACCGCGAGCCGGACTATCGCCAGTTCGCCAAGGGCTAATTTTGGCGGGCAACGCTGACGCTGTGTGAAGCAGATCGCGCCTGCTCGGTCGGAAAGCCTCTTTCCGACCGCCTCGCTCGCGCGCGGCATTGCCAGGACGGCACCGGGATGGGGCTGGCGATCGCGCGCGGTGATGGCGAGCCATGGCGGCTCGATCGGGCTTAAGCCCGCAGACCAGGGCGCGGCCTTCGAGCTGCGGTTTCCCGCAGCCTAGATCGCGAACACCCAAGCCGCGACGATGGTGCCGATGGTGACCAGACCGGCGATGGTCCAGCCGGCGGCATATTCCAGCTCAGGGTGACCGGTCGCCCGCATGATCTCTGCCGGATCGGCGGTATGCTTGTGTGCCATGACAGCCTCGCACGTTACTCCCCGCGTTAATAGATAAGTCGCATCAGCCACCATTAGGTTCCATCACGGAAATGCGAGGAACGACGCAGCTTGGTTTGTTCGCCGATCCGCAAGCCGGCCCTGCGGGGCTTCGCTACGCGGACCAATTCGTCGAGCCCGCCGTCCAGCAGGATCTGATCGGCCGCATCGCAGCATTGCCGCTGCAGCGTTTCCAGTTCGGCGCCTTCGAGGGCAACCGCCGGGTGGAGTCGTTCGGTTATCGCTACGACTATTCGCTGCAGCGGCTGGCCGAGGCCGAGCCGATCCCGGACTGGGTGCTGCCCGTCGCGCGACAGGCCGAGGCATGGGCGGGCCTCGCCGGCGGCAGCGTCCGGTGCTCTGCACCGAATACGACGCCGGCGTCGGCATCGGCTGGCACCGCGACAAGCCGCATTTCGACAAGATCCTCGGCCTGTCGCTCGGCACGTCCTGCAAATTCCGCTTCCGCCGCCGCAGCGGCGACAGATGGGAGCGCCACACACTCGAGGCCCGGCCGCGCTCGCTCTACCTGATTGACGGCGAGGCACGCTCGCAATGGGAGCACAGCATCCCGCCGGTCGAGGCGCGCCGATATTCCATCACGTTCCGGACGTTGAAGCAGGCCTGACAGGCCGGCCTCAACAAAAATCGCGAAAACAACCCCATGCACAGTAGAAAGCCGTTGCCGGCGCGAGGCTGGGTCGCGCCGCGCAACCGTTTGACGCATCGGTGCAAAACGCCCGCTCCGCGCAATCGCACGCAGCTCTCACCTTGCCTTCCGAATCCGATTGCATGCTAGACTGGCTGCATCCACGGCAGGAGGAAAGCATGGCGGACGACAAGGCAAAGCGCGGCGGCGCGGATCGCGCGCTGATTGCGCTCACCGAGAAATACGAAGTCGCCTACTGGTCGAAGAAGTTCAAGGTGACGCCGGCCAAGCTGAAATACGCCGTCAAGAAGGTCGGCCACTCCGCCAAGAAGGTCGAGGCCTACATCAAGCTCCAGAAGCACCGCGCCGCCGACAAGAGCCGGATCGCGCTCAGCGAGGCCTATGAGGTCCGCTACTGGTCGAAGAAATTCAAGATCACGCCCGCGAAGCTGAAGGCCGCCGTCGCCGCGGCCGGCCATTCGTCGAAGAAGGTCGAAGCCTATCTTGCGGCCCAGAAGGCGGCAAAGAAGGCAAAGAAGAAGACGACGGCGAAGAAGGCCGCCACGCGAAAGAAAGCCGCCTGAGGGCGCGGCGCGAACCGCCCTTGCAACGCACACGGCCGAAGGCCGGCCGCTGTGGCGCAGCTCTCGACTCTTCCTGAGATTGCACGTTAATCTTGGTACTATCCGTCCATTTCCGGCGGCATTGCAGCGATTTGTGAACCGGGGAAGCACGCCATGCGTTCGCTGTTTGCGCGGCTGCACCGGCGTTACGGACCCAGGATTTCGGGTGCGGAGCGCCAGCGACGGGTCAGGGACAAGCTCGCCCTTCAACCCACCCGGCCATCGATCCGCTCACCCACCGCGCTCCGCGCGCTGGCGGTGCGACGCCCGAAAGTCGCGATCGTCGGCGGCGGCTTTGCCGGCCTGATGGCGGCGTCCGAACTGGTGGCGCATTGCGACGTGACGCTGTTCGAGGCCCGTGACCGCTTCGGCGGCCGGGTTTTCAGCAAGAAGAAGCCGAGCGGCATCGTCGAGGCCGGCGGGGAGCTGATCGGCTACAATCATCCGCTCTGGCTCGGTCAGGCCAAGCGGTTCGAGCTCGGCCTGTCCGTCATCACCTCGGACACCAGTTTCGACGCGCTCGAGCTCGACATGCCGCTGTTTCTCGATGGCGACAAGCTGTCCGAGGGCCAGATGAAGCGGGTCTATCACGAGATGGACGATGCCTTCGGCAAGCTCAGCCGGTGGGCCGGCAGGATCGATCCCCGCAAGCCCTGGCGCGCCAAGGGCGCAAAGAAGCTCGACGCCAGGACGATCGCGGAGTGGATCGCCAGCCTCGACTGCTCGAAGCTCACCAGGCACGCCATGGAAGAGCAGTTCTCCAACGACGCCGGCCAGCCGACCACCGAGCAGAGCTTTCTCGCCAACCTCGCCGTCATCGCGGGCGGGCGGATGAAGGATCAGATCGACGCCTTCTTCACCCAGACCGAAACGTTGCGTTGCTCGGAAGGTAACCAGGAGCTCGCCATTCGTCTCGCGCGCGACATCCGGGACAAGGGCGCCAGCACCCATTTGTCGACGCCGGTGCGCGCCATCCGTATCGACCGCGAAGGCGTGACCCTGGACCTCGGCACCTCCGGAAACGACGCGCCCCGCACGACCTTCGCCGCCGACTACGCCGTGCTCGCGATACCGCCGAGCCTGTGGCCGGATTCACCCGACGCCAAGATCGCGATCACGCCCCCTTTGCCGCACGACTATTACGTCTCGATGGGGACGGCGGTAAAATATCTCAGTCCGCTCAAGAAGCGGTTCTGGATCGGCGAGGGCCTCGCTCCGACGGCGATCTCGAACCGGTTCGGCGTCACCTGGGAAGGGACGGACAACCAGATCGCCCCGCCGGAGCGTCCGGTCGAGCTCAGCCTGTTTGCCGGCGCCGACGTCGCCAAGGAAGCGCTCAAGCACTACCAGCCCGGCGACCAGACGCGGATCGACGCGTTCTATGCGCGGCAGATCGGCGGCGTCTACAAGGGCTATGTCGAGCATCTGGCCGGCGAGCCCGAGTTCATGGCCTGGCCGCGCGATGAATGGACCGCCGCCGGCTATTCCTGTCCCGCCCCCGGCGAGGTCTGCCGCGCCGGGCCGCTGCTGGCCAGGGGTTTCGAGGACCGCCTGTTCTTTGCCGGCGAGCACACCTGCTTTGCCTATTTCGGCTACATGGAAGGCGCGCTGCAGTCCGGCCAGACGGTCGCCGCAGCCATCATCAAGGCCCTCGACAAGCAGCATGGCGCGCACGGCTCTGCCAGGAGCGGCAGTTCTGTCATAGGATCGCGGTCTCTCGCGGCGTCGAAGCCATGAGAAGCCGCGACGGGAGAGGAGCGACACGAATGACATTCAGGACATGGCCCCGGTCAGGGATCTGGGCCTGCACCGTCTCTGCTCTCGCTTTCGCCGGCGCCTCCGGCATGGCCGGCGCCTCAGGCGCGACGCCCGCAAAGGTCTCGGGCTCGACAGCACTGGCGCTCGCGGCGGTGATCGCGCCGCTGTCGCCGACCCTGTCGGGGTCCGAGAAGAAGGCGATGGCGATGCTGTTCGCCGCAAGCAGCGACATTCCCTACAAGAAGCCGATCGTGGTGACCGCGGACAGAATCGTCTGCCGTACCGGCAATGTCGACATCACCGTGCGAAGCTGCGAGATCACCATCGGCAAGAAGACCAAGACCGTGAACGGCTCCACGGCCAACGAGATCTTCGCCACCGAAGCCTTGGCCGGCATCCCGCCCGACGGTGCGGCGGGATCGAACTTCGAGAGCCTGACGCAGCTGAGCTGCACGATCGACCCCAATGCCATCCGCCGGAAGGACGGCAGCGGGGCTGATTGCACGTTCCAGCCGGGGAATTGAGCGCCGGCGACACCGGAATTGCGCATCGGTCGTATCCTTGCAGACGAGCGCCGACAAAACCGAATGGCGACGAGCGTTGCCCAACCGCTCGCAGCATTTCAAATTCCACCAAGTCGCAGCATGCAGTGCCATTTGCCGGTTTCCGATATGCGGCAAATGCGCGCGTAGCGCCCCACCAAATGGAATTGCCGTCCACGGCTGCTTGCGGGATAGAGCTTCACGGCGCGCGAGCGCGTTATGCAATTCGAGATTGGTGGCGACTTACCGATAGTTGCGTAGATTTGCGGCCGCAGATTCGGATTCTCGTTTACCGGGTGACATCATTTATCTGGATAAGTATGAGGCGGTGCACTCGCACGACAGTGAGCTTGCGCGGGAGCGGCTGTTCAGCGTGTACGGCGCGGACGGCTTCGACAAGGGGCGTGGAAAATTCGGTATCCGGGCGAACTACGCCAAACTGACGGCCGTGGGTCTGGGCTTTTGCTCGTACGATTGTCCCGTCGTGGTGACGTATCCCGAAGCGAACTTCGTGCGGCAATTCTTCTCCATTGAGGGCCGGGCAAGCTTCACCACGTCGGACAGGAGCACCTCGATCGGCGCCTGGACGCCCATCGTCGACGGAAAGTCGCGGCTGCGACTGGAATTCGGCGAGGGCTATCGGCAACTGGTGCTGCGCATCGATACGCTGGCGCTCGAACGCACCATCAAGGCGCTTGCCGGTGACGCAAGTGACAAGCGGCTGGAATTATCCGAATGCGATCCGAACCCGTCCAGCATGTCATTCGTGCGGCGGCAGGTCTTCCATCTCGCAGAGGAGCTGGAGGCGTTTGCCGATCAATATTCCCCTCTTGCCCGGGCCGAGCTGGAGCGCGAGCTGGTCGTCAGGTTTCTCCTGGCCCATGAGCACAACTTCTCGGATCTGCTCAGGCGTGAACCGCGCGGCGCTGGGCGCAACGCGGTCGAGAGGATCGAGGCGTTCATCGAGGCGAACTGGAGCCGGCCGATCGATCTCGAGGAAATCGCAGGCATTGCGAACGTCAGTGTCCGCACCGTTTTTCGCGAGTTCGCCCGCGCCGGCAAAGGCTCGCCCGCGCAGTTCGCGAAGCGGGTTCGGCTACAGCGGGCGGGAGAGTTGCTGCGATCTCCCTCCGACGGCACCACGGTGACCGCCGTCGCATTTCGCTGCGGCTTCCAGAACATCGGACGCTTCGCCGCGGACTATCTTCGGCTCCATGGCGAGCTTCCGTCAGAGACGCTGAAGCGCGCGCAGTCGCGCTAGCGGCCGCGGCGATCGCTCTCGCTGCGGCCGAAGCATGGTCCATCGATGGACCGATCAGGCCGCTCGCACGGTCGTCAGGAACTTGTCCACCTCCGTCTTGAGACGGTTGCTCTCGACGGAGAGCGACTGCGCGGAGGACAGGACCTGCGAGCAGGCCGAGCCCGTTTCCGATGCGCCGCGCTGGACATTGACGATGTTGGAGGAAACGTCCTGGGTGCCCCGCGCGGCTTGCTGGACATTGCGCGAGATCTCCTGGGTGGCGGCCCCCTGCTCTTCGACAGCCGCGGCAACAGCCGTCGATATCTCGGACAAATGTCCGATCGTTCCGCCGATCAGTTCGATCGCGGCAACCGATTCCTGCGTTGCCGTCTGGATGCTGGCGATCTGCTGGCCGATCTCGCCGGTTGCTTTGGCAGTCTGCTCAGCCAGCGCCTTCACCTCGGACGCCACGACAGCGAAGCCACGGCCAGCATCGCCGGCGCGCGCCGCTTCGATCGTTGCGTTCAGCGCAAGGAGGTTGGTCTGCCCCGCGATGTTGCTGATCAGCTCGACGACGTCGCCGATCCTGGCGGCCGCCCGCGACAGCTCGCTGACGCGGGCGTTGGTCTGGCGAGCCTGACTGACCGCCTCGGCCGCCATCCTGGCGGAATCCTGAACCCGCCGGCTGATCTCGGTCACCGACGAGGACATCTCCTCGGTGGCGGAAGCAACGGACTGAACGTTGGTCGACGCTTCCTCCGACGCCGCGGCAACCGTGGTCGAAAGCCGCTGCGTTGATTCCGCGGTATTGGTCAGTGTGCCCGCGGTCGCCTCGAGCTCGGTCGCTGCGGAGGCGACGGTCTCGATGATATTGCCTACGGCGGCTTCGAACTCGCCGGCCAGTCTCTGCATGTCGGCCCGGCGCTGGGCGGCCGTCCGCTTCTCCAGATCTCGTTGCGCCTCTCGGTCGAACCCGAGCTTGGCCTGAAGCGCCTGGAGATTGCGGAGCGCGACTCCTGCCTCATCATCGCGCTCGACGGTGACGCGGCTGTTGAAAACCCCTTGCGCGATCTTCGACATGATCTCGTTCAAATGCGCCAGCGGTCTGGTGATCGCGCGGACAGTCGTCAGGGAGAGCCAGGCCGCGGCGAGCAAGCCAAGGCACAGCGCAGCAATCGCAACCACATTCGCGACAAGGAACGAAGCTTCCGCGGCATCGTATTCGGCCTTCGCCTCCTTGACCTGGATCGCCACCAGCCGATCCATGTCCATCTTTGCGGCGTCGAAGAGTTGCGCTGCCCTGCCAATCATGTGGGCGTTCAGCTCGTCGAATTTGCGATCGGCCAGCATTCCGAGTGCGGGCTTGAGACCCCGCTCGACATACTCAATCCGCTTCGGGGTGAATGAGTCCGCGACCGACTTCTCCTCCGGAGTGAGATACGTCGCCATATAGTCCGACCAGAGCTTGCCGATCCTCTCGACGTTGGCGGCGATGGCGCTTTGAACGTTAGCGCCGTCGTGACCGTTGCGACCCTCGATTGCGGAACGCAACATGACGAGCGAGCTTTCCTTCATGCGATCGTTGATCTCGAAGAGCTGGGCAAGAGGAACCGAGCGATCTTCATAGATCGACTTGGCACGCTGATTGACCTGGCTCATCCCAACGAGACCGACGATGCCGATGATCAGCATGGAGGCCGAAAGAACGCCAACCATCGTGGTGAGCCGGGCCTTGAAGGACCGCGTGAGCGGCGAAAGGACGTCGAGCGGCGAGCGCTTCCGGATCATGCCGGCTTCGATCTTGAAAGCGTTGGCCTTCTTGTCCCGAATCGCGGTGTAGACTCGCTCGGCCTGTTCGCGCTGGTCCGCGGGCAGCCTGGTCCGGATCGACATGTAGCCGACCACGTGACCGCCCTCCCAGATCGGTGTGGCGCTCGCCAGCACCCAATAGAAATCACCGTTCTTGCGGCGGTTCTTGACGGCGCCAGCCCACGCCTTGCCCGCCTTCAAGGTCTCCCAGAGATTGGCGAAGGCCTCCGGCGGCATATCTGGATGCCTGACGATATTATGAGGCTGCCCAGCCAGTTCCTGCTCGGTGAAGCCCGACGCCTCGACGAACTGGTCGTTGAAATAGATGAGCTTGCCCTTGAGATCGGTCTTGGACACGATCAGGGTTTCGTCTGTCAGCGGATATTCGACGCCCGTAACAGGCAAGTTGGTGCGCATGGTTTATTCGCTCTGGCTATTGATCGATGTAAAATGGAGATGCGGCGTCTAGAGCAGCAGGATTTTCTGATGGGCCACGTCCAGGAGACGCTGGGTGAACTCGATCTGGTCTGCAAACTCCTGACGTTGTCTCGGATCGATCATTCGCGTCTCGATCGCGCGTGCATGATGCATTGCCAGTTCGAGCCGTCCGGCCAGGAGAACGAAAGCCTCTCGCGCGCCTGCACGCAGCGCTGCAACCTCGGCGGCCGAACCGGCATCCACGCGCCTCGCTACATCCGGCGCGCCTGCGCGTGGCTTCGAATGAAACTGAATGACATTCGACATGCGGTACTCCCGCCGCGGAAATCCGACCGGCCGGACGACTACTAACTCAGTCGAGTTATCAGGTTATTTGATCGATCCACGACACTCTGTCCGGATTCTGACACGCCCGTTAAGCCGACCATGACGAATTGAGGGTGACGGGGTTGCTTCTCTAAAGCCCGCCTAAGAAGCCTGTCGGAAATTGGCAACGAAATCGAACCCCGAGAGACCTACATGCGAGAACCTGCACGCAAAAACTTGCAGGCCAGAGCTTGCACCATCGAACAACCGCCATCCACCGGAGCGCCGGCATGGGCGGATGGCACGTTCCGGCCGGTCATTGACCGGCTGCGCCGGGGCTTGTGCAAACAGGTTTCGCCAGGCGGCCCACCGGTGCCGTGAAATCGCCTCAAGGCCAACTAACTAATAAGGCGAATTGAAAAGACAGCCCAAATGCGCGAGCCCATATCAGGCACGCAGGGCCGGCACCGACATGAAGACTTATCTCGCATTTTTTCTGATTCTGACCGTCGCGACAGCCTCCGCGCATGGTCCGGTGCCAGGGCGGCTGACGGCGCCGTCCGATCTCGTGCAGGCGGGCCTCACCGACAACGACACGGCCGCCGGCGGCACGGCGCGGCTGTGCGAGCAGGTCGCCTTCTCGCGTGGCCTGCGCTACGGCGAGAGCGAAGCCAATGTGCTCGATGTCGCCACCAGCACGACCAAGGCGGACACGCCGCGGCCAGTGCTGCTGTTCGTGGCCGGCGACACCTTCACCGGCGACCGCGCCGCGCCGGAGCTGTCGCGCCAGATCCAGGACCAGGTGATGTGCTTTGCCGCGCGCAACGACATGATCGGCGTGCGCGTGAACTACCGGCTGGCGCCCTCGGCGACGTGGCCGACGGGAGCGACCGACGTGGCGGCGGCGCTGTCCTGGGTCCACGGCAATATCGACCTGTTCAACGGCGATGCCCGCGAGATCGTCGCGGTCGGCTACGGCGCCGGCGCCTTCCATGTCGCCACCCTGCTCGCCCATCCCGAACTCCAGACCGACCACGCCGACGTCGCCGCCGTGGTGCTGGTGTCCGGCATCTACCGCGCGGGCAAGGACGCGAGCGACAGCGAGAAAGCCTATCTCGGCGGCGACGCCGGCCAGTACAACAGCCGGTCGGTCTTCCCCGGCATCCTCAATGTCGACGTGCCGATCGTGCTGGCCTGGGCCGCGGACGATTCCGCTGGAATCATGGCACAGGGCGAGACCCTGAAGAAGACGCTCTGCGGCGCCGGCCACTGTCCGCGCGCCTCGCTGCTGCGCAGCCGCGACGGCATCGCCGCCGCCTTCGGCCTCGACGGCTCCGGCGACAGCCTCGCCGAGCCGACACTGCTGCTGGTGCATCAGTTGGAGGCACGCGGGCTGCCGTAGCGGGGGCTGTGCGGGCTCCTCACCATGAGGGTCTGATATCTCACCGCAAAACGCGACCTCATCCTGAGGGCCCGCCCGTAGGCGGGCGTCTCGAAGGATGGGCCGCAGGCAAGCTGCCCGCCACGCCTTTCTTCATATGCGATAGCCCTGCGCAAGCGGGGCAGGGTCAGGGAGAGGGGTACCACGCGGCACACTCTCTCGATCGTCCGCGCGTCAGCACGCCTGCCGCTTTTGTCCGGGCTGCCATCCGTCGCATCGAACCGTGCCACGAGGCCACACGATTGACAAACGCTTGACCTAGATCAAGCGGCCTTGGTGCGGATTGAGCCGACCTCGATGAGGGGCCAACGTCAAGGTATCGCGCATGCGCGTCTCCGGCAGGATGCTGTTCGTTTCGATGGTTGCCCTGGCATCGCTCGGGGCGATGTCCCAGGAGCGCGCCGATCAACCTACCGCCGACAAAGAAATCCGTATCGGCAATGTCATGCCGTATTCGGGTCCGCTGTCGGAGTTCGGCGCCATCGGCCAGGCGGAAGCTGCCTATTTCGACATGGTCAACGCGCGCGGCGGCATCAACGGCCGCAAGATCCGCTTCGTCACGCGCGACGACAATTCCGACCCGACGACGGCGCTGGAGCTGACGCGCAACCTGGTCGAGAAGGACGACGTGCATTTGATGTTCGGCTCGTTCGGCACGCCCGGCAATCTCGCCGCGCGCTCGTATCTGAACGAGAGGAAGATTCCGCAGCTTTTCGTCGCCTCCGGCGACGAGGAACTGAGCCAGGCCAAGGCGTTTCCCTGGACCATGGGCTGGCAGCCGTCGTTCCGCTCGGAGGGGCGCATCTACGCCAACTATCTCCAGGCCTATTATCCCGGGAAGAAGATCGTGGTGCTCTGGCAGAACGACCAGTTCGGGCGCATGGTCTACAGGGGCATCCAGGAAGGCCTCGGCGACCTGAACCGTCTCGTCCTCGTCGACATCGCCTTCGACATCGCCGACGAGCATCTCGAAGGGCATATCTCTATCCTCAAGCGCGCCGGCGCCGACGTCTTCGTCTTTCTCGGCGTGCCGTCGACGGCGTCCAAGGTGATCAAGCTGGCGGCGTCACTGAAATGGCGCCCGGTCTTCATCGTCAACGATGCCTCCGCCTCGATCGCCAATGCGATGGCGCCCGCGGGCCTGGAGAATTCCTCCGGCGTGATCTCGGCGGCCTTCCTGAAGGATCCGAGCGATCCCGCCTGGAAAGACGATCCCGCCATGAAGGACTGGTTCGCCTTCATGGACAAGTACCATCATGTCGAGAGCACCAACAACAGCGCTGCGGTCTATGGCTACGCCGCGGCCGAGACGCTGACGCAAGTGCTGAAGCAATGCGGCGATGACCTGTCGCGCGATAACATCATGCGTCAGGCGGCCTCGCTCAGGGACCAGCAGCCCTCGGTTGCGTTGCCCAAAATCAGGATGAACACCTCGCCGAACAACTACCTTCCGATCAGGCAGATGCGGCTCGTCCAGTTCGACGGCAGGTCCTGGCAGCCGTTCGGCGAAGTGATCGAGACCGCCTTCACCGAAGGCGCGGCGCGATGAGTTGATTTGGATAGACTGCTGGGCCACCCCTCTCCCCCGCCCCCCGCAAGGGGCAGGGGAAGGTAAGAAAGAGTGCCCTCATGCCGGCTTGAGCGAGGCCAGCGCGTTCTCCAGCAGCGAGCGCACCCGCGCCGCGTCGCCGGACTTGACCACTGCGGGATCGAGATAGAGCTCCAGCCCCGGCGCACGCTCGGTGATGATGCCGCTGCTCTCCGCGGCCGCGTCGTTCAGCGCGTCGACCGAATAGGGGATGATTTCGCGGCTGATGCCCTTCATCGTGATCGCAGGCAGTGCGTGGGCTCGGACGATGTCGCTGACCAGCGCAAAGGTCTCGTAGCTCAGCACGATGCCGCCGGGCTCGGCGATCGATTGCAGGCGGGCGGCGAGGTTCGCCTCGGCACCGATGATAGTGTAGTCCATGCGGTCGCTGCTGCCGAAATTGCCGACATTGCAATAGCCGGAATTGATGCCGATGCGGGCCTTGAACGGCAGCTCGATGCCGGACGCACGCCATTTCGCGTTGAGTTCGGTGAGGCGATGCTGCATGCGCCAGGCCATCTGCAGGCAGGCCTGCGCGTCGGCACGGTCGCCCCTGGTCTCGGGGTCGCCGAAGAAGATCAGCATGGCATCGCCGATGAACTTGTCGATGGTGCCGCCATATTCGTGGGCGATCGCCGACATCTCGGTGAAATATTCGTTGAGGAGTTGGGTCAGCAATTCGGGCTGGAGCCGCTCCGCGGTCGCGGTGAAGTTCTGGATGTCCGAGAAGAAGATGGTGAGCTTCTTGCGCTCGGTGTGGATGGTGACGTCCTTCTGGCCGCTGAAGATGCTCTTGTAGACCTGCGGCGGAATGTAGCGCGAGATCTTCATCGACAGCGCGGCGAGAAAATCGTTGGCGGATTCGAGCTCCTTGTTCATGCCCTTGATGCGGCTCGCCTGACGGCGCTGGAGCGAGAGGAACGACAGGCCGCTGCCCGCCGCGATCAGGAGATAGGCCAGCAGGAACTTGAACGAGAAGATGTTGGCGGCGATCGGCTGCGCGATGATCACCTCCTGGATGCCCCTGACGTCCCCGACCTTCCAGTCCTTCTTCGGGCTCTCGGGATGGCTGTTGTGGCAGCTGACGCAGGCGGGGCCCATCGTGACGGGCGCGATCAGGCGGACCTTGTCGTTGAAGAGCGAGGTCTCGGTCTCGACGATCTTCTGCTCGGGATCCTTGCGAAGCGCATCGAGCGCGTCCTTCTCGAACTTGTCGAGCTGGTGCGGGGCGCGGTTCTGGAACGGGAAGTCCGAGACGAAGCGGTAGGTGATGTTCTCCTGCTGCGCGCCGATCACCCGGCCAAGCTCGAGCGACAGAGTCGCCGGGATCGGGATCGCGCCGGGGACGGATTCGTAGTTGTGAACCACTTTGGTGGTGCCGTTCGGGTTGGCGAGCACGCGCCCGACGACGTTGGTCGCGTAATAGCTGCGCACGCTCGTGATGACCGAATTCAGGTCGATCGCCTGCCGGCGCAGCGCGGTCTTGCTGAGCTCGGTCAGGTCCAGCCACACCGCCAGCGGCAAAGCGAGCAGGAGGAAGGCGATCACGGCTCCCGTCAGGATACCGCTCTTGCGCTGTTCTTCGGAGATTTCTTGTTTCACGCTGTGGCTCCGTTGTGTGCGATCTTGTCGCAAACCCCGGGATTTGCGGCAAGGCAGGCCGCGGCACAGAGCCAATAATTGCAGGCCGGCGCAACCCCATTTTATGGTGGTCGCCGCAAGCGACTTTTCGTTTCACCACAGATGTTTAAGATCGGCACGAACCTGCATCCACTCCGCCGGGAGATCCTCCAAATGGCCGAGACCATCCGCATCACTCGCTTCCAGGCGCGCCCCGTGATCGTGCCAATGAACCTGCCGCTCAAAACCTCCACCGGCGCGGTGGCCAAGGCGCCGCTGGTGCTGATCGATTGCGAGACCGACCAGGGCGCCGTGGGGCATGCCTATCTGTTCTCGATCACGCCGTCGGCCCTGAAGCCGCTGACCGCCATGGTCACGGAAATGTCGGAGCTGCTTGCAGGCGACGAACTGCTGCCGTTCGAGATCGAGCGCAAGCTGACCCAGCGCTTCACCCTGCTCGGCCTCGCCGGGCTGCAGCGGCTGGCGCAATCCGGCATCGACATGGCGGCGTGGGACGCGCTCGCCCGCGCCCGCGGCCTGCCGCTGGCGCGGCTGCTCGGCGGCGCCCCGAAACCGGTCAGGGCCTATAATTCGAAGGGGCTCGGGATCATGCCGGCGGGCGCCGCGGTGGACGAAGCCCACAAGCTGCTGGCCGAAGGCTTTCAGGCCGCGAAGATCCGCGTCGGCCGGCCTGATGCACGCGAGGATCTCGCCGTGGTGCGCGCGGTGCGCAAAGCCGTCGGCGACCAGGTCACGCTGATGTGCGACTACAACCAGGCGCTGACGGTGACCGAAGCGATCCGCCGCGGCGAGATGCTCGACGACGAGGGCCTGACCTGGATCGAGGAGCCGATCCGCCACGACGACTACGACGGCTGCGCCCGCATTGCGGATGCGCTGCGCACACCGGTCCAGATCGGCGAGAATTTCGACAGCGCGTTTTCAATGCAATCGGCTCTGGCGGCGGAGGCCTGCGACTACGTGATGCCGGACGTTCAGCGCATCGGCGGCGTCACCGGCTGGCTGCGCGCCGCCGCGCTGGCGCACGCCGCCGGCATCGAGATGTCGACGCATCTGTTCTCGGAGGTCAGCGCGCATTTGCTCTGCGTGACGCCGACCGCGCATTGGCTGGAATATGTCGACTGGGCCGACGCGGTGCTTTCGACGCGGCTGACCATCAAGGACGGTTTTGCGCTGCCGAGCGAGGAGCCGGGGAATGGCATTGCGTGGGACGAGGCGGCGGTGAAAAAGTATCTGGTCGGGTAGGTGCGCTGCCTTGCCCGCCGCGCTACCACGCCTCCGCGCCGGGGATCTTCTTGCGCATCGCCATGCGCTGGATCCAGATGCAGCGGCGGACGGATCTGTTGGAGCGGCCGACGGCGGAGATCCCCTCGCCGGCCTGAAGCAGCGGCGCCACGTTTTCGCGCAGCGTGCGGCAGCGCTGGAGCTCGGCCTGCCAGTCGATCATCGCTGCATCCGCGCGTGACGCAATCAGCGCCAGCATCGCCATGGCAAGACAGCTCGCCCGCATCATTCGCATTCCCTTCACCATGATTCACCCGCATCGCGCCGATAGCGGAAATCGCAATGATCGGCACCTTGCATGATGGCCTGCGTCCGCGTGAGCTTGACGTCGGAACCAAACCCCTCCGCGGTCGCGAAATCGGCGGTGCAGATCGCTTGAATCCTTGCTTGCTCGATGACGGAAACGTTCATGGGCGGCCTCGCTTGTTTCGCGTTGCTGCGACTCTTTCGCCCTGTGAAATGGAACACACTTGCGCCCACCTTAAGGTTGTACAAGGGTATGACATATTCAAGGGCGCAAGGCAGACGCGCCATAGTGCATTTTCGATGATCCCATTCTCGAACACGGAGTTGAAGGAGGCAACGCTTCGCTCGATTCCCGGTGCTCGCCTGTTGCTCGACCTCACGCTTGCCAGAACCGCAAGCTGAAAATCACGATCAATTCACGCCGTTACGTTCAGCATATCACCAAGCCCGGCGACGTCAGGCCGCTCGAATCCCACGGATGAACACGCACGCATGAGCGCGCGTGAACGATCCGTGACGCCCTGCCGAACCGGATCGCCTGACGCGAGAGACCAATCTGCCCGGACGGCCGGCCCGGGGCAATGCCGGCATCGACAATGCAGCATGGAGACTGACCATGGACGAACCGAAGCCGCTCACCAGTGCATTCAACAAGACCGCGAACTTCTCCATCCACCAGGTCGACAACGTGTTCAGGGAAGCCGCACACCCCGCCGCGGCGGCTGCCGCACGGGCAGCGCCTCCGCCGATCACGCTGCCGCCCATCCTCGGCCCGCTGTCGGCCTTCACGGGCACGTTCACGGGACAAGGCTTCAACACGATCTTCCGGCCCGACAGCAAGATCACGCCGACGCCGATGCCGGGGCCGATCAACACGACCGACCCGGACGACAACGTGCTGGAGCTGAATCTCACCGACGAGACGATGTCCTTCTCGAACAACCTCGGCTCGATCCCCAATCGCGGCTCGAACCAGCAGGCAGACGCGTTCCTGAACGGCGTGCCGTATCTCCAGACCATCAACGACATCACCACCGGGACGCCCGTCGGCATTCACTTCGAACCCGGCATCTGGCTGGCGATGCCGGCCACCACGCATCCGCAGGAACCCTTCACGGTCGCGCGCATGGCGTCCATTCCGCACGGCACGACCATCGTCGCGCAAGGCACGGCCCTGCCTGCGGTCGCGGGCAAGCCGACCATCGCGGCGATCGACATCACGCCGTTCGTCGGCGGCAATCCCGGCAACAAGATCCCGTTCCAGAACCAGACCGCGACCAACAAGACGACCCGCAGGCTGCCGCAGGATCTGACCGCGCTGATGGCCTCCGGCAAGCTCACCCAGGCCATGATCACCGATCCGAACACGGTGCTGCGCAACCAGATCGCGCATCAGACCATCACCCAGACAATCATCATCGAGACTTCGACCAAGCCCGGCTCGCCGCTGTCCGGCGGACCATTGCCGGCCGTCGCCTCGGCCGGACCTCATCCCACAGCGCCAAGCTTCGCCGGCGGCACCTCGAACATCGCGTTCCTTCAGGGCTTGCCCGTTCCGCCGCCCGGGGGCAACGGCACGAACGCCAACGCTTTCCAGATGGACGCGGTGTTCTGGATCGAGACGGTCATTTACGACATCGACGTGCCGCACCTGCCGCCGGGAACGCCGCCGCTGATCCTGCAACCCCGCCAGAAGAGCAATGTGCCGCTGGTTCCGAGCTTCGTCGCCGCGATTCCGTTCGTACCCAACAAGGGCTTCAAGGGAGGCCACGTCAGGGTGGCGACGACGCAGATCCAGTATTCGCAGAAGGTCATGCTGGATTTCTTCGGCCTGACCTGGCCGCATGTCTCGGTCGCCTCGCTCGTGCCGGCAGCACCAGTGCCGATCCCGGACCATCTGCTGCCGCTGACGTGAGACGGGGACGAAGAATCATCGCAAACAGTCCGCCCGCATCTCGTCGGAAGGTGCGGGCAGCGTGAGCATCTTGCGGAGGAAAATTCGGACCTAACTCCCAGCGCCAAGCGGATACAGGCCCGCCTGCGCCCGTTGGGCTTCTAGCGCGGCATCCTTCTCTCGCTTCGCGAGCGAAGCGCATGGCCTGCCTAGCCGTAGCTCGCGGATACAGGCCCGCCTGCGCCCGTTGGGCTTCGGCGCGGCATCCTTCTCTCGCTTCGCGAGCGAAGGATGGTGGGCACGACAGGGATCGAACCTGTGACCCCTACCATGTCAAGGTAGTGCTCTCCCGCTGAGCTACGTGCCCTAGAGGTCATTTCATCGGTGGGGTCCCTATAACGGCTCAGGGGACCCGGCGCAAGGACGGAACGGGGCCGATTTAGGCCGCCAGCATCTTGTTCACTTCGCTGACCAATTCGCGCAAATGCACGGGCTTGGACAGCACCTTGGCGTTCTTGGGGGCGTCCGAATCCGAGTTCAGGGCGACCGCGGCGAAGCCGGTGATGAACATGATCTTGATGTCGGGATCGAGTTCCGAGGCCCGGCGGGCGAGCTCGATGCCGTCCATCTCCGGCATCACGATGTCGGTCAGCAGCATCTCGAACGGCTCTTCCCGCAGGCGCTGGTAGGCGGCCATGCCGTTGTCGTGGGACGAGACCTGAAAACCGGCGTTTTCCAGCGCCTTGACCAGGAAACGGCGCATGTCGTTGTCGTCTTCGGCGAGCAGGATTTTTGGCATGGCGGAAACGTCGAATCCCCAGAGGATATCAGCAGAGGTCACTAAGCCCGACGGAGGGTAAATTTGGGGTGAAAATCTTTACCCTCGGCCGGCAGCACTGCCGATCCCTTCTGAACCCTAATGCGGCACGAAGCAATCGAGCCGCGCGGGCGCATCCCCGCCTCCCTGCCCGCACGGTTAAGACATGTTCCAGCGCAGATCACATCTTTTCGCTTGGCAGACTGGTTGCGATTCCGGACAATGACGACACATAAGAGCCGCTCGACCGGCCGAATCATTCGATCCGAGCCCATGCCGGATCGTGCGGCGCCGGATCTTGTGGCGTAATGGGACGAAGCCTGAGAATAAGGGACGAAGCCTTAGAAGATGACCCGGTTTGACGGCGAGACGTCGCCAGCCTTCGAGATCGTGGAGCCCGCGCAATGGCGCGCGCCGGTCATCTTCAACTCGCCCCATTCCGGCTCGACCTATCCGGACGAATTCCTCAGCGCCTCCAGGATCGACCTGCCGACGCTGCGGCGGTCCGAAGATTCCTTCATGGACGAGCTGATCGGCCATTTGAGCGAGCGCGGCTTCCCGACCGTGCGGGTCAACTTTCCGCGCTCCTATGTCGACGTCAACCGCGAGCCCTATGAGCTCGATCCGCGCATGTTCACCGGGCGCCTGCCGAGCTTTGCCAATACCCGCTCGATGCGGGTCGCCGGCGGCCTCGGCACCATCCCGCGCGTGGTCGGCGACGGCCAGGAGATCTATCGCGACCGCATCCTGGTCGACGACGCGCTGGCGCGCATCGAGACGCTCTACAAGCCCTATCACCGCGCGCTGCGCCGGCTGATCAACAGGGTGCACCAGATGTTCGGCACCGTGGTGCTGGTCGACTGCCACTCGATGCCCTCGGTCGGCGTCAGCAGGGACGAGCCGCGGCGGCCCGACGTCGTGATCGGCGACCGCTACGGCACGAGCTGCACGCCGCTTCTGTCTGACAGGGTCGAGGAGACCATGACCGGGCTCGGCTATTCGATCGGCCGCAACAAGCCCTACGCCGGCGGCTTCATCACCGAGCATTACGGCAACCCCGCGAGCGGGCTGCACGCCGTGCAGCTCGAGCTCAACCGCGCGATCTACATGGACGAACGGCGGCGGGAGCGCGGTCCGCGCTTTGCGCAAGTCGCAAGCGACTTCGGCGTGCTTGCCGACGTGCTGGCGACCACGATCCCGTTCGGCGATCTCGGCCCGTTCCAGGCCGCGGCGGAATAGGCGGACATTTTTCTTCGGACGATCTGTCGGAAGCGATTGGCGCGAGCACGCTTTCGCTTCGCATCCGAGCGCACGTGAAAACGAAAACACGGGACAAGAAAAAAGGGCCGCTTCTGATGAAGAAGCGGCCCAAGTCTAGGGAGGAAACGCCCAAGGAGGGCAGCGGTAACGCAGAGCGCTACCGCACCGCAACAATATGCGGCCGCGCCGCACAAAGTGCAAGGGCTTTTGAGCCGTTTCCCATGCAAAACGGACATAGCTCAGTTGCTTATAGAGAAACCCAGATTCAGTTTCTTTGATAAGGAAATTCAATGGGTTGATAGTCATTTGCATACGAACAAGGCATACTCGGAACTAAGCATTCAACTCAATGATCGATATTTGGCCAGCATATGGCTCGGAGAAGGCAGGATCTCGGCATCCAAAATACCAGGGTGCAAACCAAGACAGCGCTGCACGCGCGGGGCGAATTGAGCTACGGAGATGAAAACTTCACCCGACTTTCGCTTTGAGGATACGCCGTGACGGTGATCGACTTCTCCGCCTTCATCGGACGGCTCGCCACCGCCTCCGGCGAAACCATCCTGCCGTTCTTCCGCACCTCGCTGTCGATCGACGACAAGAGCAAGACCAAGGATTTCGACCCCGTGACGGAGGCCGACCGCGCCGCGGAGGCGGTGATGCGGCGGCTGATCAAGGCCAGCTTCCCCCAGCACGGCATCGTCGGCGAGGAATTCGGCAACGAGCGCGAGGATGCCGACTATGTCTGGGTGCTCGACCCCATCGACGGCACGAAATCCTTCATCGGCGGGTTTCCGATCTGGGGCACGCTGATCGCGTTGCTGCACAAGGGCACGCCGGTGTTCGGCATGATGCACCAGCCCTTCATCGGCGAACGCTTCTACGGCGACAACGGCTCGGCCAACTACAAAGGCCCCTCCGGCGAGCGCCGGCTCCAGGTCCGCCGCTGCGCATCGCTCAGCGAGGCGACGACCTACACGACCAGCCCGCTGCTGATGAACGAGCGCGACCGCGCCATCTTCGGCCGCATCGAGAAAGGCGCGCGGCTGTCGCGCTATGGCGGCGATTGCTACTCCTACTGCATGCTGGCCGCCGGTCACGTCGATCTCGTTGTCGAGACCGAGCTGAAGCCCTACGACATCGCAGCCCTGATCCCGATCGTGACCGGTGCCGGCGGCGTCGTCACCACCTGGGAAGGCAAGCCGGCCCAGGGCGGCGGCCGCATCATCGCAGCCGGCGACGCCAGGGTTCACGAAGAAGCACTGAAACTGCTCAACGGATAGGCGACAAAGGGAAACCGGTATGAAGAACTGGCGTAAGCTCTTCCTCGCAAGCCTGCTTCTATTTCCCACCCTCGTCTCCGCCCAGAATTTCCCGGCCAAGCCGATCAAGCTGATCGTGCCGTTCCCGGCCGGCGGCCCCAACGACATCATCGCGCGGGTGATCGGCCAGCGCATGTCGGAACTATCAGGACAGCCGGTGCTGATCGACAATCGCGGCGGCCAGGGCGGCGTGCTCGGCACCGATGCGGTCTCGAAAGCCGCGCCCGACGGCTACACCATCGCGATCTCCAGCGCCGGTGCGCTCGCCATCAGCCCGAGCATGGAGAGGGTCGCCTACGACACGCTGAATGACCTCACGCCGGTGACGCTGGTTGCGACCGTGCCGGAAATGCTCGTCGTCGCCACCAACGTGCCCGCGAAAGACATCGGCGAATTGATCGCGCTTGCCAAGGCGCAGCCCGGAAAGCTCAACTTCGCTTCCTCGGGCCCCGGCAGCCTGCCGCATCTGGCCGGTGAATTGTTCAAGCTGACGGCCAAGATCGACATCGTTCACGTGCCCTATCGCGGCGCTGCTCCCGCCGTAAACGATCTGCTGGGACAGCAGGTGCAGATGACGTTCCTCGATCTTCCGGTGCTGCTGCCGCAGATCAAGGCGGGCGCCCTGCGCCCGATCGCGGTCGGCTCTGCCGAGCGCTCGCCGACCGCGCCCGAGGTGCCCACCACCGCGGAAGCGGGCTTTGCGGACCTTCGCATCGAGAACTGGTACGGCATGGTCGCGCCGAAGGGCACGCCGAAGGAGATCGTCACCGCGCTGCATGGCCTGGCGACGAAAGCGATGGCGGATCCGGCGGTAAAGGAAAAGCTCGCCGCGCAAGGCGCGACGCTGGTCGGCGACGAACCGGAGCATTTTCGCAGCTTCATCGCGGACGAGACGAAGAAATGGGCGAAGGTGATCAAGGACGCTGGGGTCGAGACGGCGAAGTAGCTGGTTCTAAACCTCTCCCGCCTGCGGGAGAGGTCGACGCGCTCGGAGAGCGCGGCGGGTGAGGGCTGTCTCCTCTTGGGGAATGTCTCTCGCGGAGGTACCCCCTCCCCAGCCCTCCCCCGCAAGCGAGAGAGGGAGCGGACAGCCCATGTGGAAGGACATCGCGCCCCCTCACACCGCCTCTGCCCGCAAATGCTCCACCAGCATCTTCGCCGGCCGCGGCAGCGCCTTGAAGCTCCGCGCGCAGATCACGAGCCTGCGGTTGGCCCAGCCATCGCGCAGGCGGACCATGGCGAGCGGCATCAGCTTGGCGCAGCGGCGGGCGGCGGCTTCGGGCACCAGGGCTACGCCGACATCGGCAGAGACCAGTTGGCAGATCGCGTCGAAGTCGCGCAGCCGCGCACGGAAATGCGGCCGCATGCCGAGACGGGCGGCATGCTTGGAAATATGCACCTGAAGCGCGGTGGCGCTGGTCAGCCCGACGAACTCGCAGGCGCCGGCCTCCTGGAAATCGATCTGGCGGCGGCCGGCGAACGGACCGCGCCTGGATGTCACCAGCGTCAGGCGATCCTCGCTGAAGACGAAGCGCTCGATATGGTCGGGCAGCGCATGCTCGGCGGCGAAGCCGAGATCGGCCGCGCCCGCGGTAATCGCGGCCGCGATGTCGGTGCTCTCGCGCTCCTCGATGTCGATGGCGACGTCGCGATGCTCGCGCAGGAAGCCGGCCAGCGCTTTCGGCAGGTGCTCCGACAGGCCCGAGGTGTTGGCGAGGAAATGCACGCTGGCGCGTACGCCACTGGAAAATCCGGCGAGATCGCCGCGCATGGCGTCGATCTGGTGGATGACGAGGCGAGCGTGATCGAGCAGGCTCTCGCCGGCCGCAGTCAACTCCACGCCGCGACGCCCGCGCTTGAGCAGCGCAACGCCGAGCGCGTCCTCGAGGCCCTTGATGCGCGCGCTGGCCGAGGCCAGCGCCAGATGCGACCGCTCGGCGCCGCGGGTGATGCTGCGCTGGTCGGCGACCGCGATGAACAGCTGGAGATCGATGAGGTCGAAGCGCATGGCAGGTCTCCTCTGCCTTCGTTCTTGACGAAGGCTCTCTCCGTAACCTCCAGATTGTGCCGGCGCGCGCCTTCGGTCAATGTGCGGACATGATCGACCCGCTTCTCATACTCATCGCCGCCGTCTTCCTGATCGCCGGATTCGTCAAGGGCGTGGTCGGGCTCGGCCTGCCGACGGTGTCCATGGGCCTGCTCGCGGTGAGCATGGCGCCCAGCCGCGCGATTGCCATCGTCATCGTGCCCGCCATCGTCACCAACATCTGGCAGACCTTCGTCGGCCCGTATTTGCGGGACATCCTGAGGCGGCTGTGGCCGCTGATGATCGGGACCGTGGTCGGATGCTGGCTCAATGCCGGCGCGCTGACCGGCCCGCATGCGCGCTACGGCACGATCGTGCTCGGCGCCCTGCTCGTCATCTACGCCGTGATCGGCCTGAACAAATTCCAGTTCCGCGTCGCGCCGCAAAACGAGAAATGGGTCGGCGGCGTGGTCGGTGTGATCACCGGCGTGATCTCGGCCTCGACCGGCGTGCAAGTGATCCCCTCGATGCCGTTCATGCAGGCGATCGGCATGGAGAAGGACGAGCTGGTGCAGGCGCTCGGCGTGTTCTTCACGACGGCGACCCTGGCGCTCGCCTTCAGCCTCACCGCCGGCGGATTGCTGACGCCCGCCAACGCGGTGCCGGGCGCGGTGGGCATGGCCTGCGCCTTTGCCGGCATGTTCATCGGCCAGTCGGTGCGGGCGCGGATGCCGGCGGAAGCGTTTCGCCGCTGGTTCCTGATCGCGATGATTTTGCTGGGCCTCTATCTCGCCGGCAGCGCGCTGGCGAAGGAATTCGCCTGAGAAGGCTACCGCGCCTCCAGCATGGCGACGCGGATGCCGAGATAGACGAAGAGGCCGCCAAGCGCGCGGTTGACCCAGGCGATCGCGCGTTCGGAGCTCCGCAAGCGGTGCGCGGCCTTGGCCGCGAACGCGGCCAGCACCAGGCACCACAGCGTGCCCGTGCAGATGAAGATCAGGCCGAGCGTAAGGAAGGCGAGCGGCTTGTGCGGTGAATCGGCTGCGACGAATTGCGGCAAGAAGGCCAGGAAGAACAGCGCGACCTTGGGATTGAGCGCGTTGGTGAAGACGCCCTGGAGGAAGACCTGCCGCAGTGAGCTCCGCCCGGGCTGCTCGATGGCCGTCGCCAGCGCCGGCCGCGACCACAGCATCTGAAGTCCCGTCACGACGAGATAGGCCGCGCCGGCGAGCTTCAGGATCGAGAACGCGGTCGACGAAGCCATCAGCAGGGCCGAAAGACCGATCGCGGCGCCCGCGACGTGGAAAAAGCAGCCGCAGCTGATGCCGAGTGCAGCGGCGGCGCCGCCTCGCCACCCCATCTGCATGCTGCGGCCGATCACGTAGACCGTATCCGGCCCCGGCGTGATGTTGAGCAGCACGCCCGACAGGACGAAGAGCCAGATTTCGTGAATGCCCAGCATGTACGAGATGCCTCCGCGGCCGAACCGTCGTCCTCGGGGCCGGCTTAATCGGTTCGCCGGCGGCCGTCCACCGCCGGGATTGCGGAGAATTTACCTCGAATTTGCAATGCGGATCATACTTTCTCTCGGGCTCATCTGCTCTATAAAGGCAGGGTGCTTGAAATGCGGGATTCGAGGCGACTGCCACGCCGTGGCCGGTCCCAGGTCCCTTACCAAGTCGCCTTGGAGCCCCGGAAGATGGAAAGACGTCTGGCCGCCATTGTCTGCGCCGATGTCGCCGGCTATTCGCGCATGATGGGCAGCGACGAGGCCGGCACCCATGCCGCCTTCAAGGCCCATCGCAGCGCGATCCACCCCATCATCCTCAATCACGGCGGCCGCGTCGTCAAAAACACCGGCGACGGCTTCCTGCTGGAGTTCCCGAGCATCGTCGGCGCCACCGAGGCGGCGATCGCGATGCAGATGCTGATGGCGGAGCGCAACCACCATCTGCCCAGCGAGCGCGCCATGCAGTTCCGGCTCGGCATCCACATGGGCGACGTCATCGCCGATGAGGACGAGGTGTTCGGTGACGATGTCAACATTGCCGTCCGCCTCGAATCGGTCGCGAGCCCCGGCGGCTTCGCGATTTCGGCCAAGGCCTACGAGGAAGCGAGCAAGCATCTCAACGTGCCGCTGGTCGATGCCGGCAACCACCGCTTCAAGAACATCAGAGATCCGATCGGCGTCTGGACCTGGACGCACGAGGGCGCACCGGCGCTTGCGCCCGAGCTGAAGGAGGCATCCAATCTCGCGCAGCAGTACCGGACCGCGATCGTCGGCGTGCTGCCCTTCGCCAATCTCAGCGACGCCCAGGACGAATATTTCTCCGACGGCCTCACCGAGGATCTGATCCACGCGCTGGCGCTGCAATCCTTCTATCGCGTGCTGAGCCGCAACTCGACCTTCGCCTTCAAAGGCAAGAACACCAGCACCCGGCTGATCGCGCGCGAGATCGACGCCACCTATCTGATCCAGGGGTCAGTGCGGCGCGCCGGAGCAAAAATCCGCGTCACCGCCGAGCTGATCGCGCCGGAGACCGGCGAGCAGCTCTGGACCGGCCGTTACGACCGCGACATCGGCGACTTCTTCGCGATGCAGGACGAGATCACCACCAACCTGTGCGCCGCGATCGCCACCGAGATCGTCCGGGCCGAGGCCTCGGCGCCGGCGCGGCTCTCGACCGACGTCACCGCGTGGGACCGCTTCCTCAAGGGACTGTCGCACTACTATCGGCAGACCAAGGAAGATTTGGCGACCGCCGTCGACCTGTTCCGGGAAGCCATCAGGCTCGATCCAAAGCTGTCGATCGCGCACGCCTATCTCGCCACGATCCAGATCCAGAGCATCCAGTTCGGCTGGGTCAAGGGCACGCGCGAGATGTGGGCCGAGGCGATGAACCTCGCCGAGACCAGCGTCCGGCTCGACCCGCGCTCGTCCTTTGCGTTCTCGATCCTGTCCTGGTCCCACGCGCTGGAAGGGCACTACGAGGCCGCGATGGATGCGGCCAAGCGCGCGGTCGCGCTCAACCCCTACGACAATGGCGCGCGCGGCGTGCTGGGCATCTGCCATTTCGTCATCGGCGAGCACCGCGAGGCGATCGAGCTGTTCTCGATGGCCGCGCAGCGCGACAACAGCGATCCGCGCTACCAATGGGCCGCGCTGAACGCCTTCAGCCACTACCTGCTGGGGCAATACGACGCGACGCTGTCGTGGGCGCGCGAACAGCTCTACGTCAACCCGAACCATTTGCAGGCGCTGGCGATCCGCGCCGCGGCGCTAGCGCAAATGGGGCGGGACAGCGAAGCCTTCGAGGCAACCCGCGTGCTCATGGGCAACTACCCGACCCTGAATGTCGATCGTCACTTGCGCAATTTCCACTGGAAGCGTTCCGAGGACCTTGCCCAGTACCGCGAGGGACTTCTGAAAGCGGGCGTGCCGCTCAGCAAGCTGACCCTGGTCCAGAGCGACCTCAAGCGCGCCGCCGAGTCCTGAGGGCAAGCCGCGGCCAAGCGGCAATTTCCCATCCGGCTTTATTGACACGACAGTGAATTCGGCCACACTTCGCCACACGCGGAAGTAGTATATGTGCTGCCGGTTTGTTAGGACTTTCCGCGCGTGATCGGCGCGTCCGTTTTTGACGATTCGCCGTTTTCAGGATTTGGGCCATGCACGATTCCGCTTCGAAGCCCCCCTTCGACCCCTCGATCCAGGTCTCGCCGAACAATCCCTGTCCATTCCTGCGTGGCCTCGTCGGCGAAGGCTTCGTCGACGGCGGGACTGTCCCGCTCGGCACGTTGGCGCAGACAATCGCGGATGCGAGCGGCGAGACCGGGCCGATGAAGGCATTCGCACGCTTCCAGGTCTACGGCGTGGCGCTCATCGCCAACGGTCTAGGTCACATCCTGAAGAGTCTGTTTTCGGGCGCGCAGCTCGACGCGCTGCGCGGCGGCCCGCTCGACAAACGCGGTGCCGGCTCGCGCATCCTCGGTGTCGACGGCAAGGTCGATGAGGACGAGATCGCGCGGTTTGCAAGCTTCGGCCGGAATTACCCGGATCCGAACGGCGGCGGCTCCGAACTCGGTCTCAACGCATCGGAAATCGCCGTCTTCATGCGCGACAACCTCAAGCGCGCCGGCAGCGCGGTGCGCTGGTACTATCCCCTGCTGATGAAATTCGAATGGCCGATCCTGCTGAAGATCATCGGCAAGGGCGAGGGTGAGGACCGCTATCTCAGCGTCGCCGACGTGCGCACTCTGTTCAACGAACGCAAATTCCCCGGGCGCATCGACCAGCGGCTGCTGTCGCAGCCGGTGCCGTCGGCCTGCCAGCGCACCGTGCGCGGCGCCCTCAAGCTTGCGGCACTGCTGATCGCCATCGGTCTCGTCATCCTGGTTGCGGTCGCCGAATTCCCCAACCAGGTCCGCGCCATGCTGCCGCAGAAGGGCATCCTCGTGAATCTTCTGCCGCCGCCCTTGCCCGCGGTCCCGGAGACGAATGCAGCCTACTGGCTCGAGCAGAACTGGTCGCTGAAGGACCGGCACTGGTTCCATCATGCCAGCCAGGGAACCGCGACCTTCCCGGTGCCCTATGACTGGTTCATGGCACTGGAGCAGCCGCGCCTTCGCCTGTTCTCGCAACCGGGCATGATGAAGGACAGCGCCTATCTGGAGAGCTTCGGCTTCATTCCGAGCCCGCAATCGATCCAGACCGACGCGACAACGCTGCGCCGCTTCGGTTACGCCAATGTCTACGAGACGACGCAGGTGCCGGACTGGTCGACCCGGTGGACGCCTGCGGAGAACGTCGACGGCCTGCCGGTCGGCTTTGCACGGATGACCGGTGTCGTCGATCCTGCGACGGGCCGTCGCGAGCAGGACAAGATCGGGCTGACCTGCGCGGCCTGCCATACCGGCCAGATCCACTACAAGGGCGTGGACGTGCGCTTCGACGGCGGCCCGGCCATGACCGATCTGAAGAAGCTCGAGATCTCGACCGGCCTGTCGATCGCCTACACGCTCTATGTCCCGTTCCGCTTCCAGCGCTTTGCCGATCGCGTGCTCGGCCCCGAAGCCAGCAAGACGGACCGCGACGCACTCAAGCAGAAGCTTGGCGCGATCGGCAGCTTCCTGATCGACTGGGTGAAAACCCAGGAAAAGACGATTGAAGGCAAGAAGACCTGGGACGGCAAGCAGCAGAAGGATACCGAGGAAGGGTTCGGCCGCCTCGATGCCCTCAACCGCATCGGCAACCAGGTGTTCTCGCAGGATCTGGCGCTGAGCGGGATCAAGGGATTCGAGAAGAACCTGCATGCCCAGGACGCACCGGTCAGCTACCCCCCGATCTGGACCGTGCCGTGGTTCAAGTTCGCCCAGTACGACGCCTCGATCGAGCAGCCGCTGATCCGCAATGCCGGCGAAGCCCTCGGCGTCACCGCGCTGCTCAACCTGTCGGACGCCTATCCGGAGGACAGGCTCTGGCGGTCCTCGGTCAACATCAGGACACTCGGCTGGATCGAGGACCTGCTGAGAGGTCCCGATCCGTTCAAGCCGGCCGATCCGTCCACAGGTCCGAAGTTCGGCGGCCTGCTGGCGCCGAAATGGCCGTCGCAGATCCTCGACGACAAATGGAAGCTCGATCAGAAGAAGATCGACAACGGCCGCAAGATCTACGCCGAGATGTGTTCCGGATGCCATCTGCCGGCCGTCGACACCCCGGCTTTCTGGTCCTCCGGACATTGGGAGTCGAACGGCGACGGCAAGGTCCTGAACGCGGTGACGATTCCCCTCGACGAGATCAAGACGGATCCCGAACAGTCGCTCGTGCTCAGCAACAGGATCGTCGATATGCCCGGCTTCCTGAAGGTGAATACGGCCGACCTCAAGACCTGGTGGCAATGCGACATCCCGACGGCGAGTTCGCCGACCGAGATGGTGTATGCGCTCGGTCTCATGACAGTGGTGGACCTCGTTGCCCGCAAGTGGATGGACGACGAGAAGACTCCGGAAGCCGAGCGGGCGAAATTGTGGAATCTCGCGCGCAAGAACTGCCTCAATCCGGCGCCCGGGCCGCGCTATCGCGCCCGGCCGCTGAACGGCGTCTGGGCCACCGCGCCTTATCTGCACAACGGTTCGGTGCCGTCGCTCTACTGGCTGCTGAAGCCTGCAAGCGAGCGCCCGACGAAGTTCTGCATGGGCCACCGCGACTATGATCCCGTGACCGTCGGCTTTGCGGTCACCGCAGGCGAGCAATGCAAGACGGGTGAAACGGAGTTCTCCGCGGGGTCGGAGAAGGATCCGGTCCAGGGCAACAGCGTGCTCGGTCATTCCTTCGAGCGCAAGCCGGGCGAGGACAAACGTCCCGGCGTGATCGGCCGCATGTTCAAGGATGATGCCGAGCGCTACGATCTGATCGAGTATCTGAAGACGCTGTGAGCTGCCGCCACACCTCTCCCCGTCAAAACGGGGCGAGGGAGCTCACCTTCGCCGCCGCCTCACTTGAACAGCGGCGTGCCCGGCACGAAGGCGTCGAAGGCGGCCCAGAATTGCGAGCGGTAGCGATCCTGCTCCTGCAGGATCTCGTGCTTGGCGCCGGCGATCACGAGATGGGAGCCGGCCCGCAAATGATACGCGAACTCCTCGATCGCGGCGGTCGAGACCACGGTGTCGCTGGAGGCCGCCAGCATCAGAATCGGCTGGCGGATCTCCGAGGGGTAGTTCTTGCCCTTGAAGGTGTGCATGGCACGGAAGGCGGTATCGGCCCAGGCGACCGTCGGTGACGCCAGCCCGAGCGTCGGATCCTCCTCCAGGATCGCGGCATTGCGCGCATAGCGCACGGGATCGCTGGTGAGGGGATTGTTGATGAAGGGATCGAGCCCGGTGATGCGGTCGCTGCCGCCGGGGACATAACGGCCGCCCTGCCCCAGCAGGCGCATCGTCTTCAGCAGCGCCCGCGCCGGAAACGACGTGGTGCGGCCGGGCAGGTCGATCATCGGCGCCGACAGCACCATGCGGTCGAACCAGCGCTTGCCGGCATGCGCCACCCGCAGCATCACCGTGCCGCCCATGGAATGGGCGAGCGCGAAGAAGGGCGGCGGACAATCCGGCAGCACCACCTGCTGCACGAAGGTCTCGACGTCGATTTCGAAATCGGCGAAGTCACGCACATAGCCCTTGCGCGGATCGCGCAGGCGGCGCGAGGAGTGGCCCTGCCCGCGCCAGTCGATCATCGCCACCGCAAAGCCGCGGTCGCGCAGATCGCGCACGGTCTCGAAATATTTCTCGATCTGCTCGCTGCGTCCGGTGAAGACACAGACCGTGCCCTTGCGGTTCGCGGGCGGTGCCCAGCGCGCAAAGCGCAGCTCGACGCCATCGGGAGTCTTGATGGTGCCGCTGACGACGTCTTCGGGAACTGGATTGGACGGAATCGAGACCAGCGTCATGATTGGAAGGGCTTGGGCGCCAAGTGCTGCAGATCAAGGGGCGGGAGCGCCGAAAAGGCGCTGCTTGCCGCCCTCTTGAACGCCGTTCCCCTGAACCCATATCACCATGGTGCAGGCCGCTACCAGTGTTTCGGAACCGGAACATCAGGCTGCACACAGACTAAAGCCCGGCCCGATTGGCGGGCGGGTTACTCAACAGTCGCTCAATGGAGGACTTGACCATGCGTACCTACGATCTGACCCCGTTCTATCGTTCCACCGTCGGCTTCGACCGCCTCTTCAACCTGCTCGACCAGGCCGGTTCGGACGGCAGCCCCGGTTATCCCCCCTACAACATCGAGCGCACCGGCGAGAACACCTACCGCATCACCGTTGCGGTCTCGGGCTTCGCCAAGGACGAGCTCTCCCTCGTCGCGAAGGAAAACACGCTGACGATCAAAGGCGAGAAGGTCGCCAACGAGAACAGCAAGGCCGAAGTGCTCTACCGCGGCATCGCCGCGCGTGCCTTCGAACGCGCCTTCCAGCTCGCCGACTTCGTGCAGGTGAAGGACGCCTCGCTCGAGAACGGCCTGCTTCACGTCGACCTCGTTCGCGAGATTCCCGAGGCCAAGAAGCCGCGCCAGATCGCGATCAACGTCGGCGCGCCCAAGGCGCAGGTGATCGAGAACTCGGCCACGCAAGCCGCGGCCTAATTCACGCGCGCCACTTCCGAGTTGCGAAAACGCCCCGGTGCCCCGGGGCGTTTTTTTGTTTGGCTCTGCTCGTCCCGGCGAAGCCAAGAAATCCTGCCGCGAGATCGGTCAATCGTGCGCGGAAGGAATACCGAACGACGGATCTGCCATACCTTCCTAGAGATGATGGTCTTTGCCGTCGCCAGGACGTCACCGATTGCTGAACTGCCGTACTGGACCGTTGTGCCGCATCACAGAGCGGTGAAATGGCGTAACACCAACGCCCGCGCCTCGTCCTTTGGATATCGAACCCAAAACAAGACGGAGAACGATCATGACTTTCTGGCGCAGCTTTTTCGTCGCCGCGAGCCTTTTGGCGGCCCCCCTCAGCCTTGCTCACGCGCAGACCCCGCAGACGGTGAAGGCCAGGAACGTCGTGCTGGTGCACGGCGCCTGGGCCGACGGCTCGAGCTGGTCGGAGGTGATCCCGATCCTCCAGGCCGCAGGCCTGCACGTGACTGCCGTGCAAAATCCGCTGTCGTCGCTGGCGGACTCCGTTGACGCAACCAAGCGCGCGCTCGCCGAGCAGGACGGACCGACCGTGCTGGTCGCGCATTCCTGGGGCGGCACGGTGATCAGCCAGGTCGGCACCGATCCGAAGGTCACCGGCCTCGTTTATGTCGCCGCCCGCGCGCCCGATGCCAACGAGGATTTCGTCGCGTTGTCGAAGCAATTCCCGACCGGCCCGGTGCGCGCCGGCATCGTCGAGCACGACGGCTACACCAAGCTGTCGGAAGACGCCTTCCTGAAATACTTCGCCAATGGCGTGAAGCCGGAGCAGGCCAAGGAGCTCTACGCGGTGCAATGGCCGACGGCCGCCTCGATCTTCGCCGGTCGCACCACCGAGGCTGCATGGCATTCGAAGCCGAGCTGGTACGCGGTGTCGAAGAACGACGACACCATCAATCCCGATTTCGAACGCTTCCTCGCCAAGCGCATGAACGCAACCACGATCGAACTCGATGCCGGCCACCTCTCGCTGGTGTCGCATCCGAAGGAGGTCGCGAATCTGATCCTGGAAGCCGCGGGGTATGGCCGGAGCTGAGACACCGTCGCTGTGTCGCAAAAGCGCCCGAGGCTCTCGGGCGCTTTTTTGTTGCGACCGCGCGCTAATCCAACCCTTGTGCGGCTGGCATCTCCTGCGTCGGCAGGATCGTTGGCGCGGGCTTCGCCTGCCCGACGGTTGGAGCGATGGTTTGCGGCGGGGCCTCGGCCGGCTTGGGCTGCACGGCAGCCGCGGTCTGTTGCGCAGGCTGGGCCTGCACCGTCGCAGGCTCGGCCGGCTTGGCGGCGGCGAGCGGCGCTTCGCCGCGCGGCGGGGCGGCCCTGGGCAGCGGCACGGTGCGGCTGGCAACATGCGGAATCGAGGCCGGCGGGCGCGGCGGGCCGCTGCGGACCATGGTCGGTGGCGGCAGCGCGCTTTGCGGGCGGTAGGGCGCAACCGCGGGCTCATCGTAGCCGGGCGCCATGCCATAGGCGTCCCTGGCCGGCATGAAGCGCAAGATTCTCCCGTCGCGGGCGTCGATGACCAGCCGGCCGTCGTCACCGCGGCGGTCTATCACCGCGATGGTGTAGACGCTGCCGCGCAGGCGCGGGATGCCCAGCGGCGAGAAGCCGTTTTCGCGCAGCACCGCGTAGACCTCCGTCGACGGCAGCAGTACCGGGGCCGGGCCGCGTTCTCCGTAGCCATAGCCGTAGCCGTAACGCGGCGGCGGGGGCGGCGCGGCGTCCGGCGGCCCATAGGGTCCGTCGAAATCCGAGACCGCGATGGCGGCCCCGCTTCCGATACCGTTCGCCGGAACTTGCGCAAGAACTTGCGCCTGAGCCGCGGTCGCAGCCAGCACCAGCGTGGCAGCGGCCACACATCCTGTGAAAAACTTCATGGTCGACACGCTCCTGTCAGGCCCCCGAAGCTCTCGCGCTCTTTCGCTTCTTGCGGCGTGGCGCGCCTTTCGAAGGGCTGATCCGAAGCTTCATTCGGGATTCCGGCGTCGGCAGGGCCGGATCAGGGCGCGTTTGCTTCAAAACCGGGGCCGCGCAACTTTCGGAAAGCGATTGATTGACATATCGGGAATCGGGACTTTCGCGCGCTTGTGTGATAGACAAAAATTTGGCAAGGTGATGGTTAGGACAGGAAGACTGTCTCAATTTTGCTTGCAGTTCCGGCATACGGATTGCAACGAAAGTCGGTGCTTTCGAGCGCCAGGAAGGCAACAGGCAAAGCCGTTCTCGGGGACGAAGAACGCCTTGGCCTGAATTTAAGAAAATGCGGCTCGCAGCGGACGAGCGGTGACCCAGAGGCGGGTGCCGCGGAACGCCCAAGGTGCGCCGAAGATAGCGGTGAGGCAGCTTGCCGCACGGAGAGGACGAGGACATGAACGGGTCGCAATTCGAGCGCGCAAACATCGTGGCAGAAGAGCTGTCGGCGACCGTCGCCTCGAAAACGACCGATCCGATTCAGGAACACAATTCGCGTCCGCCCGCCGTTGGCCTCTACGATCCGAGCCTGGAGAAGGATTCCTGCGGCGTCGGCTTCATCGCCAACATCAAGGGCAAGAAGTCCCACGAGATCGTCGCGGACGCGCTGAGCATCCTCTGCAACCTCGAGCATCGCGGCGCCGTCGGGGCCGATCCGCGCGCCGGTGACGGCGCCGGCATTCTGGTGCAGATCCCGCACGCCTTCTTCAGCCGCAAGGCCGCGGAGCTCGGCTTCGCGCTGCCTCAGCCCGGCGAATACGCCATCGGCGCGCTGTTCATGCCGCGCGACACCGCCTGGCGCAACGTCATCAAGAGCATCATCGCCGACCAGATCAAGGAAGAGGGCCTCACCCTGCTCGGCTGGCGCGACGTGCCGACCGACAATTCCTCGCTCGGCGTCACCGTGAAGCCGACCGAGCCGGCCTGCATGCAGGTGTTCATCGGCCGCAACGGCACCGCCAAGACCGAGGACGATTTCGAGCGCCGGCTCTACATCCTGCGCAAGTCGATCTCGCAGGCGATTTACCAGCGCCGCGACCGCGGGCTTGCGGGCTACTATCCCTGCTCGATGTCCTGCCGCACCGTGATCTACAAGGGCATGTTCCTCGCCGACCAGCTCGGCAAGTACTATCCCGATCTGCACGAAAAGGACTTCGAGAGCGCGCTGGCGCTGGTGCATCAGCGCTTCTCGACCAACACCTTCCCGGCCTGGTCGCTGGCGCATCCCTACCGCATGATCGCGCATAACGGCGAGATCAACACGCTGCGCGGCAACACCAACTGGATGGCGGCGCGCCAGGCCTCTGTGAGCTCCGAGCTCTATGGCAAGGACATCAACCGGCTCTGGCCGATCTCGTATGAAGGCCAGTCGGACACCGCCTGCTTCGACAACGCGCTCGAATTTCTGGTGCAGGGCGGCTACTCGCTGCCGCACGCGGTCATGATGATGATTCCGGAAGCGTGGGCCGGCAATCCGCTGATGGATGAGACCCGCCGCGCCTTCTACGAATATCACGCCGCGCTGATGGAGCCGTGGGACGGCCCCGCCGCGATCGCCTTCACCGACGGCCGCAAGATCGGCGCCACGCTCGACCGCAACGGATTGCGGCCGGCGCGCTATCTCGTCACCAAGGACGACCGCATCGTGATGGCTTCCGAAATGGGCGTGCTGACGATCCCCGAGGACCAGATCATCACCAAGTGGCGCTTGCAGCCCGGCAAGATGCTGCTGGTCGACCTCGAGCAGGGCCGCCTGATCCCCGACGACGAGATCAAGGCCGATCTCGCCAAGAGCCATCCCTACAAGGAATGGCTGGAGCGGACCCAGATCGTGCTGGAAGAGCTGCCGAAGGTTCCGACCACCGGCGTGCGCTCCAACCTGTCGCTGCTCGATCGCCAGCAGGCGTTCGGCTACAGCCAGGAAGACATCACCATCCTGATGACGCCGATGGCGGCCACCGGCGAGGAAGCCGCGGGCTCGATGGGCAACGACACGCCGATCTCGGCTCTGTCGGACAAGGCCAAGCCGCTGTTCACCTACTTCAAGCAGAACTTCGCGCAGGTCACCAATCCGCCGATCGACCCGATCCGCGAAGAGCTGGTGATGAGCCTCGTCTCCATCATCGGACCGCGGCCGAACCTGTTCGACCTGCAGGGCCTTGCCACCACCAAGCGGCTCGAGGCGCGTCAGCCGATCCTGACCGACGCGGATCTCGAAAAGATCCGCTCGATCTCGGAAGTCGCCGAGTCGCACTTCAAGTCGCGCACGCTGGACACCACCTTCCACGCCGGTCTCGGCGCCGCGGGCATGGACCAGGTGCTGGACGAGCTCTGCGCGCGCGCGGAAAGCGCGGTGCGCGAGGGCGTCAACATCATCATCCTGTCCGACCGCATGGTCGGCACCGACCGGGTGCCGATCCCGTCGCTGCTGGCTTGCGCCGCCGTGCATCATCATCTGATCCGCACCGGCCTGCGCACCTCGGTCGGCCTCGTCGTCGAATCCGGCGAGCCGCGCGAAGTGCATCACTTCGCCTGTCTCGCCGGCTACGGCGCGGAAGCGATCAATCCGTATCTGGCGTTCGAGTCCATCATCGCGATGAAGGACCGCCTGCCCGGCTCGCTCGACGACTACGAGATCGTCAAGCGCTACATCAAGTCGATCGGCAAGGGCCTGCTCAAGGTGATGTCCAAGATGGGCATCTCGACCTATCAGTCGTATTGCGGCGCGCAGATCTTCGACGCGGTCGGCCTGAAGGCGGATTTCGTCGGAAAGTTCTTCGCCGGCACGCATACCCGCGTCGAGGGCGTGGGCCTGGCCGAGATCGCGGAAGAAGCGGTGCGCCGCCATGCCGACGCGTTCGGCGAGGCGCTGGTCTACAAGACCTCGCTCGATGTCGGCGGCGAATATGCCTATCGCAGCCGTGGCGAGGATCATGCATGGACCGCCGAGTCGGTCGGGCTGCTGCAGCACGCCGCGCGCGGCAATTCGCTGGAGCGCTACCGCGCCTTCGCCAAGATCCTCAACGAGCAGTCGGAGCGCCTGCTGACGCTGCGCGGCCTGTTCCGGATCAAGAACGCGGACGAAGAGAAGCGCAAGCCGGTGCCGCTCGACCAGGTCGAGCCCGCCAAGGACATCGTCAGGCGTTTCGCCACCGGCGCGATGAGCTTCGGCTCGATCTCGCGCGAGGCGCACACCACGCTCGCGATCGCCATGAACCGGATCGGCGGCAAGTCGAACACCGGCGAAGGCGGCGAGGAAGCCGACCGCTTCAAGCCGCTGCCGAACGGCGACAGCATGCGCTCGGCGATCAAGCAGGTCGCCTCGGGCCGCTTCGGCGTCACCACGGAGTATCTCGTCAACTCCGACATGATGCAGATCAAGATGGCGCAGGGCGCCAAGCCCGGCGAAGGCGGACAGTTGCCCGGCCACAAGGTCGACGCGACCATCGCCAAGGTCCGGCACTCGACGCCGGGCGTCGGCCTGATCTCGCCGCCGCCGCACCACGACATCTACTCGATCGAGGATCTGGCGCAGCTCATCTACGACCTCAAGAACGTCAACCCGGCGGGCGACGTCTCGGTCAAGCTCGTCTCCGAGATCGGCGTCGGCACGGTGGCAGCGGGCGTTGCCAAGGCGCGCGCCGACCATGTCACCATCGCGGGCTTCGAGGGCGGCACCGGCGCTTCGCCGCTGACCTCGATCAAGCACGCCGGCTCCCCCTGGGAGATCGGCCTTGCCGAAACCCACCAGACGCTGGTGCGCGAGCGGCTGCGCAGCCGCATCGTGGTCCAGGTCGACGGCGGCTTCCGCACCGGCCGTGACGTCGTGATCGGGGCACTGCTCGGCGCCGACGAGTTCGGCTTCGCCACCGCGCCGCTGATCGCGGCCGGCTGCATCATGATGCGCAAATGCCATCTCAACACCTGCCCGGTCGGCGTCGCGACGCAGGACCCCGTCCTGCGCAAGCGCTTCACCGGCCAGCCCGAGCACGTGATCAACTACTTCTTCTTCGTCGCCGAGGAAGTCCGCGAGATCATGGCCTCGCTCGGCTTCCGCAGCTTCAACGAGATGATCGGCCAGGTGCAGCTGCTCGACCAGACCAAGCTAGTCGCGCACTGGAAGGCCAAGGGCCTCGACTTCTCGAAGCTGTTCGTCAAGCAGAAGGAAGAGAAGGGCCAGAAGATCTATCACTCCGAGCGCCAGAACCATCATCTGGAGGCGGTGCTCGACCGCACGCTGATCGAGAAGGCGACGCCAGCGCTCGACCGCGGCGCGCCGGTGAAGATCGAGGCCGCGATCAACAGCACCAACCGCTCTGCCGGCGCCATGCTGTCGGGCACGGTCGCCAAGATCTACGGCCATGCCGGCCTGCCGCACGACACCATCCATGTCAGCCTCAAGGGCACGGCGGGTCAGGCGTTCGGCGCGTGGCTGGCGCAAGGCGTCACCTTCGAGCTCGAGGGTGAAGCCAACGACTATGTCGGCAAGGGTCTGTCGGGCGGCAAGATCATCGTCAAGCCGCCTGCCAACAGCAGCATCGTGCCGGAAGAGAGCATCATCGTCGGCAACACCGTGATGTACGGCGCCATTCAAGGCGAGTGCTACTTCCGCGGCGTCGCCGGCGAGCGTTTCGCCGTGCGCAATTCGGGCGCGGTGGCGGTCGTCGAAGGCGCCGGCGACCATTGCTGCGAATACATGACCGGCGGCATCGTGGTCGTGCTCGGCAAGACCGGACGCAACTTCGCGGCGGGCATGTCCGGCGGCATCGCCTATGTGCTTGACGAGACCGGCGGCTTCGACAAGCTCTGCAACATGGCGATGGTCGAGCTCGAGCCGGTGCTGTCGGAAGAGCTGATCAACGCCGGAACCTACCATCACTCCGGTGACCTCGAGGCGCACGGCCGGGTCGACGTGTTCAAGGACCTGCTCGACTCCGACGTCGAGCGGCTGCACGTCCTGATCTCGCGCCACGCCAAGGCGACCGGGTCGAGGCGCGCGGCCGACATCCTTGCCAACTGGAAGGAGTGGCTGCCCAAGTTCCGCAAGGTGATGCCGGTCGAGTACCGGCGCGCGCTGCGCGAAATGGCCGCCAACGCGGACGCCGAGCCGAAAATTGCGATCGGGGCGTAAGGCATCACACTCCGTCATTGCGAGCGTAGCGAAGCAATCCAGACTTTCTCCTCGGATACACTGGATTGCTTCGACGCTTCGCCTCTCGCAATGACGACGAGAAGAAACAGAACGAATTAGCCGGCAGGGACTTCGGGTTTAATGGGCAAGATAACGGGTTTTCTCGAAATCGAACGGCATGACCGCAAGTACACCCCGGTCGCCGAACGTGTGAAGCATTACAACGAGTTCGTCGTTCCCTTGACCGAGAAGGAAACGCGCGACCAGGCTGCGCGCTGCATGAATTGCGGCATTCCCTATTGCCACGGGACCGGCTCGGTCGCGCCCGGCACGCCCGGCTGCCCGGTCAACAACCAGATCCCCGACTTCAACGACCTCGTCTACCAGAACAACTGGGAAGAGGCGTCGCGCAACCTGCACTCGACCAACAATTTCCCGGAGTTCACCGGCCGCATCTGTCCTGCGCCGTGCGAGGCCTCCTGCACGCTCAACATCGACGACAACCCCGTCACCATCAAGACCATCGAATGCGCGATCGTCGACCGCGCCTGGGACAATGGCTGGATCAAGCCCGAAATCGCCTCCGTCAAGACCGGCAAGAAGGTCGCGGTGATCGGCTCCGGTCCGGCCGGCATGGCCTGCGCACAGCAACTCGCGCGCGCCGGGCACGATGTGCATCTGTTCGAGAAGTACGCCAAGGCCGGCGGCCTGCTTCGTTATGGCATTCCCGACTTCAAGATGGAGAAGGGCGTCATCGACCGCCGCGTCAGGCAGATGGAAGGCGAAGGCGTCACCTTCCACTACAACAGCCATGTCGGCGCTGACGGCAATGTCGATCCGCGCGAGATGCTCAACGAGTACGATGCCGTCGCGCTGACCGGCGGCGCCGAAGCCCCGCGCGACCTGCCGATCCCCGGCCGCGAGTTCGCCGGCATCCACTACGCCATGGACTTCCTGCCGCAGCAGAACCGCCGCGTCTCCGAGGAGCCGCTGAACGGGGTCAGCGAGATCCTGGCCGCGGGCAAGCACGTCGTCGTCATCGGCGGCGGCGACACCGGATCCGACTGCATCGGCACCTCGCTGCGCCAGGGCGCGCTCTCGGTCACCCAGCTCGAGATCATGCCGGCCCCGCCCGAGCACGAGAACAAGGGCCTGACCTGGCCGAACTGGCCGCTGAAAATGCGCACGTCGTCGAGCCAGGCCGAAGGCGCGGTCCGCGAATTCGCCGTGCTGACGCAGAAGTTTTCCGGCGAGAACGGCCAGGTCAAGAAGCTGCACTGCGTGCGCGTCGACGACAAGTTCAAGCCGATTGCCGGCACCGAGTTCGATCTCGACGCCGAGCTCGTCCTGCTCGCGATGGGCTTCGTGCACCCCGTGCACGAGGGTCTGCTGAAGCAGCTCGCGGTCGAGCTCGACCCGCGCGGCAACGTCAAGGCCAACACGCTCGACTACCAGACCTCGCGCCCGAACGTGTTCACCGCCGGCGACATGCGCCGTGGGCAATCACTGGTGGTCTGGGCGATCCGCGAGGGCCGGCTGTGCGCACGGTCAATCGATATGTTCCTGATGGGGAAGACGGACCTGCCGCGGTAGCCGCTGGGCTCGCTGCAAGATTTACAAACGGTGTCATCGCCCGCGAAAGCGGGCGATCCAGTATTCCGAAACAATTGTGATCTACTGAGAAGCCGCGGCGTACTGGATGCCCCGCCTTCGCGGGGCATAACAGCGGAGTGAGGGGCAGCGAGCGGACTTCAGTCCAGTACGTGCGGGAAGTGTTGTGCGTCCCACTCGTCGAGCCGGAACAGCACCTTACCGTATGCGAGAAGCTTGTCGGTCGGCCGATAGGGTCGCGTAGAAACTTCAACATCCGATGCGACTTCACTTGGCATCAAGTGAAAATGTTCGTTAGTCGCATTCAGCGCCAGCAGTTCCTTAACGAAGAGGTCGCGGCCTTCGGAATTGAGCCATAGCTCGAATTCTCCAGCCGAGTTGATGTCCAAAGTAATCCGTGGCGCCATACTGCCCACTCCTCAATTCTGCAGCCTCACCCCAACCATCGCCACCGTGCCCTGCGAGCTTGAGCCCGGCTGGTTCGAATCCAGGATGTCGTGGCGCAGCGTGCCCTTGACCCAGATGTTGCGGTTGAGCTTGTAGATCAGATTGCCTTCGAGCGAGTAGGTCTTGTCGTTGCGGTTCTGGCCCTGATAGTCGTAGGTCCCGTAGGTGAACTTGCCGACCGCGGTGAGCCAGCGGCGGAAATCGTGATCGACCTCGGCGGCGTAGGTGTGCACCAGCACGCCGGAGGAGCCGGGGACGGTGGTCTCGGCGATCTGCGTGTCGGTTGAGAATTTCACCGTGGTCAGGCCGCTCGCATTCCAGATCAGCGAGCCCGAGGTCAGGAAGCCCGCGAGCTGGCTGAGGCGCGGGTCGACATAGTTGCGCGCGGAATAGCCGACCGAGACCTCGCCGGTGAGAATGCGCGAGAACTCGAAGGACGAGCCGACCTTGGCGTAGCCGCCGTCTGAATCGCGCAAATAGCCGTTGCGGTCGGCGGCCTGGTCGTGGACGCGGGTGTCGCCCTGGATCTCGACGAACGGCTTCAGGCCCGGCTTGAGATCGTAGGAGAAGCGCCCGACGCCGCCATACTGGTTGAAGTCGCGATCGTCGTTGCTGAAGGTCGAGCCGTCGGTGAGTTTTGAGTTGGTGTAGGCGGTGCGATCCACCGTGGCGCCGGCCGCGACCTGAAAGCGGTTGAAGGTCTGGTCGAAGCCGACGGTGGTGCCATAGCTGGCGTAGATCGGGTACTTCTGCAGGCCGGCCTGCACGTTCGGGCTGCCGGGATTGTCGGTGGCGAGCCGCAGGCGCAGCTGCGAGGTCAGCTTGAGATCGCGGTCGACGTCGAGGCGGCCGTCGACATGGCCGGTGAAATCCGGGCGGTCGATCTCGACCGGCGAGGGCGAGGCGAAGCCGTCAATCGTCGCCGGCATGTTTTGGGTATAGCCCGAGAACGAGCCGCGCAGATCGGCGACCAGCGCGTGGCGCTCCCAGTCGGACGCCACGAGAAGATCGGGTGCGACCACATAGACCGGCGAGCCGATCGGCTTGTTCAGACGCGCGGGATTGGTGTCGTAGCCGGCGGAGAGCTCAAGCCCGCCCTTGATCAGGAAACTGCCGGCATAGTCGCCGACGGCCCCGAACGGATCGTCATCCGCCTTGAGGCGGCGGCGCTGCGGCTGGCCGGGCACGGTGCCCGCCATCGCCGCCGGCACCGGCGCCTTGTTCGCGGACGCGGACGGCGGCGGCGCGATCCTGGGCAGACCGAGGGTGGACACCGGTGGCGTAGCCAGGGGCACCGGCGAGCCGGGACCGGCGGGGCGCTTCGGCTTGGGCTGGCCGGGATAGAGCTTGGGTTGCTGCCGCTTGCGGTTGAGCGAGTCGTAGCCGGAGGCGCTGGCACCATTGGCGGCGGGCAGGCCGTAGGTCGGGACCTGGTTGGTCGGGTTCTGGCCGGGGCGCGAGGTCGCCGGCGCCTGCTGGCGCTTGCGCGGGTCGGCATTGGGGTCGGGCAACGCCGGCAGCGCATCCGACGGCGCCAGCGGAACGCCTGCCGTGCGGCGCGTCGGCAGCGTGTCGGGCGAGGCGAAGCCGCCGCGGTTGGGATTGAACAGGTCCGGGGTGAGGCTCTGGGCCGCCGCGGGCGCACTTCCGAGCGCCGTCAGCACAAGACACGGCAAGGCGGCGCGCAGGAAATGCGCGCGTTTGCTCCGGCTGCTGCCTGGAGACGACCCCACGATGGAAGAACTCCAACGAAATCAAACACTTTCGCGATTGCCCCCGCCGACTGGCGGGAACCATCGTTAATGGAGTTAAAACAATTATGGTTAACGGCCCGTTGAGGGCTCTGGCGCTCTCGTCGCCTCGCAGGCCTCCGCGTGCTAAGCAGGTGCCAACGGGCGAACGCCCCCTCTTCCCTGGACCTGACCATGCCGAGCTCGATACCGCTGATGACCGCATCATCCGGCCCCATCCCCGACAGCGTCGAATCCGCGCTCCGCACCCTTGAGACCGAGAGCGGCGGCATCAACGCGCTCGCCGCCGCGCTGCGCGGCCCGCTGGGCGCGACCTTCGCCAAGGCGGTCGACCTGATTCGCAACGCGAAGGGCCGCGTCATCGTCACCGGTCTCGGCAAGTCGGGCCATATGGGCCGCAAGATCGCGGCGACGCTGGCCTCGACCGGTACGCCCGCCTTCTTCGTGCACACCGCCGAAGCGGCCCATGGCGATCTCGGCATGATCACCGCCGACGACGTCATCATGGCGCTGTCCTGGTCCGGCGAGCAGCCGGAGATGAAGACGCTCGTGAACTATTCCGCGCGGTTCGCGATCCCCATGATCGCGGTGACGTCGAACGCGGCGTCCTCGCTCGGGCAAGCCGCCGACATCGTGATCGAGCTGCCGAAGGCGCGCGAGGCCTGTCCGCACAATCTGGCGCCGACCACCTCGACCTTGATGCAGGCAGCGATCGGCGACGCGATCGCGATCGCGCTGCTCGAAGGGCGCGGTTTCACCGCACTGGAATTCGCGCATTTCCATCCCGGCGGCAAGTTGGGGGCGATGCTGAAATTCGTCCGCGACTACATGCGCACGGGCACGGAAATTCCGGTCAAGCCACTCGGCACCAAGATGTCGGACGCGGTGATGGAGATGTCCGCCAAGGGCCTTGGCTGCGTCTGCATCGTCAACGAGGCGAACGAGGCTGTCGGCATCATCACCGACGGCGATCTGCGCCGCCACATGCGGCCGGACCTGCTGACGGCGTCGGTCGACGACATCATGACCCGGCAGCCGAAGACCGTGCCGCCCTCGATGCTCGCCACCGAAATGATCGAGGTGCTGAACACCCGCAAGATCACGACGCTGGTCGTGACCGAGGCGGACAAGGTGGTCGGCATCGTGCACCTCCACGATCTGCTGCGGGCGGGCGTGGCTTAAGGCGCTCTCTCTCCGCACGTCATTGCGAGCGCAGCGAAGCAATCCAGACTGTCTCCGCGGGGACAGTCTGGATTGCTTCGTCGCAAAGGCTCCTCGCAATGACAGTTACTGCGGAAACCGCGCCGCCTTCTCCTCCAGCGGCAAGCGCAGCCCATTCGCCAGATACGACACCGTGCGGTAGAAGCCGCACAGCAGCATGATCTCCAGGATCTGCGCCTCGTCGTAATGCGCCGACAGCGCGGCGAACTCCCCGTCATCGAACGTCGCGCGGTGGTGCAGCGCGTCCACCGCAGCGATCAGCGCCTGCTCGGCCGGCGACCACCAGGGCGAAGCCGCATCGCCCTGCACGGTGGCGCGGACCTCGTCCTCGGTGAGGCGCGCCGGCCCGGCAAAGATCGCGACATGCACACCCCATTCGTATTCGCATTTGTTCAGCGCGCAGGTGCGGTCGATCACGATCTCGCGCTGGCGCAGGGACAGCGGCCCGGGATCGAGCAGGCCGCCGGCGCGAAACTTGTCCCAGGCGCGGGTATGGCCCGCCAAAACCCGGAACAGCGCCAGCGGCGGCGCCCCGCGCATGATGCGGTCGAACTGCCCCTGGATCTCCGGGGGATAAGGCGGCGCGAGCGGCGTGATGCGCGGCGTCGGAGATGACATGACCGACCTCTTTGCTACAATTACAGTAGCAATACGCTACATTATCTGTAGCAACGTGCAAGAGGGCAGCGATGGCGAAACAGGCCGGCTCGAAACCACGCAGCGTCCGCGGCTCGCGCACCGGGCGGCCGATCATGGCACTGCTCGACCTGCTCGGCCGGCGCTGGGCCTTGCGAATCCTGTGGGAGCTGCGCGACGCCCCCCTCACCTCCCGCGCATTGCGAACGGCCTGCGACGAGGCCTCGCCGACGGTTCTGCAGGCGCGGCTGGACGATTTGCGCGAAGCGGGGTTTGTGGAGCTGGGTGACGGTAGCGGCTATGGGCTGACGGCGATGGGACGGGACTTGTGCGAGACGTTCATGCCGCTGCACCGGTTTGCGGAGCGGTGGAAGGGGCCTTCCCCCTCTCCCCGCTTGCGGGGAGAGGGTCGGGGTGAGGGGGAGCCTCCGCGCAGACGGTGAGAGACGGACTCGCGGAGAGTCCCCCCTCACCCGGAAGCGGGGAGAGGCGAAGAATCCTCACGCCGCCGCGACCGTCAGATTCGCTCCGTCCACCTGCACCACCTTCACCCGCGTGCCCGCCGGCGTATCGGGACCTGCGACGCGCCAGACGGTGTCGCCGATGCGCATGGTGCCGTTGCCGTCGACGATCGGCTTCTCCAGCGTGAACTCGCGGCCCAGCAGCGCATCCGCGCGCTTGTTGAGGAACGGGCTCGTGCTCGCATCCAGCTTCGGCCGGGCGAGGCGGCGCCACACCGGCACGGCCGCGGCGGCGAACACCGCGAACATCACGAGCTGGATCTGCCAGGATATGGCGACAGCGAACGAGATCAGGCCGACCAGCAACGCGGCGAGCCCGAGCCAGAACAGGAACACGCCCGGCGCCAGCACCTCCAGCGCCATCAGGACGAAGCCGAAGATCAGCCAATTCCAGGTGCCGAGCGATACGAACATGTCGGTCATGACACGACCTCTAACCATTTGGCGCGAGCCCTCGGACGGGCATGCGCTGTGACTATCCCTGCCGCGGGGGCACTGCCGGCGGCGTGGGACTCGACTGCGGCACCGAGCCGCCGCGGCGGGCGGCGGCGGCCGCAGACGCCGCGCTCTCGCCGAACGTTGCCTTCGCGATCTCGCCGATGCCGGCGAGCGAGCCCAGCATGCTCATCGCTTCGACCGGAAGCATGATGACCTTCTGGTTCGGCGAATCGGCGAGCTGCCCGAACGCCTTGATGTATTTGTCGGCGATGAAATAGTTCAGCGCTGCGACATCCCCCTTGGAGATCGCTTCGCTGACCATCTGGGTGGCCTTGGCCTCGGCCTCCGCGGAACGTTCGCGGGCCTCGGCGTCGCGGAACGCGGCTTCCTTGCGGCCTTCGGCCTGGAGGATCTGGCCCTGTTTGGCGCCCTCGGCGCGCAGGATCTCCGACTGGCGCTGGCCTTCGGCGGCGAGAATGTCGGCGCGCTTGACGCGCTCGGCTTTCATCTGCCGGCCCATGGCCTCGACGAGGTCGGCGGGCGGCACGATGTCCTTGATCTCGATGCGGTTGACCTTCAGGCCCCAGGGCGAGACCGCGGCATCGACGACGCGCAGCAGGCGCTCGTTGATCTCGTCGCGATGCGACAGCACCTGGTCGAGATCCATCGCGCCCATCACCGAGCGAATGTTCGTCATGGTCAGGACCGTGATGGCCTGGGTCAGGTTGGAGACCTCGTAGCTCGCCTTGGCGGCATCGAACACCTGGAAGAACGCGACGCCGTCCACCGTCACGGTGGCGTTGTCCTTGGTGATCACCTCCTGCTCGGGGATGTCGATCACCTGCTCCATCATGTTGATCTTGCGCCCGACGCGATCGAAATAGGGCACGATCAGATTGAGCCCGGGGCTCAGCGTCTGGGTGTATTTGCCGAACCGCTCGATGGTCCAGTCATAGCCCTGCGGCACCGTCTTCACGCCGGCAACCAGCGTGACGATGACGAGCAAAACCAGGACAATCGCGAAAATGTCGAAACCGCTCATATTTCCTCCAAGGCGGGAAAAGCCCTTCCCCGCGCCGTCAATTGGTCGGGATCACGACCCTCAAAGTTCAGCGATGGGTTCAGCGGTCGCTGCATAATCTCGGCATCGGCGCGATTCTACACAAGACGCAGGGAGAGGGAATGGTCGCGATTATGTATTTGCGAGGCGCCCTTGAAAGCGCGCAGGCGTAGACCTAGCGGCGAACGTTAACGAATTCGGCCATGCCGGCGGTCGTAGCCAAATCCTATTCGATGACGTCGTTCGCGGTTGCGAGCAGGCTTGGCGAAAGCGTGACGCCGATCGCCTTGGCCGTCTTCAGGTTGATCGCGAGCTCGAACTTGATGGGATTCTGGACCGGCAGGTCGGCCGCCTGCGTGCCCTTCAGGATGCGATCGATGTAGGAGGCGGCGCGGCGCAGCTGCTCGGCGCTGTCGGTGCTGTAGGCCATCAGCCCGCCTTCGTCGACGAAGGTACGGCTCCAGAACACCGCGGGCGCGCGCGCTTCACTGATCGCCGCCAGGAGGTGCGCGCGGTTGGCCATGGTGAAGAAGTCCGGCAGCACCAGCAGGCCGCCGTCTTTCCGCAAGGCCAGGGCGGCGATCGAGGCCGCGTCATCGACCGGCGCGGGCTCCACCGTCACGTGGAGCGTCCGCGCCGCGTCCTCGATCGTGCGCAGCATCAGGGGCGCGAACGGCGCGGTGGCGGGATTGTAGACGACGAAGACGCGGGACACTTTCGGCGTGACCTGCGTCAGCATCTCCAGCCATTTGCCGGCCAGCGGGCCGTCGTAATCGGTGAAGCCGGTGACGTTGCCGCCGGGATGGGCGAGATTTTTGACAAACCCCTGGCTGACGGGGTCGGTGACCACGGCGAACACGATCGGGATCGTCGTGGTGCGCTGGCGCAGCTCTTCCACCGAGGGCGTGCCGACCGCGAGCAGGATGTCGGGCTTGAGCGCGACCAGTTCGTCCGCGAGCCGCGCAATGCGCGCGCGGTCGCCGCCGCCGCTGCGCCAATCGATCCCGAGGTTGCCGCGCTCCTTCCAGCCATGGCCGGCGAGCGCTTCGACCAGGACGGCGCTGCGCGTCTGCCCGATCGCATCGTCAGCCGCCGTGACCGAGAGCACGCCGAGCCGGCGCGGCGGATTCGGTTGCTGCGCCAGCGCCGGGGCCGGCAGCATTGCGGTCATCCCAAGAAGCGCCAGGCACTCGCGGCGGTTCATGGGGCACCCATCAGATCCAGCCCTGAAGCTCGCGCAGCACCAGGGTGCGGATCACGTCCATGCCGGGATCGCTGTCGTTGAGGCAGGGAATCGCGGAAAACTCTTCGCCGCCATTGTGCTTGAAGATCTCGGCATTCTCCTGCGCGATCTCCTCCAGCGTCTCCAGGCAATCGGCGGAAAAGCCCGGCGTCACCACCGCGATGCGGCGCACGCCCTCTTTCGCCAGACGCTCCATCGTCTTGTCGGTGTAGGGCTGGAGCCACTCGTCATTGCCGAAGCGAGACTGGAAAGTCAGCAGCAGCTTGGTCTCGTCCATCCCGAGCCGGCGGCGCAACGCCTCTGTCGTGGCGACGCACTGGCCCTGGTACGGATCGCCCTTGTCGACATAGGATTTCGGCATGCCGTGGAAGGAGGCGACAATCAGCTCCGGTGCGAACGGCAGGCTCGCCAGATGCGTCTCGATCGAGACGGCGAGCGCCTCGATATAAGCCGCGTCTTCATAGTAAGGCGGCGTCACCCGCAGCGTCGGCTGGTTGCGCAGGCGTGCGAGCACGCGGAACACCTCGTCGCAGACGGTCGCCGAGGTCGGGGCGGAATATTGCGGATAGAGCGGCACGGCGAGAATGCGCTCGCACCCCTTCGCAATCAGCGCGTCGATACCCGACTTGATCGAGGGATTGCCGTAGCGCATCGCCCAATCCACCACGACGTGGTCGCGGTCCGACAGCGCGGCTGCGAGCTTGTCGGCTTGCGACCGGGTGATGGTCTTGAGCGGCGACTCGTTCTTTTCGTTGTTCCATATCTTGCGGTAGTCGAGCGCCTTGGTGCGGGGACGGCTGCGCAGGATGATGCCGTTCAGCACGAGCTGCCAGATCAGGCCCTGGTCCTCGATGACGCGGGCGTCCGAGAGGAATTCCTTGAGATAGACCCGCACGCCCGGCGCATCGGCCGTATCGGGGGTGCCGAGATTGACCAGGAGCACGCCGACGCGCGGCGGACTGGACCGGACGGTGGGCGTTGCGGTCGCGATGGGGGCAATTGCGGTCATGGTCCGTTGGGTCGCGCGTTGCTCCGAACTTGTCAAGATGAGGCCTGTTTCGCTAGGGTCGCACCCAAGCGGGGGAGGAAAGATGACACTCGCGGAATGGTGCGTCTTTGGAGCACTGCTGCTCTATCTGTTAACGATCGTCTCGATCAAATGGATCAGGTTTCGCGGCTTCGACAATTCGCAGCCGCGCGATCCCGCCTTCTATCAGGATGCGATCGCGCAGCGCGCGCTCGGCGCGCACCAGAACGGCATCGAGACCTTTCCGTTCTTCGCCTTCGCGGTGCTGCTCGCCGAATACAGGGAGTCGCCGCAGCGCCTGATCGACGAGCTCGCGGTGCTGTTCCTGATCGTGCGGATCGCCTACGTGCTGACCTATCTCGGCAACCGCCCGACGCTGCGCTCGATCCTCTGGAGCATCGGCTTTGCGATCAATCTCGGGATCTTCTTCATGCCGGCACTGAAGCAGTTTCTGCCGGTGTGATGGGGCGAAGCCGTCCCAAAGTCGTCATTGCGAAGAGCCCTTGCGACGAAGCAATCCAGGCTGCCGCCGCGGAGGGACCCTGGATTGCATCGCTGCGCTCTCAACGACGGAGCAAGGTGAGCGACCGATGTTTCCGGCCGGCACCGCGAACGCAGGCACACCTGGTTCAAAAACACGTCGTCCGTTCGGCCGCGATATAGCCGAACAACAGGCCGGCGCCGAACAGCAGCACGAGGGCGGCGGCGCCGAATTCGAGGCCGCGCATGAACAGCGCGCCGCCGCCGTCGCGCCCGGCGCTCAGGCGGGCGGCGATGTCCTTGGCGGAGACGGCGACCACCGCAATGGCCGCGACCGTGATCGCGGTGCCGAGCCCCATCAGCAGGGTCGCGGCGATGCCGGCCCAGAACAGGCCCTGGGCGAGCGCAAACACCAGCACCAGGATCGCGCCCGAGCACGGACGGATGCCGACGGTGAGAATCGCGGCGAACCCGCGCCGCCAGCCGCCGGGGCCGGCCAATTCGCTCGGCGTGGGGCCGTGGGAATGACCGCAATGCTCGTCATGGACGTGGTCGTGCCGATGCTGGGCATCGGCGTGGGCGTGATCGTGGTGATGATGATCATGCGCATCATGGTGATGGTGATTATCATGGTCGTGCGGCACGCCGACGATCGCGGGTACCGGTTGGGCGGCCTGCAGCGCGCGAATGAAGGTGCGGCCCTTGGTCCAGACCAGACGCAGGCCGAACAGCGCGATCAGGCCATAGCTCGCGATCTCGATCGCGCCCTCCGCCTTGCACATGGTTTTTGCGGTGGCGTTCAGGATCCAGGCCGAGATACCGACGATCACGATCGCCACCAGCGACTGCATCAGCGCCGAGGCAAACGACAACGCGATGCCGCGCCAGGCGGTCTCGCGGTTGGCGACGAGATAGGAGGCGATCACTGCCTTGCCATGGCCGGGACCGGCTGCATGGAAGATGCCGTAAGCGAACGAGATGAAGAGCAGCGTCCACACCGCAGAGCCGTCGGTCTTCGCAGCGCGGATGGTCGCCGACATCTGGCGGTAGAATTCCGACTGTTTTGCCAAGAGCCAGCCGATGAGGCCGCTGGCCTCGGGCCCGGCCGCCTGCGCCGGGCGCGGGGCGCCGAACGGATTATTTTGCGCCAGGAGATCGTGAAGCGCGGCATCGGCCGCGGCCACGACGAGAAGAACGCCGGCGCAGACGACGAGCCCGCGCGCGAGCGACGAGAGATGCGGCTTCAAGGGCAATCCACCGTGATCTTGTTGGCGAACATCATGCCGAAATTGGCGTTCGGGCCATCCATGAAGGTCTGCTCGTTGAGCTTCTGCGCGGTCGCGGTGCCGTCGCTGGGACGGTCAAGTTTCATCTGGCAGCCTGTGGGCGCGCCGACCAGCTTGACCGGATTGTCCTTGGCCATCTGGAAGTCAATGAAGTAGGAACGGTCGAACACTTCGAGCACCAGTTGCTTGGGCTTGACCGGATTCTTCAGCGGCAGCGTGAAGTGCAGGGTCAGGACCGTATCCTTGTAGTCGAGGAAGTAGTCGACAGGCTCCTGGAATCGCTCCTTCTTGCCGTCGGCTCGCGCGAAGGTGAAGTAGGCATATTCCTTCAACGACTCGACGTTGGTCTGCGCCAGCGGCCCGAGCTCCTCGCGCGTATAGGCCCCCTTCTTCTTGGCCTCGAGCCCCTGCACCGCATAGGCCGAGAACATGTCGTCAAATGTCCAGGCGTGGCGGACGCCCGTGATCGAGCCATCCTGGGCATAGAGCAGCTCGCTGGTCGCGGTGATCCAGACATGCGGATGCGCGCGCGCCGCGCCCGATGCGAGCATGAGGCCGGCGGCGAGCAGCAGACCGAACAGGGCGCGCATACCCATCAGGCCGCCTTCGGGGCGTCGAGCAGGCCGCGGCGGCGGAGCAGCGCGTCGGGCTCCGGCGGGCGGCCGCGGAAGGCCTCATAGGCGACTTCCGGATCGACCGATCCGCCGCTCGAGTAGATGTCGTCGTGCAGGCGCTTGGCCACGGCGGGATCGAAGATGTTGCCGGCCTCCTCGAACGCGCCGAAGGCGTCGGCGTCCATCACCTCGGACCACATGTAGCTGTAATAGCCGGCGGCATAATGATCGCCGGTGAAGATGTGGCCGAACTGCGTGGGGCGGTGTCGCAGCGCGATTTCCTCGGGCATGCCGATCTTCTCCAGCTCCTTCTTCTCGAAGGCGCGGACGTCCTGCGCGCTTGCTGCCGGCTGGGTGTGGAATTCGAGATCGACCAGCGCCGAGGACACGAACTCGACCGTGGCAAAGCCCTGGTTGAATTTTCGCGCGGCGAGGAAGCGTTGCAGCAGGTCGTCCGGCAAGGGCTCGCCGGTCTGGTAGTGGCGGGCGAATTGCTGCAGCACCTCGGGCCGCTCCTGCCAGTGCTCGTAGAGCTGCGAGGGCAGCTCGACGAAGTCGGTGAACACGGATGTGCCCGACAGCGACGGATAGGTCACGTTGGAGAGCATGCCGTGCAGGCCGTGGCCGAACTCGTGGAACAGGGTGCGGGCATCGTCGGGCGACAGCAGCGAGGGCTCCCCGCCCGCGCCCTTGGAGAAGTTGCAGATGTTGAGGACCAGCGGCGCAACGTCGCCGTCGAGCTTCTGCTGGTCGCGCAGCGAGGTCATCCAGGCTCCGGAGCGCTTCGAGGGCCGGGCGAAGTAGTCGCCATAGAATAGCGCCTTGTGCTTGCCGTCCCGTCCCTTCATCTCCCAGACCCGGACGTCCGGATGCCAGACCGGCACGTCCGTGCGCTCCTCGAAGGTGACGCCGAACAGGCGCGTGGCGCAGTCGAAGGCGGCTGCGATCATGTGGTCGAGCGAAAGATACGGCTTGATCGCGGCGTCGTCGAAATTGGCGCGCTGGAGGCGCAGCCTTTCGGCGTAGAAGCGCCAGTCCCAGGGGGCGAGCTTGAAATTGCCGCCCTCGGCCGTGATCAGCGTTTGCATCTCGTCGCGGTCGGCGAGCGCCCGCGCCCGCGCCGGCTTCCAGACCCGCTCGAGCAGGCCCCGCACCGCGTCCGGCGTCTTGGCCATGGAATCCTCGAGCCGGTAGGCGGCGTAGGTCGGATAGCCCAGGAGATTGGCGCTCTCCTCGCGCAGCTTCAGGATCTCGACGATGGTCGTGTTGTTGTCGTTGGCATTGCCGTTGTCGCCCCGCGCCGTGAAGGCCTTGTAGACCTTCTCGCGCAGGTCGCGCCTCGCCGAACTCTTCAGGAACTGCTCGACCGAGGAGCGCGACAGCGTCACGATGGCCTTGCCGGCCATGCCGCGTTCGTCTGCCGCAGCCTTGGCGCTGGCGACGAAGCTCTCCGGCAGGCCCTGGCGGTCGGCCTCGCCGAGCTCCATGAACCATTCCTGCTCGTCGCCGAGCAGGTGGTGGCTGAAGCTGGTACCGAGCTGTGCGAGCCTCTCGTTGATCCCAGCCATCCGCGTCTTGGCCTCTTCGGAGAGGCCGGCACCGGAGCGATGGAAGCGGGTGTAGGTGCGCTCCAGGAGGCGAAGCTGCTCGGGCGCCAGCCCCAGGCTGGCGCGGTTCTCGTGAAGCTGGGCGATGCGGCCAAACAGCACGGCGTTCATCATGATCGGATTCCAGTGGCGCGCCATCCGCAAGGAGACCTCCTTGTCGATCTCCAGGATGGTTGGATTGGAATGCGCCGAGACGAGGTCGTAGAAGACCGCCGCGACCTTGCTCAGCAGCTTGCCCGAGCGCTCCAGCGCCGTGATGGTGTTGGCGAAGTCGGCCGTGGCCGGGTCGTGGGCGATCGCCGCGATCTCGGCGGAGTGATCGGCGAAGGCCTGCTCGAAGGCTGGAAGGAAGTGCTCCGGCTCGATCTCGTCGAACGGCGGGGTCGCAAACGGCGTCACCCAGGCCTTCAGCAGCGGGTTGGTCTCGGCGTCCGTAGTTTGGCGGGGTTCTGACATCGCAAGTCCCGATTTTGAGCCTGATTTGTTGCGGCCAGCTATAGCACGCGATGGGGCTTTTTTGGGCCATTTGCCCTTGCTCCCGGCAGCCTTTTCGGGGAGATTGCGGCCCTCGATGGACCACGGACCCCTGAGCTCATGAACGCGCCTTCTTCCTCTTCCCGTCAGATCGTCTGGCCGAGCGTCATCACCGTCATCAGCGCCGCCATCCTGATCGGCGCGGAGGTGTTCGGCGCGGCGTTTGCAGGCGGCTGGGCGCTCGCGATCCTGTTCGGGCTCGGCGATCAGGGCACACACATCCTCCAGGCCGCGCTGTTCGCACTCGGCGTGCTCGTGATGACCGCCTTCATCCGCGCAGCCCAGCGCGTCGAGCCCTTCACGAAGCGCCGCTGACGCTTCCTCGCGCGCGAGAGACATGCGCGCGCAGAAAACTTAACGCGCGTTCATCTTCCGCGTCGCGCGCGCAACACCGCGCAAGCAGATGTTAGGCAATTCTGTCCGCAGCCTAAAAAAATTCTTGCGAACCAGAGTCAAAACCCTTATGTGCGGTCTTGCCCAATTTCGCACGTGCCTGTGGTCGTGTGTCAGTCGGTAGGTATCCGGACAAGAGGCCGGACAGCCGCCAAGGGGTGAAGAAGCCGAGGGGCTCTTCGGAAGTGCGGAAGTCGGAAGGCTCATAGCCGGACGACGAAAGCAAACCCGGAGCGTCCAGCATCTCTCTCAAGAGATGCCTTGTCGAAGGTGACTTCACTTCTTGCAACCGTGACTGGCAGCCGGAGGCGAACCGGCGCACCCCGCTCTCAACGGGGGACGCGACTTAAAGCAACGACGGATCGGGCTTTTTTGGTCTCTACCGGCAGTCCAACGCCGGCGCGGGCTACTGAAAAGGCTTGTCCTTCATTGCCAGGTGTGCGGGCGGGAGCATTCCCAACCAATCCACGGCAGCACAGTCTGATGTGAGTCTTTGGCTCGTCACGCCTCCATCGCGTGATCTGGCCGGAGCGCTCTTATCCGACGTCATTTTTTGAACGGATCCCCGTCGCTGGGCCGTTTGGGAGAGTGCTATGACCGATCGTATCCAGGAATTCCTGCGCAACCGCCGCAAGGAGGGCCTCGACACCGAGCCGTGCCTCGTCGTCGACCTCGAAGTCGTGCGCGACAATTACCAGACCTTCGCCAAGGCGCTGCCCGACAGCCGCGTGTTCTATGCCGTCAAGGCGAACCCGGCGCCGGAAGTGCTGGCGCTGCTGGCGTCCATGGGCTCCTGCTTCGACACCGCGACGGTCGCCGAGATCGAGATGGCGCTGGCTGCGGGTGCGACGCCCGACCGCATCTCCTTCGGCAACACGATCAAGAAGGAGCGCGACATCGCGCGCGCCTTCGCGCTCGGCATCCGGCTGTTCGCAGTCGACTGCACCGCCGAAGTCGAGAAGATCGCCCGCGCCGCTCCCGGCGCGAAGGTGTTCTGCCGCATCCTCTATGACTGCGCCGGCGCCGAATGGCCGCTGTCGCGCAAGTTCGGCTGCGACCCGGAGATGGCCGTCGATGTGCTCGACGTCGCCAAGCGCCTGGGCCTGGAGCCGTGCGGCATCTCGTTCCATGTCGGCTCGCAGCAGCGCAAGGTGAAGGCGTGGGACCGCGCGCTGGCGATGGCCTCGCAGGTGTTCCGCGACTGCGCCGAGCGCGGCATCAACCTGACCATGGTCAACATGGGCGGCGGCTTCCCGACCAAGTACCTGAAGGACGTGCCGCCGGTAGTCACCTACGGCCGCTCGATCTTCCGCGCGCTGCGCAAGCACTTCGGCAACCAGATTCCGGAAACGATCATCGAGCCGGGCCGCGGCATGGTGGGCAACGCCGGCATCATCGAATCCGAGGTCGTGCTCATCTCGAAGAAGAGCGACGAGGACGAGGTGCGCTGGGTTTACCTCGACATCGGCAAGTTCGGCGGTCTCGCCGAGACCATGGACGAGTCGATCCGCTATGCCATCCGCACACCGCATGACGGCGCGGACATGACGCCGTGCGTGCTCGCCGGGCCCACCTGCGACAGCGCCGACGTGCTGTACGAGAAGAGCCCGTATCCGCTCCCCGTCACGCTCGAGATCGGCGACAAGCTGCTGATCGAAGGCACCGGGGCCTATACGTCGACCTACTCGGCGGTGGCGTTCAACGGCATCCCGCCGCTGAAGACTTATCACATCTGATCCGCCTCTCCTTCTGAGGCCTGACGAACCCGGGAGCCGGCTTGCCGGCTCCCTCCCTGACATTTCGATTTCTGACGACGCCTTGGACCGGCGTGCTTCGCGCACGTCGGCTTCAAGCGGGGACTGACGTGCCATGACCACTCTTCGGAAGCCACAGATCGCCCTCAACTCGAATGCCGCTCCGTTCGCTATTCGTGCGGAACGTGCTGCCGACGTTGCCGCCCGTGAAGCGCTGCTGGATGCCTGCTTTGGCGAGAACCGCCATGGCCGCACCTGCCAGCGCCTGCGCGACGGACGTGCGCCTGCCGCAGGCCTTGCCCTGTCGGCCGTGCGCGAGGGGACGCTCGTGGGAACCGTGCGGCTGTGGCATGTCAGCGCCGGAGGCAGGCCCGCTCTGGTCCTCGGACCACTGGCGGTGGACCCTGCCTGCCGCGAGTTCGGGGTCGGCGCCGCGCTGATGCAACAAGCGCTGGCCGCCGCCCGGGCGCGCGGGCATGCCGCCGTGATCCTGCTCGGCGATGCCTCCTATTATGCCCGCTTTGGCTTCTCCGGCGAGAAGACGGCTGAGCTCTCGCTGCCCGGCCCGTTCGAACGCGACCGTCTGCTCGCGCTCGAATTCACCGGCGGCGCGCTCGACGGCGCCGAGGGGATGATCGTCCCGACCGGCGCGCCGCTATCCAAACGGAGGTCGGTTCGTCCCCTCCAGGCGCACGCGGCCTGAGGGATTGCCGTGATGGCGACGACCGAAGCCGCGTAAAGCGACAACGGCTGGCTGCGCTTGGACTGACGCCCGTTCTTTCGGGGTTGCGTGAGCCCCGGAAACGCCCTTTAACCCCGCGAAACACCCTTTCAGTCGAGGTCCAAAACATGTCCCGTCGCCTGATCTCAACCGGCTCCCCCCTCGAGAAGACCGTCGGCTACAGCCGCGCCGTGATCGACGGCGATTTCGCCTTCGTCGCCGGAACCACCGGCTATGACTACACCACGATGACGATGCCGGCCGATGTCACGAGCCAGTCACGCAACTGCTTCAAGACCATCGCAGCCGCCTTGCAGGAGGGCGGATTCGAGATGGCCGATGTCGTCCGCGCGACCTACTACGTCACCGACGCGAGCTACATCGACGCCCACTTCGCCGTCTGCGGCGAGGTTCTCGGCGACATCAGGCCGGCCGCGACGTTGCTGGTCGTCTCCGCCCTCGCCAAGCCCGAGATGAAGGTCGAGATCGAAGTCACCGCCAAGCGCCGCAGCGTCTAAAGCGCCGCAGCGCCTGATCCATCCTCTCACCCTTTGTTTGCCAGCACGTTCCGGAGAAACCATCCCATGAGCCACCCCTCGCAGATCTACGCGAAGATCACTGGTCCCATCGTCATGGTCGGCTTCGGCTCCATCGGCAAAGGCACGCTGCCGATGATCGAGCGGCATCTCGATTACGACAAGTCGCGCGTCACCGTGATCGATCCCAAGGACGAGGGCCGCAAGGCGCATTGCGAGAAGCAGAATGTGCGCTTCATCCAGAAGGCCGTGACCAGGGACAATTATCGCGAGTTGCTGACCCCGCTGCTCACCGAAGGCGGCGGCCAGGGCTTTTGCGTCAACCTGTCGGTCGACACCGGCTCGACCGACATCATGGAGCTCTGCAATGAGCTCGGCGCTCTCTATATCGACACCGTCAACGAGCCCTGGCTCGGCTTCTATTTCGATTCGTCGAAGGGGCCGGAAGCGCGCTCCAACTACGCCCTGCGCGAAGTGACGCTGGCCGCCAAGAAGGCGCGCCCCGCGGGCTCGACGACGGCCGTCTCCTGCTGCGGCGCCAATCCCGGCATGGTCTCCTTCTTCGTCAAGCAGGCGCTGCTCAATGTCGCTGCTGACCTCAAGCTCAACGCTCCCAAGCCCAAGACCAAGGCCGAATGGGCGGATCTGATGCGGCAGGCCGGCATCAAGGGCATCCACATCGCCGAACGTGACACCCAGCGCTCCAAGAAGCCGAAGGAGCCCGACGTCTTCGTCAACACCTGGTCGGTGGAAGGCTTCCTGTCGGAAGGTGTGCAGCCGTCCGAACTCGGCTGGGGCACCCATGAGAAATGGATGCCCGAGAACGCGCGAACCCACGAAGCCGGTTGCGGCGCCGCCATCTATCTGATGCAGCCCGGCGCCAACACGCGCGTGCGCACCTGGTGCCCGACCCGCGGCGCGCAGTATGGCTTCCTCGTCACTCACAACGAGTCGATCTCGATTGCCGATTACTTCACGGTGCGCGACGCCTCGGGCACGGCGGTCTACCGGCCGACCTGCCACTATGCCTATCATCCGGCTGACGACGCCGTGCTGTCGCTGCATGAGATGTTCGGCCGCGCCGCGAAGATGCAGGAAAAGCACCACATCCTCGACGAGAACGAAATCGTCGACGGCATCGACGAACTCGGCGTGCTGCTGTTCGGCCACGACAACAATGCCTACTGGTACGGCTCGCAGCTCTCCATCGAGGAGACCCGCAAGCTCGCGCCCTACCAGAACGCCACGGGCCTGCAAGTGACCTCCGCCGTGCTCGGCGGCATGGTGTGGGCGCTGGAAAACCCCAACGAAGGCATCGTCGAGGCCGACGAGATGGATTTCGATCGCCTGCTGGAAATCCAGCTGCCTTATCTCGGCCCGGTGAAGGGCTTCTACACCGACTGGACGCCGCTGACGGATCGTCCGGGACTATTTCCGGAGGACATCGACACGAGCGATCCCTGGCAGTTCCGGAACATATTGGTGCGCTGAGGGACGCGACGCGTTCCGACTGCGAGCGTGCAGTGACCGCCTACTTCTCCTTGATCGGTGGAGCGATCTTCTCGGCAGGTGCAGGGGGCAATGCTGGTTTGACCGCGCCGGAAGCCCCTTGCGTCTGCGGATCGGGGCGCGCGGGCTCGGGCGCCGGCGTGGTCGGCCGGTCGCCGCCGGGCTTGGCTTCCGCGGGCTTGTTCTGATCCTCGGACGGCGTGCCCTGGAGCGGCTGGGTTGCCTGCGCCAGCTCCATGCGACCTTCAGCGCGGATTTGCGCGATCGATACCCCCGATATCACCACGCCGGCCGCAAACAGCGAGCAGGCAATCATGAAGTCGAGTTTCAGTCTGCGCTTGTCATTGCCGGTCATGTCGATCACCGCCTATGTCTGCGAGATCAACGAAGTCGCCGGCCCGCGGTTCCGTAGCCGCCGAAGCGGGAACCGCGCCTTCGCGCGCCAAAACGCCGCGCTCAGTCCGAGGTGCTGACTTCCCAGGTGGCGTGGCGCACGCCCGGCAGGTGCTGGAGATCGGTCGCCACCGCGTTCAGCTCGTTCGGATCAACCGCGGTCGCGACCAGCTTTGCAACGATCTCCAGGACGTCCTCGCCAATCTCGACCACCTCGATATCGGCCACCGGATACTTTGCCCCTTCGAGCTTCTCGACGAGGCGGTCGCGCATGTCGGGGAGCGCGTCGGTCGCGACCGCGAGCTTGAAGTAGTAGGTCGCCTCGGAGGCCTTCTCGTTCAGCGGAATGCGATTGATGGCGTTGACCAGCGGGCGCAGCATGGTGTTGCCGGCGATGACGAACACGGTGAGTGCGGCCGCCTGCGCGACCATGTCGGCTCCGCGCAGGAGCCGACCGCTGCCGAGGCCCACAGCGTCGCCGCGGTGTTGAGCCCGCGCACGTCCATGCCCTGCTTCATGATGACGCCGGCGCCGAGAAAGCCGATGCCGGAGACGACATAGGAGATCACCCGCACCGCGCCGTCGGAGCCGGTCAGATGCATGGCGAGATCGACGAAGGCGGCAGCGCCGACCGCGACCAGCACGTTGGTGCGCAGGCCTGCGGTGCGCTGCCGGTACTGCCGTTCGGCGCCGATCAGCGTGCCCAGCACGAAGGCCGTGAACAGGCTGACCAGCGTGTCGGCGAAGTCAGCAAGCTGGAACGTCGTCAGAAACCGCATGGTCCCCTATACGGTCAGAACGATGACAGATTAAAGCTCGAGCAGACCGCCGTCGCCATTTTCATCGGCAAAGGCCAGCAGCGTGCCCTTGGCGTTCCAGGCGAGCGCAGCCACGGGTGGCGTGCCGTTGCGGCGGACCAGGATCTCGGCGCCGTCCTCCAGCCGCACCATCAGCACGGTGCCGTCGCTGTAGCCGGCGGCGAAAATGTCGTTCTTCGGATGACACGCGACCACCGACACGCGCGCTTGCAGCGGCGCCAGCATCGCGGGCTCCTTGCCCATCGGGCCGTCCTTGCTGGCGAACGGCCACAGGATCACGGTGTCGGCGCCCGAGGTTGCCAGCGCCTTGCCGCCCGCGCTCCAGGACATCGAGCGGACCCGGCCGGGATAGCCGGTCATCCGCATATGCCTGTTGTCGGCGAGCCGCCAGCCGTGCAGCGCCGACTCGTGCATCGTGGTGACCAGGAATTTGTTGTCCGGGCTGAAGGTGACGCCGAGATGGGAGCCGGCCCAGGGCAGGAATTCGGCCGATCCTTCCATGTTGGGAAACCACAGCGTGGCGCCGTTGTAATGCGCGATCGCGAGCCGCAAGCCCTTCGGCGCAAACGCAAGCCCACCGACAGTCGAGGGCACCTCGATCGATTTTTCCTCGCTCTTGCCGCTCTTGACGGTCGCGGTCTTGCCGGCCGACCAGGCGTAGGCGCCATCCGAATGCAGTGCCACCGCGTCGATCCAGCGCCGCTTCGGGTCGGTGGCGAGCAGCGTCACCTCGCCCTTGGCGTCGAGCGACACGACCTTGCCGTCGTCGCCGCCCATGACGAGGCGCTTGCCGTCGCTCGCGGTCGAGAGGATGCCGCCGCTATGCACGACAACAGTGGTGATCTCGCCCTTGCTGTCGACCAACGCAACGTTTTCCTCGCCGCCGACGAAGGCAGCGCGGTCGCCGAGGAAATGAGCCGAGGTCACACCCATGCCGAGCGCAACCGGCTTGACACGGTCGGTGACGGAGACGATCGAGGCGGAGTCGGGAGCGGGCGTAAACTCTTTCATCACGAGACGATGCAGCTCTCGAAGCCCGCGCGAATGAGCTCTTCCGGCAATTCGCGGCCGATAAAGACGAGGCGGCTCTCGCGCGCCTCGCCGTCCTTCCATTTCCGCTGGTGGTTGCCCTCCAGCATCATGTGGACGCCCTGGAAGACATAGCGGTCGTCATCGTCGTGGAAGGCGAGGATGCCCTTGGAGCGCAGGATCTTGCCGCCCTCGACCTGCACCAGATTCTGGAGCCAGGGCATGAACACGTTCGGGTCGAGCGGCTTGTCGGTCTTGAGCGACAGCGACTGCATGTCCTCGTCGTGATAGTGCTTCAGGCCGTGGCCGTGATCATGATGATGGTCGTGACCGTGGTGATGATGATCATGGTCGTGGTCATGATCGTCGGCATTCAGGAAGTCCGGCTCGATGTCGAGGATGCGGTCGAGATCGAAGGCGCCGCGATCGAGTACGTCAGCCAGAGCCACCGAGCAGCGCTCGGTACGATGCAGCTTCGCATAGGGATTGATGGCGCGGATGCGGGCCTCCACCTCGGCAAGCTCTCCCTTGGTGACGAGATCGGTCTTGTTCAGCACGATGACGTCGGCGAACGCGATCTGGTTCTTGGCCTCGGGCGCGTCCTTGAGCCGGTCGGAGAGCCATTTAGCATCCGCGACCGTCACCACCGCATCGAGGCGCGCGTTCTTCTGCACGTCCTCGTCGACGAAGAAGGTCTGGGCCACGGGCGCCGGATCGGCAAGGCCGGTGGTCTCGACGATGATGGCGTCGAACTTGCCCTTGCGCTTCATCAACCCGTCCATGATGCGCACGAGGTCACCGCGCACGGTGCAGCAGATGCAGCCGTTGTTCATCTCGAACACTTCCTCATCGGCACCGATGATGAGGTCGTTGTCGATGCCGATCTCGCCGAATTCGTTGACGATGACGGCGTATTTCTTGCCGTGGTTTTCGGACAGGATGCGGTTCAAAAGCGTGGTCTTGCCGGCGCCGAGATAGCCGGTCAGGACGGTCACGGGAATTTTCTGGGAGGTCGCTTCAGACATAATCACTCCGGACTTCGGGCGTTTCGCGCGACGCGAGGCGGGGTGGCCCCTGCCCTAGTGGTCAAGCGCGCTGGTCAGGGCCTTTATATTGTGCCTGACCATATCAATGTAAGTGGGTGCAAGCCCCTTTTCGGCCGTTAAACCGTCCGAAATGAGGGTCCCGCCGACTTTTGAACCGGTCTCCGCCGCGATCCGCCGGATCAACCGGTCGTCGCTGATATTTTCCAGGAAAACGGCCGGGATTTTTTGGGCCTTGATCTGGCCGATGATGCCGGCGATATCCCGCGCGCTGGGCTCGGTTTCCGTGGAGACGCCGAGTGGCGCGATGAACTGGACGCCGTATTCGGCGGCGAAATAGCCGAAGGCATCATGGGTGGAGATCACCTTGCGCCGCTCCGGGGGGATTTTCGCCACCGCCTCGCGGACCTCGCGGTCCAGCGTTTCGAGCTTTTCCAGATAGGCCTTGGCCTTCGCGCGGAAGAACTCCGCGTCGTCCGGATCGGCCGCGGCCAGCGCGCTGGCGATGTCCGTCACGTAGACCTTGGCGTTGGGCACGGACTGCCAGGCATGCGGGTCTGCGGCCGAGCCGAGCTTGAGCGGCGCGATGCCGGCGCTCGCGGTGACCACCTGCGCCTTGGCTCCCGACGACTGCACGAGACGCGGCAGCCAGCCCTCGAGGCCGAGCCCGTTGACGATGACGAGCTTTGCGTCTGCGATCCGCTTCGCATCGCTTGGAGCGGGCGTGTAGACATGGACGTCGCTGTCGGTGCCGACCAGCGTCGTCAGATTGATGCGGTCGCCCCCGACATTGCGGACGAAATCGGCGAGGATCGAGAAACTGGCGACGACGTTGAGCCGTTCCGCAGCGCGCAGCGGCGAGGCGATCAGCAGGAGCACGCAAAGCAGGATGGGCCGCATCGCCGTCACGCTTCCAGATGCCGGCCGGGAAACAGCTGCCGGAGGATACCGCCGACGCGACCGAAGAGAACGGAGACGATGTAGAGCACGCTCGCCACGAGAATGATCGCAGGGCCCGACGGCACCCGGGTCTGGAACGACAGCACGAGACCGGCATAGCCCGAGACCGCGGCGGCAACGACTGCGATGCAGATCATCGCGGTGAGGTCGCGCGACCAGAACCGGGCGATGCCGGCCGGCAGGATCATCAGGCCGACCGCCAGCAAGGTGCCGAGCGCCTGAAAGCCGTTGACGAGGTTGATCACGACCAGCGCGAGGAATGCGAGATGCGCAGGTCCCCCGGCGCGGCTGACGGTGCGCAGGAACAGCGGATCGACGCTCTCGATGACCAGGGGGCGGTAGATCACGGCGAGCACCAGCAGCGTGATCGTGGCGTTGAAGGCGACGACCAGCAGCGTCTGGTCGTCCATCGCCAGGATATTGCCGAACAGCACATGCAGCAGGTCGATATTGGTGCCCTTGATCGAGACGATGGTGACGCCCAGCGCCAGCGAGGCCAGATAGAACGTCGCCAGCGAGGCGTCCTCCTTCAACCCGGTCGAGCGCGCGACGAGGCCCGCGAGGATCGCGACTGCAAAGCCGGCGATCAGGCCGCCAGCCGTCATCGCGAACAGATTCAGGCCGGAGAGCAGGAAGCCGACAGCGGCGCCGGGCAGGATCGCATGCGCCATGGCATCGCCGACGAGGCTCATCCGCCGCAGCATCAGGAACACGCCGATCGGCGCGCCCGCCAGCGACAGCGCTATGACGGCGGCAAGCGCGCGCCGCATGAACTCGAATTCGGTGAACGGACCGATCAGCGCGTCATAGATCATCGGATTTCAAGCCGCCCGCGAGCGGCCATCGTCAGCCGCGCAGGCCTCAGCGCTGTCGTCGAAGGCCTCGCACATCCGCATCGCGACCATCAAATTTTCCGGCGTCAGCACTTCCGCCGTCGGGCCCCATGCCACGGGCCCGCGCGCCAGCACCAACGTCTCGCTGAAATGATTGCGCACCATCTCCATGTCGTGCAGCGCTGCCAGCACGGTGCGGCCTTCGCCGTGCCATTGCTTCACCAGCGCGAGCAGGTCGATCGTGGTCTTGCTGTCGATGGCGTTGAAGGGCTCGTCGAGCACGATCAGGCTCGCGTCCTGGAGCAGGACGCGCGCGAACAGCACGCGCTGCATCTGCCCGCCGGAGAGCGTGCCGATCGGGCGGTTCTCGAAGCCGTTGAGGCCGACGGAAGCGATCGCGTGCAGGATCTTGTCACGCGCGGACTTGCCGATGCCGCCGAACAGGCCGGTCGCACGCCACAGCCCCGTGGCGACGAAATCGAATACCGAGATCGGAAAGCTGCGGTCGATCTCCGCGCTCTGCGGCAGATAGGCGACATCGCGGGAGTCGAGCCCGCCGAGATGGATGCTGCCGTCGAGTGGCCTAAGGATGCCGACAATGCCGCGCAGCAGCGTCGACTTGCCGGCGCCGTTCGGGCCGACCACGGCGACCAGCGCGCCCGGCGCGACCACGCCGTTGAGATGATGCACGGCCGGATGCCGGTCGTAACCGAGCGTGACATTGTGAAAGTGGACGGCCGCCATGGTCACCTCATCGCCAGGAAGACCACGCCCCAGAGCACGGCGCAGGCGGCAAGCGCCGCGGCGACGCGTGCGGCCATGGTCATGCGCAGGATCGACCAGGGCGCCGCCTGAGCCGGATGCGGCACTGCTGCATCGTGGACGTGAGCGTGCGTGTGGTCATGCCCGTGGGAATGGGCGTGGGAGTGGTCGTGATGGTGAGCTTGGGACGCGGAGGGAACCATGTCGAGACGTTATATTATAACATTACCCCTGTCCACGCTCCCTCAGGGTTTGCCGATCACCATCGCGATGGCGGCCGCCAGGAACGGGAATGGCACCGACACCGCGCAGCGGAACCAGACGAAACGGGCCGGCATGAACGGGATTTCCCACAGGATCACCCGCTGGAAGGCGAACAGCGCCCAGGCAACGACATAGGCGACCACCTGCGGCACCCCGCCGCCTGATTTGAGCGCCACCGTGCCGATGGAGAAGCCGATCACCGGGCCCCCGGGCGTGGCGGCCCCGGCAACCACGGCGGTCGCGACCCCGAGCCAGCCGCTGTCCGGGCCGAGCCAGCCGGTGATCACCTCCTGCGGGATGATGGCGGCGATATAGCCGGAGCCGATCACCCCGAGCGCGATCCGCGGCACGATGTTGATGAAATCCATGGAGCCCTCGCGCAGCGAGGCCTTGAACACCGGAGGGCCGCGGCGGAAGGCGATCAGGCCGACGCCGAAGACCGAGCCCCAGAGCAGGATGTCGATGAGAAGCGCCGCGCTCAAATCTCGTCGTCCTTCGTGGCCCGCCTCGGATAGAGCCGGACATAGACGAAGCGTCCGAGCGCGCCTGCGAGCACCGGCAGCGGCAGCGAGATGACGATGCGCCACAGCGTGAAGTCGGTGCCCATGATCGGAATTTCCCAGGCCACCGCCCGGCCATAGCCGATCAGGGTCCAGCTCACGACCATGGCGATGGTGGCGCCGAAATCGGCGCCGACCGCCAGCAGCGCGCTCGCGACGGGATAAGCGGTGAACGGTCCGCCCGGCAGGATCGCACCGAAGGCGGTGCCGATCAGCAGGCCCTTCAGGCCCGATTTCGGCCCGAGCGAGCGCGATACTTTTTCGTGCGGCAGGATCTCGGAGATGAACGCGCCGAGCAGGCAACCGGCCAGAACGCGCGGCAGAATGCCGCCGAACAGCGACAGGTCGTGGGTGAGAATGTCGAGAACACCGCCAGAACCGTCACGCCGCCAGACCAGACCCGCGCTGACCGCCACCAGGACCGCGATGATGATGGTCGACCAGCCGATCGGCTTGCGCACGCGTCCCGGCCGCGGCTCGGACTCCACGTCCTCGGCAGGCGCCGGGTCTTTCGGGGAAGAATCTGACAACGGGCTCGGTCGGCTCGAGGGTGATGCCCGTCCTGATTAAGGGCGGGCCCTGCACGATGCAAACAATACGGTGGCGGGAGCGTTGCGCGCCCGGCGCAGGGCCATGCGAGGTGCGGACGAATTCCGCACAGAAAAAAGGCGGCCGCGCATGCGACCGCCTTTTCAATTCGTCACTTCCGGAGCGGCAAAGCCGAACCCGGAATGTGTGAGCCCTCAGGCCTTGTCGAACAGGGATTCGACGTATTCCCAGTTCACGAGGTTCTCGACGAACGCCTTGAGATAGTCGGGACGGCGGTTGCGATAGTCGATGTAGTAGGAGTGCTCCCAGACGTCGCAGCCGAGGATCGGAGTGGCGCCGTGCACCAGCGGATTCTCGCCGTTCGGGGTCTTGGCGATCTCGAGCTTGCCGTTCTTGACCTGGAGCCAGCACCAGCCGGAGCCGAACTGGCCGACGCCGGCCGCCTGGAAGTCGGTCTTGAACTTCTCGAAGCCACCGAGGTCCTCGTTGATCTTCTTCTCGAGCTTGCTGGGCAGCTTGGTGCCGCCGCCATTAGGCTTCATCCAGCTCCAGAAGTGGATGTGGTTGTAGTGCTGGCCGGCATTGTTGAACACTGCGGGGTTCTTGCCGAACGAGCCCTTGACGATCTCCTCAAGGGACTTGCCTTCCCATTCGGTGCCCTTGAGCGCGTTGTTGCCGTTGGTGACGTAGGCCTGATGATGCTTGTCGTGGTGGAATTCGAGCGTCTCCTTCGACATGAACTGGCCGAGGGCGTCATAGGCGTAAGGGAGTGGGGGCAGCGTAAAGGTCATGGGTTGTTGTCCGCGACTGATGGGGAACGAGGCTTAACGGTCACCCCTTATAGAAGGTTCCTCGGCCGTTAAATACCGCCAAATTGCAAAAACGGGTGATGCGGCGGTTTGGCCCGATTGCATAAAATCGTCGCAAGTGTGAGGGGCCGCTTCAACAAGCCGAAAAATGTCATTGCCTTTGAGGCGCTTATGGCAGAACGAACGCACCACGCGGAGATGCGAAAGAAAGAGCAATGAGCATCGAGATCGACATTTTGAACGGCGATGCCTCCTGGCCGATCGCAGAGCCGCTGCATCAGGCGGTGTTCGGACCGCAAATGGTCGAGAAGCTGCCATGGGCGCACGTCAAATGGGCCAATGCCGATTTGCGCGTGCTGATCGAGACGCCCGAGGACGGTCTCGTCTGCCATGTCGGCATCTACTTCCGCACCGTCACCTGGAACGGACAGAATGTGCATATCGGCGGCATCGGCGGGGTGTGCACGCGCGAGGACCGGCGTAGCCGCGGATATGCGACCATGGCGATCGATGCGGCGGTGCACACCATCCGCGCCAACGAAGCGGCGCGCTTCGCACTGCTGTTCTGCGAGCCGCACAATTTTGCGTTCTACCAGGCCCGAAGCTGGCTGCCCTTCAAGGGCGAGGTCTATTGCGAACAGCCGGAGGGACGAATCCGGTTCGACGCCATGACGCCCTATGTCTTCAACATCGTCCGTGCGCCGACGCTGGGCACCATCGACCTCTGCGGCCTGCCCTGGTGAGCCCTGCGTGAAGCAAGGCTGGCGGAGGCAAGCCAACCCTGTAATATGTCGATCATCATCCAATGTTCCGCCCGGTGAGACATGACGATCGACGCCTCGATAGACGCCGTGCCGCCTGCCCCGGTCGCCTCCCCCATCGCCAGCCTGCTGACCGCGCCGATCCTGCCGACGCTGCTGCGGCTCGCGATCCCCAACATGATCGCGATGGTCGGCAGCACGCTGGTTGCGATTGCCGAGACCTCCTATATCGGGCGGCTCGGCACCATCCCGCTCGCGGCGATCGCGCTGGTGTTCCCGTTCGCGATGCTGACGCAGATGATGAGCGCGGGCGCGATGGGCGGCGGCGTCTCGTCGGCGATCAGCCGTGCGCTCGGCGCCGGGGATCGCGACCGCGCCGCGTCGCTGGCGCTGCACGCCGCCATCATCGGCATTTGCGGCGGGCTTTTCTTCACGGTGATGATGCTCGCCTTCGGTCGCTCGTTCTTCACGTTGCTCGGCGGACGCGAGCGCGTGCTCGAGGAAGCCAGCGGCTATTCGCAGATGCTGTTCTCCGGCGCGGTGGCGATCTGGCTCGTCAACACGCTGGCCTCGGTGATCCGCGGCACCGGCGACATGCGCCTGCCTTCGATGATTTTGATCGGGATGAGCGTGCTCCAGATTTCGCTCGGCGGCACGCTGGGGCTCGGCCTGTTCGGCGTGCCGCAATTCGGCATGCCCGGCGTCGCCGCCGGCCAGTTGATTGCGTTCACCTGCGCCGCGCTCTTTTTCCTCTGGTATCTCTTGTCCGGCCGCAGCCGGCTGCCGCTGAGGGTCCGCGCCTTTCATTTCGAGCGCGCCATGTTCCTGGACATCCTCAAGGTCGGCGCGGTCGCCTGCCTGTCGCCGCTCCAGACCGTGCTCACCATTTTGATCTTCACGAAGATCCTGGCGACCTTCGGCACCGAAATGCTGGCCGGCTACGGCATCGGCTCGCGGCTGGAATTTTTGCTGATACCGATCACCTTCGCCTTCGGCATCGCCTCGGTGCCGATGGTCGGCATGGCGATGGGCGCCGGACAAGTGAAGCGCGCGCGGCGCGTGGCCTGGACCGCGGCGGCAGCCTCCGGGATCACCGTCGGCCTGATCGGCCTCGTCATTGCGCTCGATCCCGCATTGTGGGTGGCGCTCTTCACCGGAGATCCCGGCGTCACCGCCGCGGCGCACAGCTATTTCCACTGGGCCGGGCCGGCCTTCGTGTTCTTCGGCATGGGTGTGTCGCTGTATTTTTCCTCGCAAGGTGCGGCGCGCGTCGGCGGTCCGGTTCTGGCCTCCACCGCGCGGCTTCTGATCGTCGCGATCGGTGGCGTCGGCCTGATGATGGCGCAGGCGCCGGCCTGGACATTGTTCGCCCTGGTCGGCGGCGCCATGGTCGTGTTCGGGCTCTCGACCGCAGCCTCGGTCGCCTTCGTCCGCTGGGGCAAATGAGCGCAGGTAGATAAGCGCAGGCAAATAGGCGCAGGAATGTGATTCCATCCAGCGTTGCACTATCCTGCCGGGCTGCTATGGAGGCGCCTCCAATTCGGGGCCCCCTCCATGACTTCCAGATTCGCTGCTCTCATTGTCATCCTGGCTGCGCTGCTTGGCACGACTGCCGCGCAGGCGCAGAGCGTCGACGGGACCTGGCTGACCCAGGCCGGTGATGCCCGCGTCAAGATCGGCAAATGCGGCGGCGGCGTCTGCGGCAACATCGTCTGGCTGCGCGAGCCCCACGACACCGCGACCGGCCAGCCAGCGACCGACAGCAAGAATCCCAATCCCGAACTCGCCAGGCGCCCGATGATCGGACTGCCGCTGTTCATTGGCATGCAGCCTTCAGGCCCGAACAAATGGTCCGGCCAGATCTACAATGCCGATGACGGCAGCACCTATGCGAGCAGTGTCACCGTCACCGGCACGGACGCATTGCGGGTGGAAGGCTGCGTCGGCGCGCTCTGCGGCGGCGAGACCTGGACGCGTGCGGGGCGCTAGCTCGCGCCCGCCGCCATCGCCTTCAACGCCGTCGCCGCCGAGGCGTAGCCACCTCTCGCGCCGTCGATGAAGTGGACGTGGTCGCTGCGCAGCGCCGACGGCGTGAAGCAGGTCATCATCGCGGCGTCCTGTTGGTGGAGGCCGTAACGCACGATGCCGTCGCGTGCCGCCGCCGCGAGACGGTCGCTCAGCGCGCGTTCGAGCTGCGGGGTGCAGTCGAGGATCATGCGCAGGCCGTCGTCATATTTGCGGAAATCCGAGTTCTCGACCACCTGCCGCTTGTAGACATCAGGCACGAAGCCGCCGACGTTGAGGTCGAAACGCATGATCAGATAGACGAACAGCGTGTAGGCCAGCACGCGGGCGCGACGTGCGACCAGCGGACCGCCACGCTTGGTGCGTGCTTCATATTCCAGCCCCTGCGGAGGCCATGTCAGCGGCGGCCCCTGCGATGGCACCGGACGGCCGCCATCCGGGCTGCGCTCGACGAGGTGGATGATGTCCTCGATCACCTTGCGGAAAGCCTGCGGATCGGCACCGGGCGTCGGCATCACCAGCACGGACAGGATCAGTCCGCGCGAGGCCGGCATCACCTCGAAACGGCAGGACAGTCCGGAGAGATCGGGCTGCGTGCCGTCGGGCGCCTCCGCGACCGCAAACTCGCCGCGCTTCATCGCGGCGTCGGCCCAGGCAAGCCCACCGCCAGAGAACATCGCATAGGACAAATTAGCCGACGGCCCAAAGCGCGCGACGCGAACGTCGAGACCTTGCGCGCGGATCGCGCTCACCGGCACCAATCCAACGCGCATCTCAAGATCGAGATCCTCCCGCACCCAGGTTGCGGTCGCGGCCAGAGCCTCGCGGGCAGCATCGAGATCGGAAGGCGCGACCGCAAAGCTCGCGCCGTCGCCGCCGAACACGAAGGGGAATTCCCGGCCCTCCAGCGCATTCGTCACCGCTGCAATCACGGCTGCGCCGGCCATGTTCACGGCCTTGTAGCGCTGCGCGGCGATCGCCTTGGTGGAATCGACGATGTCGGCGACGCCGATGCTCCAATCGTCCGGCAGCGGCGCATAGAGTGCGGGCTCCATCAGGCTGGTGAAGCCGCGGAAGACGGGAATGCTGCCGTAGAAGGGGGCGGCTGGTGTCATCGGGTGATTGCCGGACGTTTGGTGCGCTTCCGAGGGAGATACGGAGCAGGATCGATCCGGGTTCGCCGGCTGGCGTCCCCCTTTTCAATCATTGGCCGAAATGAGCCCGGACAACAAGACCGCGCCGCGCTGCAATGCCGCAGCGGAGCATTGATCGGCATCAAAAAGCCGGCCGCCGGGTGCGGATATGCTGGGCTCATCTTCAGGCGTTGCACGGGATGATCGAAGTGCCCGACTTCGGCAGCAAGGACCCCACCACTTCCGTGCGCCGGCGCACGGGGCTTGATCCGATCAGTGCGGTGAAGATGCCGGAGAGGCTGACCGCTGCCGTCGATGCCTGGGCTGAAGCCCAGAGCCTGTCGCGCTCGGAGGCGATCCGCAAGCTGGTCGAATTGGGGCTGAAGATCGCGTCCCCGGGACTTGCCTCAACGCCCCCGATCGCATCGGACGCCAAGATCGAAGAGATCGCGGTGCACGAGATCGAGGGGCTGCTCGATCCCGCATTGCCGGAGGACGAACGCGAGCGCCGCATCCGTCGCCTCACCGAGGGGCCGCCGGAATTCTCACACGAACGGATCGATTTGCCGAAGCATCGGACGTGAGCGGCGGTACGCGCTAATGCACCTTCGCGTCCTGACGCTTGCGCAGGGCGTCCAGAGACGCGTCGTGGCAACCGACCAGCCGCACGAATTGCTGCGGATACATTTCATGGCCGTGAGTACCGGAATTCTGATGCGTCATCGGCGGGCAGTGGACGTCATCATCCGGCTTCGTGCTGGCATGCTCCGTCCGGCCCTCGTTTGAAGCGGTCATGTTTGGGATGGCCATGGACTGCTCCCTGTCGATTGGGGCAGATCGATTGACGTAACCCAATCGATTGCTACGCATCTTACGACCACATCCGGCTGGATGTCATTGTTCCGGATCAACGTAATGATGGCGGCGGAGTTCCGTTTACGCCGTATTCCCGGCGTCAATCGTAAAGACGGTGCCGGTCACGTTGCGGCCGCCCTCGCCGAGCAGATATTCCACCATGCGCGCGACGTCATCCGTCTCCGGCAGGCGGCGCAGCGCGCTGCGCCCGGCGATGCGCTTGCGGCTCTCGTCGGAGAGGTTGTGGGTGAGCTCGGTGTCGATGAAGCCGGGCGCGATCGCGTTCACGGTGATGCCGAGCTTTCCGACCTCGCGCGCGAGCGAGCGGGTGAATCCGGTGGCGGCGGCCTTGGTCGCGCCGTAAACGGACAGCCCGTTATAGCCGGTGGTGGCGATGATCGAGGAGATGTTGATGATGCGGCCGGCACCATCGGCCATCATCTGCCGCGCGACATATTTGGTGAGGATGATCGGCGACAGCACGTTGAGCTGGACCAGCGCCTCGATCTCGGAATTGTGCATGGTCGCGAGCAGGCCTTCGGTGCCCAGGCCGGCATTGTTGACGAGGCCATAGATCGGGCCGAACTCGTCGCGCACCATTTTTGCAAACGCCGGGATCGCGTCGATCACCGCGAGATCGCAGGCGCGGAAATGCAGACGCCCTTCCGACCCCGCGATCGCCGCCTTGAGCTCATCGCTCTCGCGCCGCGCGGCTGCGATGACGTTATAGCCGGCATCCACCAGCCGCGTGCCGATCGCAAGGCCGATACCGCGGCTGCCTCCGGTGACAAGGACATTATGCATCGGTGCGCGCCAGTTTGCCGGCCGGAGTGACGTCGAGCGCCTCGACGAAGCGGATCACCGCCGGCACCTTGTGAGATGCGAGCTGCGCGCGACACTGATCCAGGATCTGGTCGCGGATCTCTTTGGCACGCGCCGGATCGGTGCCGTCGGCGAGGATCACGTCGGCGACGACGATACCGCCGGTGATCGGGCTCTTGCGCGATTTCGCCCGCGACATCCGTACGTCGGCATGGCGGTTGATCACCGCCTCGATCTCTTCGGGGTGAACCTTCAGTCCGCCGATATTGATGATGCCGCCGCGACGGCCGACGAAATAGTAGCGGTCGCCGCGCAATTCGACGATATCGCCGCTGTCGACAAAGCCGTCGTCATCGGTCAGCGCGGCGGCGTTGCGGCCGATATAGGCGTGCGCCGTGCGCGTCGAGCGGATGCGCAGCGAACCGTCGACGACCTTCATCTCGACGCCATTGCGGTTGCCGAGATAGTCAGCCGGAAAACCCTCGAGCCCGTCATTGACGGCAAAGCCGACGCCGGCCTCTGTCGAGGCGTAGGCGTGGCCGACGGACGAATTGGGGAACGCGGCCTTCAGGCCATCGAGCACTGCCTGATCGGCAATCTCGCCCGAGAGACGGACGTAACGCGGCGCGAACTTTGCGGCCGAGCCGCTCATCAACAACTTGCGCCAGTGCGAGGGCGTGCCGGAGATGTGGGAGACCCCACGCGCGTTCAGCCGCGCGACGTGATCGGCCAGCGCCTCATCCGGATCGGACAGCACCATGGAGCCGCCGGAGAGGACGGCACGGAGGAATATCTGCAGGCCGCCATAGCGGCGAATGTCGTAGAACGTCGCCCACACCGGCGCGGGTCCGCGCGCGGGGCCTTCGGCGACGATGGCGCCCGTGAGTGCCTCCAGCGTATGACCGACGATTTTCGGTACGCCCGAGGTGCCCGAGGTGAGCATCAGCCATTCGGTCGCGCGTTCGGTTCTGGCCGGCGCGGTGGCCTCAAGCGGCAGCTGCGCGGTGACGACCAGCGTCACGCCGGTCTCGGCCCAGCGATCCGGCTCGTCGGTGACGACGGCATCGATTCCGGCATCCGCGATCAGCGCGTCGAGATATGCCGGGTTGAGATCTGGCGGGCACAGCAGCATGCGACGGGCAACGCCGTCGAGCTCGATCATGGCAAGGCCGGACCGGAGCTGGTCGGACAGTTTCAACAGGACCGCGCGGCCGGACAGCTCGCGCAGCCGTCCGCCCAGGACCGTCTGCGACAGGATATCCGTCAGCGACGCGACATCGTGCGCGTCCGACAGCGTGCGGCCCGTCAGCTCCGCGCCGAGATGGTCGCGTAGCGCAAAGATCTCACGCGGGGACATTTTCGTAGGCCCGCACGAAATCGCCCACGGTGGCGGGGAACGCTGCGTCCTCGGAGATGGTGAAGGGGTCGACGCCGGTCTCGTCCTCGAGACGCGCTACCAAAATGGCGAAGGCGAGCGAGTCGAAGCCCGTCTCGTGCAGGGACAGATCGTCCGAGAGTGCGGGCAGCGTGACGTGCTGCTCCTTGGCGATCTGCTGGATCGCTTCAATGACCTTAGACCTTACCGACATGGCTGGCTCGCTGCTCTGTTCTTGTTCATTCTTCGTCGTTCAGACGGCGGCTCCTGATGACCGCCTCCCATGGCCTTTTGTTTACCCGACAGAAGTAAATGGCTTCTTGGACAATTCAGATAAAATTGGACCTATCTCCGGATTTCGCATGGCTAGAGCCTGATCGAGCCGTCGACGAGCTTCGAATACGCCTCCAGATCGAGCGCGGCATAGGCGCCGGCCTTCGGGTCCAGCATGAACAGCGGATCGCGGATCGCGCCCGGATCAAAGCCCTCTCGCGCGAGCTCGGTCTTCTTCTGCTTGAAGGTCTCGGTCGCATCGAGCTCGCGCGAGATGCGAAGGAAGAGGGGCCGAGCATAGGCCGGCAGGCGCTGCGCGAGATGCGCAGGCAGCGCTTCCACGTGAAAACCCTCGTTCACGACGATCGCGCTCATGCCGGCGCGGCCGTCAGTGCCAGGGATGCTGACGCCGTAAGTGGTCGCATCGATCACGCCGGTAAAATCGCGCACGGCATCGTTGACCTCCGAGGCGGCGACGTTCTCGCCCTTCCAGCGGAAGGTATCTCCGATGCGGTCGACGAAGTGGAAGAAGCCCTTGTCGTCGAGCCGCATCAGGTCGCCGGTGCGGAACCAGGCATCGCCCTTGGCGAAGACATCGCGCAAAATCTTCTTCTCGGTCTCGCTCGCGTCGGTGTAGCCCTCGAAGCGGCCGCCGCCCTGGTCCGCCGTGCCGATGCGGCCGATGGCTTCGCCGGCCTCGCCGCGTGCGCAGGCAATGCAAAGTCCATCTTCATTGCGCAGCGGCGCGCCGCTGCCGGGGTCGAGCCTGACGAGGCTGGCCGGGAAACGATGGGCGAGCAGCGGCGGGATGCGGCCGATCGCCCCCGGCTGGCCCTCGACGTTGAACAGCGAGAAATTGCCTTCCGTCGCGGCATAGAATTCGAGGATGCGGGGAATGGCGAAACGGGCCTGAAAGTCCTCCCAGATGTCGCCGCGCAGGCCGTTGCCGCAGGCGAGCCGCAGGCGGTGACGGTTCTCGTATTCGGACGGCGGCGCCTTCAGCAGGTAGCGGCAGAGCTCGCCGATGTACTGGAATAGCGTGCAATCGTGGCGCACGATGTCCGGCCAGAAATTCGAGGCCGAGAATTTTTCCGCGATCACCACCGAACCGCCGGCAGCGAGCATGCTGCATGGCGCGACGATGCCGCCGACCGAATGGAACAACGGCAAGCAGTCGTAGAGCCGATCCTGCGGGCTCGCGCCGGTGAGGCCGGCGAACCAAAAGCCCCAGTTGAGGATGCGGCGATGGCTGATGCTGGCCGCTTTCGGCAGGCCGGTGGTCCCGGACGTGTAGATCAGCAGGGCGCGATCGTTGATGGTGACGTCGCCGTGCTCGTCCGGCGAGAGCGGACCGTCGTCGAGGGCGGCAAGCGCGACATCGACCGCGCGTTCGCTGCGGGCGTCGCCATGGGTCCAGACCTTTGCTTCCGTCTTCAGGTGCGGCGACGCGCTGTCAAGCATCGCCGTCAGCTCATGCGCGACGATGATATGCGATGGCTTTGCAACGTCGATGCAATGCGCGAGCGATGGCCCGACAAGCTTTGTATTGAGCAGCGCGACCACGCCGCCGGCGCGGCTGATGCCGAGCCAGGCGGCGACATAGTCGATGCCGTTCGGCATGATGAGCGCGACCGTGTCGCCCTTGGCCACGCCGACCGAGCGCGCCCAGCGCGCATAGCGGTTGATGCGTTTCGAGAGCCCCTCATAGTCGAGGCTTGCGTCATCGGTGATCAGCGCGATGCGGGCGGGTTGACGCTGCGCCCAGTCGTCGACGACGTCGGCGAACAGCCGGCCCGGCAGCGCCTCGATCCGCGCGGTGAGCTCGATGGCCTTCAGCCAGATTTTTGAAGCCGAAGGTGCGCGCGCGGCTCTCGGTTGCTCGATGATGCCGGTGGTCATGCCGTTCATTCTTTCGGAACGTGTCTGCTGGTTCCGGCAGCTTAGCTCGCACGCCCTGCCCAGGTGTTAAGAGACAAGGTAAAACGCGGTTAGTGCGCGATTAACTCTAGTGATCCTTTACCAAGCCGAGGGGGATCGCTGTACGGCCCGGCTTGTTTCTTGCGACAGCAAATCCAGTCATTCGGACGCGTAGCGCGAACGCGATCAACGCCTCGTTCGACCCCGCGCTGCCGTATGATTTCGCCAAGGGCATTGCGCCGGTCGCCGGCATCGCGCGGATCCCGCCGCACGGCAATGCCGACGCATTCGGCGGCATGCTGACCGCGGAGACCGAGCGCTGGCGCAAGGTGGTGGAGCTGTCGGGGATCCGGAAGGAGCAAAGAAGCACACGGCGCTAGGCGGCTTCGTCCAAGCAGGCTATCCTTCGCTCTACCTTGCGTTGTCCTGGTCACGACAGGGAGGCGACCCGTGGCTCTCGACCCCTCACAAATTCCGGTTCAGGCAACGCCGTTCCGGCAAAGGCTGACCAATCTTTTCAACCGGCTGAGCGGCGACGGACGGGTCAAGGTGGTCGCGATCGGCTCGTCGACCACGGCGGGCGAAGGAGGTATCACGCCCTATCCCCAACGACTGCTGGCGGACCTTCGGATCCAGTTTCGGTGGCAATTTCCGAAGGCAACGATCGACGTGATCAACCGGGGCATCGGCGGCCAAGAGGCTCCTGAAGAGTTCAAGCGATTCCAGCGCGACGTCTTCGACCTGAATCCCGACCTCGTTATCTGGCAGGTCGGCACCAACTCGGTTTGGCAACCCGCCGATCAGAACCCTCCTTCTTTCAGGGATACCACGAAGGCGATCCGTAAAGGTGTCGACGAACTTCTGGCGGCCAAGCGGATCGACGTGATTCTAATGGACCTGCAGTATGTGCCGGCGCTGCTGACACGGGCCAAGATCGGCAAGGCGATCGCAATGGTCGAGGCGATCAGCGACATCGCACATAAGAAGCGCGTCAATGTCTTTCGCCGCTTCGAGCTGATGAAGGGCTGGCACGATATCGCAGGGATTTCATTCGACCGGATGGTCGACCCGGGCGACGACACCAGGCTGCACGCAAGCGACTGGACGACGGACCAGATGACCTGGCAATTGACCGCAGCAATCAACGCGGCGGTGAACAAGGCTCCGTCATCCGCTGGCATGCGCAGCCGGTAGTCCTACCTGCTCCATCGCACCAGCGACCGCGTGAGCGCTACCGACGTGCCTGCAGACGAGATAGCGGGGATCGAAGGTCTGCGCGTGTGACGGCACGGCCATGAGCACCGCACCGACAGTCAAACCAGGCCCACTGTGCGACGCCTCAATCCTGGCACCGGAAACCGCGTCGCCTGCTGCTACTGGTGCACCTTCTTGTGACGCCGGCGGGGCGGCAGCGGTTCGTTGAAGGCGTAATAGGGATTGAGGTCGCAGGTCGCGGCAAGGCCCGACGCCGTGGCGCGGCATTGCGGCAACGAGGTGAAGGAGCAGTCAAAATAGTCACCGCCCCCGCCACCCAAGCCGCCGCCGGTGTAGCGGTGCATGCATACGGGATAGGCCGGATCGTACCTCTGCGCGCTGGCATCCGCTGCGCCCAGCAGCGTGAATATCGCAGTGAGGGTCAGGAGCGGCAGACGCATGGAGAAATCCTCGAATAGGTCACCTCGGCAACGTCGATGCCGACGGCTTCATATGACACAACATCCCGGCGCGCGCGACTGTTCCTGAGGACAGATGACGGCAAGGTGAGGTGTCGCTGGCGGGCCCGCTACCCGCCGAGCCCCTGCAACACCAGACGGTTCAGCCTGGCCGCAAACGCGGCAGGGTCTTCCGGCAACTCGCCGTCCAGGATCTGCGCCTGTTCGAGCAGCAGCAAGCTGAGATCGTCGACCGCGGAGGAGCCGGCCTGAGCCTTGGTGATCGCCGTGACCAGCGGATGGCGCAGATTGATCTCGAGGATCGGCTTGCTGCGCATGCCGCGGTTCTGCTGGGCCAGAATGCGCTCGAGCTCGCGGCTCGGTCCCTGGCTGTCGGCGACGAGGCAAGAGGCCGAACTGGTGAGGCGCGTCGAAGCCTTGACGTCGCTGACACGCTCGCCGAGCGCGGACTTGATCATTGCGATGGTGGCGGCCTCGTCGGCGACCGGCTCGTCCTTCTTCGCCTCGTCCGCCTCGTCGAGGCGCGGGATCAGGTCGAGGTTGAGATCGCCCTGGCTCAGCGACTTCAGCGGCTTGCCCTCGAACTCCGATGGCATCGAGGTCCAGAAGGCGTCGACGGGATCTGAAAGCAGCAGCACCTCGATGCCGCGCGCGGTCGCCGCCTCGAGCCGCGGGCTCGACTTCAGCCGCTCGATGCTGTCACCGACGAGATAATAGATCTCGGTCTGGTTCGGCTTGAAATCGGCGATGACGTCCTTGAGCGAGCGCTTCTCGCCGGAGGTCGTGGTAAAGCGCGACAGCGCCAGCAGCTTTTCGCGGCGTTCGAAATCCTCGTAGATGCCTTCCTTCAGCACCGCGCCGAAGGCCTCCCAGATCTTTGCAAAGTTCTCCGGATCCTTCTCCGCAAGGCTTTCGAGCTCGGACAGCACGCGGGTCGCCACGGCTTTCCGGATTTGCGCGAGCTGCGGATTGTTCTGGAGCATCTCGCGCGAGATGTTGAGCGGGAGATCCTCGCTGTCGACGACGCCGCGGATGAAGCGGAGATAGCCCGGCAGCAGATCGGCGTCATCGGTGATGAAGACGCGGCGGACGTAGAGCTTGACGCGCCCCTTGCGGTTCGGCTCGAACAGGTCGAACGGCTTGGTCGACGGCGCGAACAGCAGCACGGCGTAGGAATAGCGGCCCTCGGCGCGATAATGCAGCGTCATCGCGGGATCGTCGAAGGCGGATGCGATCTGCTGATAGGCCTTCTTGTAGTCCTCTGCCGTCAGCTCGGATCTCGAGCGCTGCCACAGCGCGCTCGCCGAATTGATCTGGCGCGGCTCGCCCTCCTCCGGCACCAGCTCGATGGGAAACAGGATGTTGTCGGAATAGGCCCCGACGATGCGCTCGATCTCGTAGGCCTCGATATATTTCCTGGCGTCGTCCTTCAGGTGCAGGACGATCTCGGTGCCGCGGGCCACGCGCGCCGCTTCCTCGTCGCTCGCCCGCGCGATCTCGAAGCCGGAGCCGCCGGACGACGTCCAGGTCCAGACGTCGCTCTCGCCGGCACGGCGGCTGACCACGGCGATCTTGTCGGCGACCATGAAAGCGGAATAGAAGCCGACGCCGAACTGGCCGATCAGGCCGAGGCCATCCTTGGCCTCCTTCAGCTTCGACACGAACGCCTTGGTGCCGGAGCGGGCGATGGTGCCGAGGTGGTCGATCAGCTCCTGCCGCTCCATGCCGATGCCGTTGTCGGCGATCGTCAGCGTTCCGGCCGTCTTGTTCGGAATGATGCGGATCTTGAGCGCGTCGCCCTCGCCCAGCAGCGCCGGGCTGGCGATGGCTTCATAGCGCAGCTTGTCGCAGGCATCCGAGGCGTTGGAGACGAGCTCGCGCAGGAAGATGTCGGTCTCGGAATAGACAGAGTGCACCATCAGGTGCAGGAGCTCGGAAACCTCGGCCTGGAAGGGCTGCGTATGCACAGCCGTGTCTGACGTCGTCATGCGTTTACCCGGTCAATCGAAAGGGGAACAAACCCGGGATATAACGCGAGGGGGCGGGGGATCAAGTGGACGCGAGCGATCGCCCTCCCGGCGGAGGGCGACTGCCCCAGTGGCCCACGCAAATCAGGTCACGCAGCGGCCGGGCTGGAGCAGTTTTGCAACCTCGGTCAGGGAGCTGACCATCGGCTCGCAGGCGATCGTCGGCTTTTTGCGGCTCTGCTTCTGGTCCTGACTCTGGAGCAGCATGGGCGGCTTGGCGTTCCCGGTCTCGATCACCGCGGGGACGCGCAGCAGCACCGAGGTGTCGGCCAGATCGTTCAGCCGCATCGACACCGTGCGGGTCGGAACCCCCGCCTGCCTGATGTCGGCGAGCCTGTCGGCTTTGCTGGAACGATTGACGTTGTTGACCGGCTTGTCGGCGACCGCCTGCCAGCGGTCGGCCAGATCGTGGCCGGAGGTCAGCTGGACGGCACCGACCTGGACGGCACCAAGCGTCGCGGCAATCGCGACGACACCGAAAAATACCTTTTTAATCTGTGACATGACTGTCGACCCCTCGCCCCATGGCGATCGCGGGAACAACGCGAGGACACGACCGGGAGTTCTCGTCCGTTAAGATCACTTAACCGTGTGCGGAAATCACCGCAGCCCGCACAAAAAATTTCGCAGGCCCCTGGAACGACTCCCGCGCCAGGGAGTCGTCTCAACAGCCGGCTATTCCCCCCTGCCCCATAAGCCGGCGACGTAGGGCGCGACTGTGGTGATGCCAGTCGCGCCTTACTTTTGTCTGGGGGTCACTTTTGCTTCGGGCTATTTGGCTTTCCCCGCCAGCCATTCCCGCCCCTCGCCATAGAGCTTCTCGACCTCCGCCCCGGTGAGGCCCGGCATGTCGCGCTTGACCTTGTAGCCGATCAGCTCCTGCATGTAGGCGAGATGGCGGTAGCCTTCGGGCAGCGCGGCGAGCGCTTTCTGGTCGAGCTGAAGCGTGGCGGCGGGATCGACCGGGTCGATCCGGTCCTTCTCGTAGATCGGCTGGCGGCGGACGATACCCCATTTTCCCTGCCGTTTCTCCAGGAAATCGTAGAAGCGTCCGGTGCAGACGACGTCGCAAGGCACGTCATGCACGCCCGCGCGCTGCGAGATCGTCATTTTGGTCTGGGCGATGGCCCGCTCGCCGGCGAGATCGATGCTGGTGCCCCCGAGGAAATGCAGGATGCGTACGCCCTTGGCAAAGCCCTCCTGGCTGACGCGCATGAATTCCCGGGCCGGTCCCTGAAACCAGGTGGCAGACATCCAGCCCTCTTCATGCCAGACCGTGGCAAAGCGCTCCCAGTCGCCGGCGTCGCGCCACACCGCCCAGTTCTCGACGAGGTCGCGGATGGCGAGGCGGTCGAGGAGTTGCTGGTCCATTGGTGCGGCTCCGATTGGGGAATGCACGAGGTATGGGCGGCGAACGCAACGCCCGTCAAGCGGCTCAAGCAGGCACGAAAAATCCGGCGTGCCCTGCAGCACGCCGGATCAAATCGTCATCGCCGAATGGCGGGCCGCGCCAGCTCAGGCCGCGGGGACCTTCGGCGCGCGGTTGCGCGAGTTGCGCTGGAAGAACAGCGCCTGGCTCGCCACCGCCGACACCATTGCGGGCTGGAACGGTTTCGAGATCAGGAACGCCGGCTCGGGGCGCTCGCCGGTAAGGAAGCGCTCCGGATATGCGGTGATGAACACGACCGGCACCTCGAAGGTGCGGAGCAGCTCGTTGACGGCGTCGAGGCCCGACGAGCCGTCGGCGAGCTGGATGTCCGCGAGGATCAGGCCGGGCCGCTTGTTCTTGGCCAGCGCCACCGCATCGGCGTGGGTGCGCGCGACGCCGACGACGTTGTGGCCCAGATTCTTCACCAGGCTCTCGAGGTCCATGGCGATGAAGGTCTCGTCCTCGATGATCAGCACGTCGGTGGCGATCTCGGCGGCCATCTCCCGGCCTGCGGCATCGGCAAGCCGCCGCGTCTCGGCGACGTCGGTCCCGAGAATGTAGCCGACCTCCTCTTCCGAAAATCCCTCGAGCGAGAGCAGCAGGAAAGCCTGCCGCGGCAGCGGCGTGATGTTCGACAGCCGCCGCTCGGGCGGCATCGGCAGGGTCGTCACCTCTGCATCGTCGTTGACGGAGACGGAATTCCAGATCTGGGTAAACAGCCGGAACAGCCCAACGCGCGGCCCGTGGCTCTCGTCGAGCACGGACGGATCTCCCAGCATGGCTTCCAACATGGCTGCGACATAGGCGTCACCGGAGGCCTGGCTGCCCGTCAGGGCGCGCGCGTACCGGCGCAACAACGGCAAGTGTTCAGCAACAAGCTGTGAACGGGACATCCCCACTCCATTCATCTTCGGGCCAACCTCAAGGTAAAGGCAATACGCGGGGGGCCCGGGTTCCCCTGCTGGGCTGATGACGCCTCAGCTTCAGAAAAGTTCCGCATCAGGCGGAACTTTTTCTCGCAGCTCGCATTGAGCCTATCCAGGGAACGGCTCCCGGTTGAGGAAACTTCTCGATTTTACAGTCACTTAACTCGGGGAAACGTGGAACAGGTCATGAAAGATCTCAAGTCTCAAGCCAGCAAAAGCACGACCCCCGGTAAAGGAGGGCTCACTCCGGAGATACAATCCCGGATTGGGCATCAACTGCGTGCCATGTACGACGACGTGGTGCGGCAGGGGGTTCCGGACCGGTTCGCCGAGTTGATCAAGAAGCTTGATGCGCCGGGAGGTACTCCCCAAGATCAAGCCAATGGGGGCTCCAACGACAACAACAATGGGAGGGATTAATGCCTCTCACGGACTCCCTGCGTAACGACATCCTGGCGGCCGTGCCCAGTCTGCGCGCGTTCGCCATCTCGCTCAGCGGCAACGCCGATCGCGCCGACGATCTGGTGCAGGAGACGCTGTTGCGCGCGCTTGCCAACATCGACTCGTTCCAGCCCGGCTCCAATCTGCCGGCGTGGCTGTTCACGATCCTGCGCAACCTGTTCCGCTCCGACTATCGCAAGCGGCGGCGCGAGGTGGAGGATGCCGAAGGCAACTACGCCAAGACGCTGAAGACGCAGCCCTCGCAGAATGCGCATCTCGAATTCGAGGAATTCCGCACGGCGCTCGACAAGCTTCCGCAGGATCAGCGCGAAGCCTTGATCCTGGTCGGCGCCTCGGGCTTTTCCTACGAGGACGCGGCTTCGATCTGCGGCTGCGCCGTCGGCACGATCAAGAGCCGGGTCAACCGCGCCCGCTCCAAGCTCGCCGCGCTGCTCTATGTCGACGGCGCCGAGGATTTTGGGCCTGACGAGACCGTGCGGGCCGTGATCGGCGGCAGCGGCGGCTGACGACCGGCGTCATCGGACCGAGACGGAATGAAGGCGGCCGCTTCCGCGGCCGCCTTTCCGCGTCTGAAAATCTGATCGCAGGGCTTGCCCGCGATCACTACTCCACGCGATCACTCTTCCACGAAAGTTACGGTCTCGGCCACGCTTGCCCGCGAGGTGCGGTAGCTGTTGACCTTGTGGGCGTCATCGGCATAGCCGAACGAGATGCCGCAGACCACGCGGCGGTCGTCAGGCAGATTGAAGTGGCGGCGGATCAGGCCGGAGTGGCGCGCGAGCGCCGCCTGCGGGATCGTGCCGAGCCCGAGCGCCTGCGCGGCCAGCATGAAATTGCTGACATAGGCACCGCAATCGATCGCACCGTAGATGCCGAGCGGCTCGTTGGTGTGAATGACGGCGACATGCGGTGCGCCGAAGAAATTGTAATTCTCCAGCGCCTGCCGGGCGTAGGCCATTTTGTCGCCACGCGCGATGCCGAGCGTATTGTAGAGCTGGAACCCGCTCTCGCGCCGGCGTTCGAGATAGGCGCCGACATATTCGCGCGGCGGCGTGAAGTCGTAGTCGTCGCCGAGCCCGCCCGAAGCTTCCTTGTAGATCAGCTTGCGGAAGCGCTCCTTGGCCTCACCGCTGGCGATGACGACCTGCCAGGGCTGGCTGTTGCACCAGGACGCCGTCCGCTGCGCGGTCCTGAGCACGTGCTCGATGGTGGCGCGATCGACCTCTTTGGCCAGGAAGGCCCGCACCGAGTAGCGCTCGTTGAGGAGCTCCTCGAGCACGCCGATGCGGTCGTTCTGTTTTACCTTAGCGTCCATGGATCAGCTCGCGCTCTTCTCTTCGTAGGCTGGGCAAAGGCGCATCGCGCCGTGCCCACCGACAGACTTACCCCGGCGCATCTGCATAGGGTGGGCACGCTTCGCTTTGCCCACCATACGAGATACAGCGAGAGGCCACATCACCGTCCCTTGGTCGGGATCTTGTTGTACGGCACGTCCTTGTCGACACGGATATCGCCCGGCAGGCCCAGCACGCGCTCGGCGATGATATTGCGCAGGATCTCGTCGGTGCCGCCGGCGATGCGCATCGAGGGCGACGACAGCAGCATCTGCTGGAACTGGCCCTGCACCGTCTCCTCGTCCGCGCCGGTGAGAACGCCCGCCGCGCCCTGGAGATCCATGGCGTAACTCGCGATGTCCTGGAGCATCATGCCCGACACCAGCTTGCCGATCGAGTTCTCCGGGCCCGGCCGATCGCCCTTCGACAGCGCCGAGATCGCGCGGTAGCTGGTGTATTTCAGCCCGCTCGACTTAACCGCCCAGCTCGCAAGCTTGGAACGCACCGCGGGATCATCGATCGCGAGCCCGTCCTCCATCATCAGATTCGAGCAGAACTCGAACATCTCGGGGACGCCGGTCGCAAGCCGCGAGCCGATCGACATGCGCTCGTTCATCAGCGTGGTCAGCGACACGCTCCAACCCTCGCCGACCGCGCCGAGGCGCTGGCTGTCGGGGATCACGACATCGGTGAAATAGACCTCGTTGAACTCCTGCATGCCGTTGGCCTGCTTGATCGGACGGACCTCGACGCCGGGGCTCTTCATGTCCAGGAAGAACATGGTGAGGCCCTTGTGCTTGGGCACGTTCGGATCGGTGCGCGCGATCAAAAGGCCGTAGTCGGAATAGTGCGCACCCGAGGTCCATATCTTCTGGCCGTTGACGACCCACTGGTCGCCCTTCTTCTCCGCGCGCGTACGCAAGCCGGCGACGTCGGAGCCGGCGGACGGCTCGGAGAACAGCTGACACCATATCTCCTCGCCCGCGGCGAGCTTCGGCAGATAGCGGCGCTTGGCGTCCTCGCTGCCGAACGCCATCACGGTCGGACCGCACATGCCCTCGCCGATCTGGAACGGCTGCGTCAGCTTGCCGTAGACGCCCTCCTCCTGCTGCCAGATCACGCGCTCGATCGGGGTGGCGCCTCGGCCGCCATACTCCTTCGGCCAGTGCAGGCAGGCCCAGCCGCCTTCGGCCTTCTTCTTCTGCCAGGCTTTGCCGACATCGACGATGTCGTGCTTGGCGAGCCGGATGCGGCCGAGCGATGATTTTGACAGCTCGGCCTCGAGCTCTTTCGGCGCATTGGCGGCGATCCATTTGCGTGCGGTTTCGCGGAATGCGGCTTCCTGCGGGGTGTCGTCGAAATTCATGGCGGACCTCTAACCTCTTCCCTTCGTCGGGATCTTGTTGAACGGCACGTCCTTGTCGACACGGATGTCGCCGGGCAGACCCAAGACCCGCTCGGCGATGATGTTGCGCATGATCTCGTCGGTGCCGCCTTCGACGCGCGTGCCGGGCGCGCGCAGCAGCATGGCCTGGAAACGGCCGGCGACTTCGGCATCCTCCGGACCGCTGACGACGCCGCTCGCGCCCTGCAGATCCAGCGCATAGGTCGCAACGTCCTGGATCATCGAGCCCGCGACCAGCTTGCCGATGGAGTTTTCCGGACCCGGCCGCGCCCCCTTCGACAGCGCCGAGATCGCGCGCATGCTGGTGTAGCGCAGGCCGCTCGCCTTCACCGCCCAGCTGGCGAGCTTCGAGCGCACCGCGCGATCCTCGATCGCCGGGCCGTCGTCGAGCATCAGGCTCGTGCAATACTCGAACAACTCGGGGAAGCCGGTCGAGACGCCCGCGCCGATCGACATGCGCTCGTTCATCAGCGTGGTCAGCGAGACGTTCCAGCCGTCACCGACCTCGCCGAGGCGCTGGTGGTCGGGGATGCGGACGTTGGTGAAATAGACCTCGTTGAAGTCGGACGCGCCGCTCGCCTGCTTGATCGGCCGCACCTCGACACCCGGGCTCTTCATGTCCAGGAAGAACATGGTGAGGCCCTTGTGCTTGGGCACGGTGGGATCGGTGCGGGTCAGGAGGATACCATAGTCGGAATAATGCGCGCCCGACGTCCAGATCTTCTGGCCGTTGACGACCCATTCGTCGCCATCCTTCTCCGCGCGCGTGCGCAGGCCCGCGACGTCGGAACCACCCGCCGGTTCGGAGAACAGCTGGCACCAGACCTTTTCGCCGGAGGCGAGCGGCGGCAGATAGGTGCGCTTATGCTCCTCGCGCGCGAACGCCATCACGGTCGGCCCGCACATGCCGTGGCCGATGATGAACATTCCGGAGAGTTTTCCGAACGGCCCCTCTTCCTGCTGCCATATCACGCGCTCGATCGGCGAGGCGCCGCGGCCGCCATAGTCCTTGGGCCAGTGCAGGCAGGCCCAACCGGCATCGGCCTTCTTCTTCTGCCACGCCTTGGCGACTTCGAGAATGTTGGCGTTCTTGAGCTGGGTGCGGCCGAGCGATGATTTGCGCAGCTCGTCCTCGTACTGCTTTGGCGCGTTCGCCGCGATCCAGGCGCGGGCGGCGGCGCGAAATTCGGCCTCTTGCGGAGTATCGTCGAAGTTCATGACGTCGTCCTTCGCTTACGCCGCGTTCTTCTTGCGCATGCGGTCGATCAGCTGGTCTTCCCAATAGGTGAGGCTGCCGAGGCCGAGCGCCATGGCGTTGGCGCGGCGATAATACATGTGGCAATCGAACTCCCAGGTGAATCCCATGCCGCCGTGAACCTGGATGTTGTTCTTGGCGCAGTGCTGGAATGCCTGCGTCGCGCTGATGCGCGCGGCGGCAGCCGCTTCCGGCAATTCGGCCGCGTTGGTCGAGAGCGCCCACGCCCCGTAATAGCTGTTCGAGCGCGCCAGCGTCGCCGACACGTACATGTCGGCGAGCATGTGCTTCACTGCCTGGAACGAGCCGATCTGGCGGCCGAAGGCGATGCGGTCGAGCGCGTAGTCGCGGCCCATCTCCAGCGCGCGGTCCGAGCCGCCGACCTGCTCGAACGCACACAGCACCGCGGCGCGATCGAGCACCTGCGTCAGAATGCTCCAGCCTTCGCCGGCAGCACCGAGCGGCTCGGCCATGCAGTCTTTGAAAGCGATCTCGGCCTGCCCACGAGTCGGATCGAGATTGGTGAGACTCTTGACCTCGACGCCGCCCGCCTTGAGATCGACCAAAAACAGCGAGATATCGCTGTCGCGACCGCTCGTGCCGGTGCGGGCGGCAACGACTGCGAAGTCCGCGACCGCACCGTCCGCAACCGGCCTCTTGACGCCGTTGAGCACGCCGTTCGCAGCGGTGAGCTTGACGTTCTTCGGCGACGGATTGCCCTTGCCCTCGAACAACGCCAGCGTGCCGATTGCTTCGCCCGAAGCGATTGCGGGCAACCACTTCTTCTTCTGTGCGTCGCTGCCGGCGATCAGCAGCGCTTCGGCGGCGAGATAAACGGTCGAGGAGAACGGCACCGGCGCATTCGCCCGGCCCATCTCTTCCGCGATCACACACAGCTCGAGATGACCCGCGCCCGCGCCGCCGAAATCCTCGGGAATCGCAACGCCGAGAAAGCCCATCTCGGCGAGCCCCTTCCATAGCTTCTTGTCATAGGGCGCCTTGCCGTCGAGCACGATTCGCACCGCCTTGGGCGAGCACTTCTCGGTGAGGAATTTGCGCGCCTGGTCGCGGAGCTGCTTCTGGTCGTCGGAGAAATCGAAGTTCATGGCGCGTACCCGTGTTGATGATGTCGATTACTTGAGAATGATGACGTCTTGATCCGGTTCGTCGGCATAGAGCCGCTCGACCAATCCAATGCGGCGTTCGAGGCCGGCGCGCTGATTGATGTAGCCCTTGTCGGTGAGCTCGTTGCCGTCGATCGAGGGCGGCTCGGCCATCAGCATGGCACGCGCGATGATGCGGCTGCTGGCGCCTTCGCATTGCCGGTTGTGCGCTTCCAGCCCGCGCTTGAAGCAGGCGATCACCTCCGGATGCTTCACCGCAGCCTCGAAGCCGAGATCGGCATCGCCGACGAGCTGGCGGCAGGCGTGCAAGTTCGGCCAGGCCAGCAGCCCGATGAAAGCGCGATCCTGCCCGGCGACCAGCGCGTCATGCACGACGGGCGTCGCCGCCGCGATCGCGTCGGTGCGGAGCGAGCCGACATGCACGAACGTGCCGGTGGTGAGCTTGAAGTCCTCGACGACGCGGCCGGCAAAGATGATGCCCTTCACCGGATCGGCATCGTCGACGAAGATGCCGGCGTCGCCGATGCAGTAAAATCCTTCCTCGTCGAACATCTTCCTGGTGAGATCAGGCTGGCCGAAATAGCCGGGCGTGACGTTGACGCCGCGCAGGCGCAGCTCGTATTTCGAGCCGCACGGCACCATCTTCAGTTCGACGCCGGGGAACGGCAGGCCGATCAGGCCGACGCGCTCGGTATCCCAATAGGTGCCGGTCGAGGTCGGCGCGGTCTCGGTGGAGCCCCAGCCGGTGTAGAACACGATGCGTTCGCCGGTGGTCTTCACCGCGAGGGCCTGCATGCGGTCGTAGAGATCGTCCGGCAACCGCGCGCCGCCATAGGCCATGATCGAGAGATTCTTGAAGAAGGAGCGACACAGCGCGTCGTCCTTCTCCATCGCTGAAGCGAGCGCGGCATAGCCGGCGGGCACGTTGGCGTAATAGGTCGGCGAGATCTCGCGCAAATTGCGCAGCGTCTCCTCGAACTGGCCTGGCATCGGCCTGCCGTCGTCGATATAGAGCGTACCGCCGTCGACCAGAACGGGGTGGAATGCGGCGTTGCCGCCCATGGTGTGATTCCACGGCATCCAGTCCAGCATGGTCGACAGCGGACCGCCCGGCGTGCGCGGCCGCACCTGCATCATCATGGCCGCATTGGCGCACATCATCTCCTGCGTGTTGATGACGGCTTTTGGCATGCCGGTCGAACCGGAGGTGAAGAGCAGCTTGCCGACGGTCTGCGGCGTGATCTTCGTGATCGACGCTTCGACCTCGGAGGTCACGGGGGTTGCCGCGAGTTCGGCAAAGCTGACGCTCTTGACGCCGTCGCAGGGACGCAGGACATGAACCACCGTGACGCCGGTGAGATCGAGCGCCTTCAGCGCTTTCTCGAAGGTCGGGCCGTCCTGCACCATCACGACGGCCGGCTTGATCAGGTCGAACAAATATTTCAGCTTGACGTGATCGTGACTCATCAAGGAGTAGGCTGGCGACACCGGCGCGGCCGGCGAACGCGCCTGCATGGCGGCCTGCGTCATTAGCGCATGCTCGATCGAATTGCCGGAGAGGATCGTGACCGGGCGGCCGTCGAGCCTGAGATCGAGCAGCGCCTGCGTCAGCGCATCGACGGTGCGCTTGGCTTCGCCATAGGAGACCTTTCGCCATTCGCGGTTCGGACCGCCGCGCTGCGCGAGCCAGATGCGTTCGGGCGCTTCCTTCGCCCATTTCGCCAGCGAGGCCGGAAGATGCGTCTCGTAAGACTGCAGCGGAATGCGCGACTTCAGCACCACCGTGCCATCGGCGCGGCGCTCCACGTCGATGTCGCGCGCGAGCCACTCGACCTTGCGAAAGGCGGGCCTCGTCATCACCGCCGCCGCGCTTCCACTCATTTTGCGTCTCCCGGAATTATCGTCCTTTGCGGATCGTTCTCGTTTCAGCGCTTGATATAGACAGGCTTTCGCTTCTCAAGGAAGGCCCTGATGCCTTCCGAAAATTCCTCGGAGCGGCTGCAGAGGACCTGGTTGCGGTCCTCCATCGCGATAACGGCTTCCAGCGCCCCCGCATCGACGCTCATGTTGAGACATTCTTTTGACAGCCGCAGGCCGACAGGCGAGGCCGTCATCATCGCATCGATGTAGGATTCGGCCGCATCATCGAGCTTGTCCTCGTCGACGACCTCCGACACGAGCCCAACGGCCAGCGCGCGCTCGGCACCGATGAAGCGTCCCGTGAGGATCAGTTCCGATGCCACGGAGACGCCGACGAGGCGGGGCAGGAAATAGCTGGTGCCGATGTCGCAGCCGCCGAGGCCGAGCTTGATGAAGGCGCAGTTCATCCGCGCCGATCGCGTCGCGATGCGGATGTCGGACGCAAGCGCAAGCGCAAAACCGCCGCCGGCCGCTGCGCCCTGCACCAGCGCAAGGATCGGCTGCGGACAGCGCCGCATCAACATCACGATGTCGGCAATGCGACGCTGCGAGTCCAGCGACTCCGTGACGCCGGGCGGCTCCTGCTGCCCGGCACGGCGCGCCATCGCCGCCTTGAGGTCGAGGCCTGCGCAAAAGTTCCTGCCGGCGCCCCTGAGCACCACGACGCGCGTGTCGCGGTTGCGCAGGAGGCCCTGGAAATAGACGTTGAGCGCGTCGATCAACGCAGGATCGAGCGCATTCAAACTCTCCGGGCGATTGAGCGTCACGGTGTCGATGCCGTCGTTGTGCTCGATCAGCAGCGGTTGGGACATGAGAGCGCTCCTGCATCCGCGCTTGAAGTGGCGGTTATTGCGCCCTCTCCCCTTGTGGGAGAGGGCATGTACATCGCTAGCCACATACTCGCTTGGGTGAGGGGCCTGTCTCCGCGGATGCATACCCCTCATCCGGCGCTCCGCGCCACCTTCTCCCACAAGGAGAGAAGGGAAAAACAGCGAGGTTACCTTGGCGCCATCCGAATTGCGCCATCGAGACGGATGGTTTCGCCGTTGAGCATCGGGTTCTCGACGATATGCACGGCGAGCGAGCCATATTCTTTGGCGTCGCCGAGGCGCGCGGGATGCGGCACCTGGGCCCCGAGGCTCTTGCGGGCCTCTTCGTTGAGGCCCATCAGCAGCGGCGTCAGGAACAGGCCCGGCGCAATGGTGTTGACGCGGATCTTCTGGCTGGCGAGGTCACGCGCGGCTGGAAGCGTGAGGCCGACGACGCCGCCCTTCGACGCAGAATAGGCGATCTGGCCGATCTGGCCCTCGTAAGCGGCGACCGAGGCCGTATTGATGATGACGCCGCGCTCTTCACCGATCGGCTCGATCGTGACGAGGCGCTCGGCGAACAATCGCAGGCAGTTGAAGGTGCCGATCAGGTTGACGTTGATGATGCGCGCGAACTTGGCCAGCGGATAGACGCCGTCCTTGCCGACGATGCGTTGCGAGCCGCCGATGCCGGCGCAGTTCATCAGCACGCGCGCCACGCCATGCGCAGCTTCCGCCTTGGCGATCGCGGCCTTGATGCCGTCCTCGTCGGTGACGTCGGCATGAAGCGCGACGCCCTTCACCTCGGCGGCGACCTTCTCGGCGTTGTCCTTGTTCTGGTCGATCACGCCGATCTTGGCGCCCTTGGCCGCCATGGCGCGGGCGGTCGCTTCACCGAGGCCCGAACCGCCGCCCGTGATGAGAACGGCTACGTCTTTCAACTGCATCGCTTGTACCTTTCCTTGGGCGTTTCTTCTCTGGACTTTGGAGCGTTGGCCGGATCATCCGGCCGCGACGGCTTCCTCGGCTTGCGCGAGGATGCCGCCGCAGATCAGCGTTTCCATGTGCTTGATGTATTGCCGGCAGACGTCGTCGGTGACCGGGCCGACGCCGGTCGCGCGAGACATCGCGTGCCGGCCGAAGAACAGATGATCGCAGGCTCCGATCAGGCTGGTGTAGAACAGCACCGGATCGGTGGCGCGGAACTCGCCGCGGCTGACGCCTTCGGCGAGCAGGCGGCGATGAAAGTCGAGCAGCGGCGCGACAAAGAACTTCGAGACCTCGTCGGCGGAGCCGGCGTTGGTCTCATGCAGCAGATAGTGGATCAGCCGGTTCATGTAGGGAAACCGGTGATACGCGCGGATGATGCCGGCGATATGCAGCTTCAGCTTCGCGGTCGAATTGATCGGCTGCGCCAGCAGATATTCCAGATTGGACATCTCGGTCGCGGCATCGCGCGCAAGCAGCGCCAGCAGCAGGCCGTCCTTGTTGCCGAAATGGTATTTGACGAGCGCGGCGTTGGCGCCGGACTTCTGGGCGATGTCGGAGAGCGATATCTCGATGGATGAGCGTTCGATCATCAGTTCGCTCGCGGCCACAAGCAATTTCTCTGCCGTGGAATTCTTTCCGCTGGGAAGCCTGTTCGGTACGCTGGTAGTCACGGATATCCCTGTTCTCACCGCATGGGCGGCCGCAGATAAGCCGAAGCAGCGTCTCATCACAAGAGTTAATTGATCGATTGACTAAACGATAACTCGACCCTTAAATCCGCCCCGACAGTCCACAGCGATACAGAACAATCCAGGGAGAGACCGAAATGGCCGAGGCTTATATCGTCGCCGCTGCGCGTACCGCCGGCGGGCGCAAGGGGGGCCGCCTCGCCGGCTGGCATCCGGCCGATCTCGCCGCAAAAGTGCTGGACGAGCTGGTCGATCGCACCAGGGTCGATCCCGCCCTGGTCGAGGACGTGATCATGGGCTGCGTGATGCAGGTCGGCGAGCAATCCAACAACGTCGCGCGCAACGCGATCATGGCCTCGAAATTGCCGGAGAGCGTGCCTGGCACCTCGATCGACCGCCAATGCGGCTCCTCGCAGCAGGCACTGCACTTCGCGGCGCAGGCCGTGATGTCCGGCGCGATGGACGTGGTGATCGCTGCCGGCGTGGAATCGATGACGCGCGTGCCGATGGGTCTTTCCTCGCAGCTTCCGGCCAAGAACGGCTTTGGCAATTACAAGAGCCCGGGCATCGAGCACAAATATCCGAACATCGTGTTCAGCCAGTTTACCGGCGCAGAGATGATGGCCGAGAAGTATGGCCTGTCGAAGGATGAGCTCGACGAGTACTCCTACAACAGCCACCAGCGCGCGATCGCGGCGACCCAAGCCGGCCACTTCAAGAAGGAGATCGTGCCGCTGGAGATCACCCGCGCCGACGGTTCCAAGGACACCCACCACATCGACGAAGGCATCCGCTTCGACGCCACGCTCGACGGCATCAAGGGCGTCAAGCTGATCGCAGAGAACGGCAAGCTCACCGCGGCGAGTGCCAGCCAGATCTGCGACGGCGCCTCCGGCGTGATGGTCGTGAACGAGCGCGGCTTGAAGCAGCTCGGCGTCAAGCCGCTGGCGCGCATCCACCACATGACGATGATGGGCGGCGATCCCGTGATCATGCTGGATGCACCGCTGCACGCCACCAAGCGTGCGCTGGAGAAGGCCGGCATGACGATCGACGACATTGACCTGTTCGAGGTCAACGAGGCCTTCGCCTCGGTGCCCACCGGGTGGCTGAAGACCACCGGCGCCGATCCGGCGCGCCTCAACGTCAATGGCGGCGCCATCGCGCTCGGCCATCCGCTCGGCGGCTCCGGCACCAAGCTGATGACGACGCTGGTGCACGCGCTGCACCAGCGCGGCAAGCGCTACGGCCTGCAGACCATGTGCGAAGGCGGCGGCATGGCCAACGTCACGATCGTCGAGCGGCTGTAACAAAACAAAAGCGAGTAGTGAATGGCGAGCAGCGAATGGTGAGTAGGCGAAGAGCGGTTTGCCCTTCCCTATTCGCCATTCGCTGCTCGCCATTCGCGGTTTGAGGAAACGCCATGACCCACCCCTCCATCCACGCCCGCACCACGCCCGACAAGATCGCCTACCGGATGGCCGGGACCGGCAAGGCGATCAGCTATCGCGAGCTGGACGAGCTCTCGAACCAGGGCGCAAACCTGTTCCGGTCGCTCGGCCTGAAGGCCGGCGACCACATCGCGCTGCTGATGGAGAACCGCCTCGCCTTCATGGAGATCTGCTGGGCGGCACAACGCAGCGGGCTCTATTACACCGCGATCAGCCGTTATCTGAAGCAGGACGAGATCGACTACATCATCGCCGACTGCGGCGCCAAGGTCGTGATTACCACGCCGAAATGCGCCGACCAGATCAAGGCCCTGATCAAGGGCACACCGGGCGAGCCGATCTTCTACATGATGGACGAACCGCTGCCGGGATTCCGCTCCTACGACAAGGAAGCGGCAGCGCAGCCGGTGACGCCGATCGCCGACGAGGTCGCCGGTTACGACATGCTGTATTCGTCGGGAACGACCGGCCGGCCCAAGGGCATTAAGAAGGCGTTCGAGGGCAACAAGATCGACGTGCCGAACGCGTTTCTGCGCGTCCTCTGCGCCGACATGTGCGGCATGAACGCCGAGAGCACCTATCTGTCTCCGGCGCCGCTCTATCACGCCGCTCCACTGCGCTTCAACATGATGGCGATCGTGCTCGGCGGCACCTCCATCATCATGGAGCATTTCGACGCCGAAGAGTTCTTGAAGCTGGTCGAAAAATACAAGGTCACGCAGTCTCAGCTGGTGCCGACCATGTTCGTGCGCATGCTGAAGCTGCCGGACGACGTCCGCACGAAATACGACGTCTCGACGCTCAAGGGCGCGATCCACGCCGCAGCCCCCTGCCCCGTCGACGTCAAGGCAAAGATGATCGAATGGTGGGGACCGATCCTGATCGAGTATTATGCCGGTTCGGAAGGCAACGGCGTCACCGTCTGCAACTCGCAGCAATGGCTGGAGCATCGCGGCAGCGTCGGCCGCGCCGTGGTCGGCAAGATCAAGATCCTGGACGAGAACGACGAGGAACAGCCGACCGGCGAGATCGGAACGGTCTATTTCGCCGACGCGCCCGCGTTCACCTATCACAATGATCCCGAGAAGACGAAAAAGGCCTACAACGCCAAAGGCTGGTCGACGCTGGGCGACGTCGGCTATCTCGACAAGGACGGCTTCCTGTTTCTCACCGATCGCAAGTCCTACATGATCATCTCCGGAGGGGTGAACATCTATCCGCAGGAGACCGAGGACGTGCTGATCACCCACCCCGAGATCGCCGACGTCGCCGTGTTCGGCGTGCCGAACGAGGAGATGGGCGAGGAGGTGAAGGCGGTGGTGCAGCCACACGACATGAGTCGCGCCGGCAAGGAGCTCGAAGCCGACCTGATCGCGTACTGCAAGAGCCGCCTGTCCGCGATCAAGTGCCCGCGCTCGATCGATTTCGAAGCCGAGCTGCCGCGCACGCCCACCGGCAAGCTGGTGAAGCGGCATTTGCGCGACAGATATTGGCCGAAGGCGGCGGCGAGGATTTAGCGCTCAGCCTCAATCAAACAAGCTCGGCGTGTGGTTCACCAGCGCGCCTTCGATCTCCAGCATCTTCAGCTTCGTCACCACGCCGCCATTCGCGGAGAAGCCGCCGGGCTTGTTGCCGGCGGCCAGCACGCGATGGCAGGGCACGACGATCGGGCAAGGGTTGCGGCCGAGCGCCTGGCCGACATCGCGCGATAGCTGAACGCCGCCGAGCTGCTTGGCGATGTCGCCATAGGTGATGGTCCTGCCGGGCGGGATGGCGCGGGCGATCTCGTAGACGCCGCGGTTGAAGTCGGGAACGCCATCGAGATCGAGCGGGATGTCGGTGAGGTCGTCAGGCTCGCCCCGCGAGCAAATTTGAGATCCGGTCGATCGCCTGCTGCACTTCGGCGGTCGGCTCGGCTTCGGTGGCGTCAGCATGGCGCTGGCTGATGCGGGTGCGGATCTTCTGCTCGCCGCCCATCGGCAGTTGCGTGCCATTGATGCCGCGCGGACCCCAGGCGACGGCACAGAGGCCGATCCTGGTGTCGAACAGGGCAAAATGCTGGTCGGTCATGGCTTGGTTCCTGGCTTGCTTCCTCGTCGCAGGCCCCCAGTGTGATCTCAAGCTAAATCTAGGCTTGGAAATAGTTGCGATCCACCCGGTTTCCGGGAATCTTGCACAGGAGTTCCTGTTCCTTCGCGCGAGCCCAGAATGCAAAGCCTCCACGTCAACGGTTACGACATGCCCTATCTCGACGTGGGCCAGGACAAAGGCGGGCCGCCGCTGGTCTGCGTGCACGGCTCGCTCAACGACTTCCGCGTCTGGGGCTGCGTGCTCGGACCGCTGACGCAGCGGCACCGGGTGATCGCCGTCAGCCTCAGGCACTTCTTTCCCGATCGGTGGGACGGTGTAGGAAACACCTATTCGATCGCCCAGCATGTCGACGACGTCATCGCCTTCATCGAGACGCTCGACCTCGGCCCGGTCGACCTGATGGGCCATTCCCGCGGCGGGCACATCTGCTTCCGAGTCGCGCAACGCCGGCCGGATCTACTACGCAGGCTGATCCTGGCCGAGCCCGGCGGCGAGCTCGATGCGAGCCTCGATCCGGATTATGCCGGCGGCCCCTCGCCGCTGCTGGCGCGGTTCACGGCCTCGGCGGAGAAGATCGCGGCCGGCGATGTCGATGGCGGCCTCGCCGTCTTCGTCGACACACTGGAAGGCGCCGGCACCTGGCCGCGGCTGCCGGCCCTGGTGAAGCAGAACCTTCGCGACAACGCCTTTACGCTGATCGGCCAGGTCCGCGACAATCGCCCGCCATTCTCGAGGGCGGATGCGGAGTCGATCAAAATGCCGACGCTGTTCATCCTGGGCGCGCGGACCAAGGGCCTGCTGCCGAAGGTGCTGCATGCGCTGGCCGCGCATGTGCCCTACTCCAAGACGGCGGTGATCCCGAACGCGACGCATCCAATGTTCGAGCAGGCGCCGCAAAAATATTCCGAAGTGGTTCTGGACTTTCTGGCGGGCTGAACATGCAGAGCATTCGCGTCAACGATTACGACATGGCCTATCTCGAAGTCGGAGAAGGTCCGCCGCTGGTCTGCGTGCACGGCACGCTCGGGGATTTCCGCACCTGGTATTCCGTGCTCGGCCCGCTGTCGAAATCTCATCGCGTCATCTCGGTGAGCCTGCGGCACTTCTTTCCCGAGCACTGGGACGCCGCCGGCGACGACTACAAGATGGCCCAGCACGTCGCCGACGTGATCGGCTTCATCGAGCAGGTCAGGCCAGCGCCGGTCGATCTGATGGGCCATTCGCGCGGTGGGCACATCGCGTTTCGGGTCGCCCAGGCGCGGCCTGATCTGCTGCGAAAACTGGTGCTGGCCGAGCCGGGCGGCGATCTCGATGCCAGCCTGCCGACGCCGGAAGGCACGCCCGCGCACCCGCCGCTGGCCGCGAAGACCGCACGTTCCGTCGAGATGATCCGCGCCGGCGACATCGAGGGCGCGCTGCAGAACTTTTATGAAGGCATCGAGGGCGACGGCTCGTGGCGGCGCGTGCCGGCAGCGGCCAAGCAGCAACTGCGCGACAACGCCATCACCTTTCTCGGCCAGATCAACGAGCAGCGGCGGCCCTACACGCTCGCGGACGCGCAGGCGATCAGGACGCCGACGCTGCTGATCGGCGGCGGCGCGACGACGGGAAGCCTGTCGGTGATGTGGCGCGTGCTGGCCGCGCACATCACGGGCAGCAAGACGGCGGTGATCCCCAATGTCGGCCACTGGATGTTCGAGCAGGCGCCGCTGGAGTTCGGCGAGGTGGTAACGAGGTTTCTGGCGGAGTAGGCGGGATCGGGTCTTGGCCATGGTCCGGCAAAACAACCCCATGCACAGTACACGGCGATAACAATATCAATGACTTAGGGGATCGCCAAAAGGACCTTCGACACGGCGCCGGTCCTCATTGACGCCATCGCCGGCGCGTTATAGATTCGAATACGGAATTCCGTATTCTCATTGCGTTTTCGGAGCCGCTGGCGTGATCCCTCTCGACCCGCTTCCGAACCTGATCGACCAGGTCTATGCGCGAATCCTGGAGGCGATCTCGGACCGCACGCTGCAGCCTGGCCAGCGTATCCGGCAGAACGAGTTGGCGGACAAGCTCGGGGTGTCGCGCCAGCCGGTGTCGCATGCGCTGCACCTGTTGCACCGGCAGGGACTGGTCGCCGAGAGCGGCCGGCGCGGTTTCGAAGTCACCCAGCTCGACCCCGCGCGCATCCGCCAGCTCTATGAGGTGCGCGGCGCCATCGATGCGCTGGCGGCGCGGCTCGCCGCGGAGCGCGCCGGCACCGACGCGGCGGGACGCGCGCGGCTGGAGGCGGCGCTCGCCGCCGGACGCGGGATCGATCGCAACACTGCGCTCGCCGAGCTCATTGCGCTCGACGTCGATTTTCATCGCGCGATCTATCAGCTCGCCGGCAATCCCGTGATCGAGGAGACGATCGCGCCGCAATGGCCGCATATGCGCCGCTCGATGGCGACGGTGTTGTCGGAGCTCGATTATCGCGGTAGCGCCTGGGCCGAGCATGCCGATATCGCCGGACATATTCTCGCTGGCGATTCGGCGGCGGCCGAACGTGCGGCGCTCGCCCATGCGCAGACGGCGGGACGGATGACCGAGGAGAGATTGAGGGCGACGGACGAGGTGGCGGCGTAGCGACCACCACCGCCAAAGACGTGGATGGCCGGGTCAAGCCCGGCCATGACGAGCGATAACAAAAATCAAAGCAGGAGGACGACCCATGAAACTGTCCCAGGAGCAATTGGAGTTCTTCCATCGCGAGGGCTGGCTGTTCCTGCCCGAATTGTTCAGCCAGGAGGAAGTGGACTTGCTCGCGCGCGAGGCGGTCGGCATCTACGACGCCAACCGGCCGGAGGTCTGGCGCGAGAAGAGCGGCGCGCCGCGCACCGCGTTTGCCGCGCACCTCTATAACGAGGCTTTCCGCATCCTCGGTGCGCATCCGCGCATGATCGACCCGGTCGAGCAGCTGTTCGGCGAGCCGGTCTACATGCACCAGTTCAAGATCAACGCGAAATCGGCCTTCACCGGCGATGTCTGGCAGTGGCACCAGGATTACGGCACCTGGAAGCGCGACGACGGCATGCCGGAGCCGCGCGCGATGAACATCGCGATCTTCCTCGACGAGGTGATGCCGATCAACGGTCCCCTGATGCTGGTGCCGCAAAGTCAGCACGCCGGCGACCTCAAGGCCTCGCATGACCTCTCGACCACCTCCTATCCGCTGTGGACGCTGGACGAGGAGACCGTGACGCGTCTCGTCAAGCAAGGCGGCATCGTCGCGCCGACCGGTAAGCCCGGCGGCATGCTGATGTTCCACGGCAATCTCGTGCATGGCTCCAGCGGCAACATCACGCCCTACCCGCGCAAGATCGTATACCTGACGCTGAATGCGGTCTCGAACTACATCCGCACACCGACGCGGCCGGAGTACATCGCACACCGCGATTTTGCGCCGATCAAGACGGTGGACGACGACGCGCTGGTGCGGCTCGCGCGTGCGCCGCGACAAGCGGCGGAGTAAAGTCGCCGCCATGAGCGCCATCCACCTCTCCCATTGGGAGAGGTGAACCAAGCGCAAGCCGTATCAGCTGAAAATATCGGATAAATCCCCCATGAACCTCTTCCGGCTCCTCCAGGCCCGCGCCGCCACCGGCAAGCCTGTCCGCGTCGCGCTGATCGGGGCCGGCAAGTTTGGCTCGATGTTCCTGGCGCAGGTGCCGCACACGCCTGGGCTGGAGGTGCCCATCATCGTCGACATCGACCGCGAGCGCGCACGCGAGGCCTGCCGCACAGTGGGATGGGACGCGGCACGCATTGCCGCGACCGTCTTCACCGATGACGGCGCACGCGCCATTGCCGGCGGGGCGATGGATGTGGTGGTGGAGGCGACCGGCAATCCCGCCGTCGGCGTCAGGCATGCGCGCGCCGCGATCGCAGCCGGCAAGCATATCGTGATGGTCAATGTCGAGGCCGACGTGCTGGCGGGCCCGCTGCTCGCCGAGGAAGCGCGCAAGGCCGGCGTGGTCTATTCGCTCGCCTATGGCGACCAGCCGGCGCTGACGGCGGAAATGGTCGACTGGGCCCGCGCCACCGGCTTTCGTGTGGTCGCCGCCGGCAAGGGCACGAAATACCTGCCGGCCTATCACGACGTGACGCCGCATGGCGTCTGGCAGCATTACGGCTTGACCGCGGGCGAAGCGCAGTCGGCAGGCATGAATCCGCAGATGTTCAACTCCTTCCTCGACGGCACCAAATCAGCGATCGAGATGGCCGCAATTGCCAACGCCTGCGGGCTCGACGTGCCTTCGGAGGGCCTGCTGTTTCCGCCCTGCGGCGTCGACGATCTGCCGCACATCATGCGGCCGCGCAGCAAGGGCGGCGTGCTGGAGCGACCCGGCGTCGTGGAAGTGGTCTCCTCGCTCGAGCGCGACGGCCGGCCGGTGTTTCGCGACCTGCGCTGGGGCGTTTACGTCGTGCTGGAGGCGCCGAACGACTATGCCGCCGACTGCTTAAGGCAATACGGCCTCAAGACCGACGCGAGCGGACGGTACGCTGCGATGTACAAGCCCTACCATCTGATCGGGCTCGAGCTGAATATTTCGGTTCTGTCGGCCGCTCTGCGGGGAGAGCCGACCGGGCAGCCCCATGGCTTCCGCGGCGACGTCGCTTCCGTGGCAAAACGCAACCTACGCGCCGGCGAGATGCTGGACGGAGAAGGCGGCTACACGGTGTGGGGCAAGCTGGTGCCGGCGGCTACGAGCCTCAAGGCCGGCGTCCTGCCGATCGGACTGGCGCATCGCCTCAAGCTGAAGCACGACGTCGCCCATGGCGAGATCGTGCGATGGAGCGACGTCGAGTTCGACGCAGGCGATGAGACGATCAGGACGCGCAAGGCGATGGAAGCGGCGTTCGCGGCGCAGCATTGACGGATTGCCCCAGAGCACGACCAAAGTGCGCTTGATTTAAGGAGACCCTTTCGTCATCCTGACCGCGATCCGGGATTCAATTTCGGACATCACAAAACGTCGATCTACGGCGAACACCGAAGCGGCGACAAGATCGCGATCCCTCGTCGAGGACTCGACATCACAGGAGGGGAGACGCATGGAACGTCGTAAATTCCTGACGGCAGGCGGATTGGGCCTGGCCGCGAGTGCCGTCGCTACGCCGGCGATCGCGCAGTCGATGCCCGAGATCAAATGGCGATACACCGCGAGCTGGCCGAAGGCCCTGGATACGCTCTACGGAGGATGCGAGTACTTCGCCAGGCGCGTCGCCGAGATCACCGACAATCGTTTCCAGATCCAGCCATTCGCCGCTGGCGAGATCGTGCCAGGGCTGCAGGTGCTCGATGCCGTCGCGAACGGCACGGTCGAGATGGGCAACACTGCGCTGTACTATTATTGGGGCAAGAACCCCGCTTTCACGTTCGGTACGGCGCTGCCGTTCGGATTGAACACGCGTCAGCACATCTCGTGGCTCCAGTGGGGCGGCGGCCAGGACCTGATCAACGATCTCCTGAAGGAGTACAACACCATCGGCATTCCGACGGGCTCGACCGGAGCCCAGATGGGCGGCTGGTTCCGGAAGGAGATCAAGTCGATCGACGATCTCAAGGGACTGAAGTTCCGGGTTGGCGGCTTTGCCGGCACGATCATCGCCAAGGTCGGCGGCGTCCCGCAGCAGATTGCCGCGGGCGATATTTATCCCGCACTGGAGAAAGGCACGCTCGATGCCGCAGAATGGGTCGGGCCTTACGACGACGAGAAGCTCGGCTTTGTGAAGGTTGCGAAGTACTATTACTATCCCGGTTGGTGGGAAGGCACCGGCCAGGGTCACAACATCATCAATCTCGAGAAGTGGAACGCGCTGCCGAAGCACTACCAGGCCGCGGTCGATGCCGCTTCGCGCGATACCTTCACCTGGGTGACCGGCAAATACGACTTCGTCAATCCGCCGGCGCTGAAGCGTCTGCTGGTGGCCGGCGCGATTCTGAAGCCGTTCCCGCAGGAAGTGCTCGAAAGCTGCTACGGCGCGGCCAGCGAGATCTATGCCGATCTCGCCAAGTCGAATCCGCATTTCGGCAAGATGTATGCGAGCCTGACGGCTTTCCGCAGCGAATCGCTGGCCTGGATGCAGGTCGCCGAGCTGAGCTTCGATAGTTTCATGATGCGGATGCGGACACGAACGTGAGCCGCTGAGCGACACGTGACCTCGGAAACGACGAAAGCCCCGGAGATGTCTCCGGGGCTTTTTTGCGGCGATGTTTGCGACTACGGGAGCGAAACGAGTCGTGCTCTCGTGCCCCGGACGCAGCGCAGCAACGCTTGCGCGTTGCAGCGCGTCCGGGACACGAGAGTTACGTCTCAGTTCTGATCGTCGCCGAGCACCGCGACCAGCTTGTCGTAATATTTGCCGACGAGATCGATGTTGGCCTTGTTCTCGACCTGGGGCGCGGGCGTCTTCAGCGCCTCGTTGAGCTCGTCGAGGGCTTCCTTCTTGTCCTTGGCCGGCATCTTCTTGTCGGCCTGGACCTGCGCGATCTGCGACTTGATCACGGCTTCGCCGCCGACATATTTCTTGGTCGCGGGATCGAACCCGCCGAGCACCAGGCTGATGTTGTCGAGGACGTTATTGTAGTCGTCGTAGCCGGCAAATCCGTTCTTCCTGGCGACGCCGTCGAGCTGGCCGATCACCTTCTGGTCGGGCGCGGTGTTCTCCGGAAGCTTCTCGGTGATCGCGTCCATGTCCTTCTGCGCGGCGAGCACTCCGTCGAGCTGCTTGTCAGTCAGCGCGATCTGCTTCAGCGCAGGCGCCTGCGCGGGCGCGGCCTGCGGGGCCGGCGCGGTCTGCTGCTTGGCCTGCGCGAAAGCGGTGCCGGAGGAGGCGAGCGATGCTGCGGACAGAAGGCACGCGACGCCGAGCACGGTGAGGGCGGGACGAAGCAATGCTGGCATGGAAGTCTCCTCGTGAAGGGGGATGGTCGATTTCGGCGCTGGAAAGCTAGGGATTTTGAAATGAACTACGCATGAACTCGGCGAGGCCCAGCTAACCGGAGATCATGGCTGAATGATCACAAGTCGGTGGGAGCAAGGTGGCAGCTCTGCTCAGTCAATCGGACAAGTTTTTTGATATCCTGTCGCCGACACGAAACCTCGGTGAGACCATGTTCCGCTTCAAGTGCGCCTGCTGCCAAGAGTGGCACGAGGGGATGCCCGGCTTTTCGGCCGACGCGCCGATCTATTTCTATTCCATCCCCGCCGGCGAGCGTGACAGCCGCTGCGCACTGGACGCGGACACCTGCATCGTCGATGACGCGCATTAGTTCGCGCACGGCTGCCTGGGGATTCCGGTCCATGGCGAGACCGAAGCTGCTCGTCCTGGGAGTCTGGGTGTCGCTGAGCAAGCCCTCGATTGAACTCGAGTCGACCGATCGTCCGCTCGCCGTCGAGCAGCGAAACCGGATGTCGGTCGATCGGGTTGCGGAGATCTACGCCTATTATGTGCACGGACAGGGCCGCGCCTGAGCGCCATAGCCCTGCGCGCGTGTCATGCGCACAAACGAAAACGCCGCCTCGGTTTCCCGAAGCGGCGTTTTCGTATTCGAACAT
>NZ_JALJRE010000042.1:0-243 GCF_024519855.1 Bradyrhizobium sp. Bra78 | reverse complement strand
AGTCGAACCTCAGCATCACCGGCGTGACCTACAACTCCAAGGGTCTCGGCCTCGCTGCGTTGACCGGCGGTGTCGACTTCATCGACAACGCCGCCACCAACAAGGTGCTGACCAACTTGAACACCGCGTCGAGCACGCTGCGTTCGGAAGCCTCGAGCCTCGGTTCGAACCTGACGATCGTGCAGGTTCGTCAGGACTTCAACAAGAACCTGATCAACGTGCTGCAGACCGGTTCGTCCAACC
>NZ_JALJRE010000041.1:0-261 GCF_024519855.1 Bradyrhizobium sp. Bra78 | reverse complement strand
CCGCCTGTGCAGACCCTGGCTCCGAAGCGTGCTCCGAGTTACCGTGGCCCGCGCTACCGGCCGTTGCGACGTCCGGTTCGACGATCTCGGCTGCTTCCGATGCGTTTGCCGCGTGCGCGGAGTTGCCGTGTTCCACGCCGCCTGCTTCCGCCTGTTTCGCGGACCCTGGCGAAGCCTCCGCAGCCGCAGCGTGGTTCTCGGCGCCTTTGCCGACACCGTTGCCCGGTGCGGAGTCAGCTTCAGTCGACTCCGTGGCTGCCG
>NZ_JALJRE010000040.1:0-263 GCF_024519855.1 Bradyrhizobium sp. Bra78 | reverse complement strand
AGTCGAACCTCAGCATCACCGGCGTGACCTACAACTCCAAGGGTCTCGGCCTCGCCTCGCTGACCAGCGGTGTCGACTTCATCGACAACTCCGCGACCAACAAGGTGCTGTCGAACCTGAACGCCGCGTCGAGCACGCTGCGCTCGGAGGCCTCGAGCCTCGGTTCGAACCTCTCGGTGGTGCAGGTTCGTCAGGACTTCAACAAGAGCCTGATCAACGTGCTGCAGACCGGTTCGTCCAACCTGACCCTGGCCGACACCAAC